>NZ_JBFANB010000007.1:0-384280 GCF_040659625.1 Nonomuraea sp. NPDC049750
GGCGCGGAGGGTGGATCACCTATGCCGAGCAGTGCGGGCAGCTCGCCGAGGCGAAGAAGGACCCGTACTGCGACTGGCTCGCTGATGCGCCCGCCCAGGTGATCCAGCTGACCCTCAAGGACCTGGACCAGGCGTGCCGCAAGCATGGCACGTGGAAGGTGCGCTGGAAGTCGAAGGCGAAGTGGCGGCCCTCGTTTCGCTTCCCCACCGCCGGACACCTGCCCGTAGAGCGGATCGGCCGCAGGTGGGGGCGAGTGTTCCTGCCCAAGTTCGGGTGGGCGCGGTTTCGGATGTCGCGCCCGCTCGGGGGGAGCGTCAAGTCCGCAACCGTGTCCCGGGACGGCGAACACTGGTTCATCAGTTTCCTGGTCGAGGATGGGATCGCGGAGCGTGGGGAACATGCCTGCCCTGGATGGGTGGGCGTGGACCGGGGGGTGGTCACGGCCGCCGTGACGTCGGACGGGGAGTTCTTCGACCGCCGCCACGCCGGAACCGGCGGGGTCTCCTCCCGGCAGCCGCCACAGGAGACGAAACGGGAGACGAAACAGGACCGGCAAGACGACCTCGGGTATGTCACACCCGGCGAAGCGGAACGGTATCTACGTATGCAACGCCGACTCGCCCGCACGCAGAAGGGATCGAAGCGTCGCAAGAAGGTCAGGGCCGCGATGAGTGAGGTCATGCGGCGAGTGCGGTGGCGGCGCGCTGACTTCAACGCCCAGGCCGCGCACCGGCTCACCCGCATGTACGGGCATGTGGTCATCGAAGATTTGAACACCAGGGGTATGAGCGCGGCTGTCAAGCCGAAGCCCGACCCCGATCGGCCGGGCAGGTTCCTACGCAACGGCGCGGCGGCGAAATCCGGGCTCAACAAGGCGATTCTCGACAAGGGCTGGTACGGGCTGGAAGTCGCTCTCCGCGCCAAGGCGCGCTACACCGGCAGCGTCATCCATAAGATCAACCCCGCGTACACGTCCCAGACGTGCCCGGAACCTGCGTGCGGGAAGGTGGACGGGAAGAGCCGCAAGAGCCAAGCGATCTTCTCCTGCACTTCCTGCGGGCACAGCGAGCACGCCGACATCGTCGGGGCGAGGAACATCAAGAGCAAAGGACAGGCGGCCGGGCTGGTCGTCTCAGGGCGTGGAGACCCACCCGGGTCCGCGAAACGTCAAGCACCCCGCTCCACAGCGCGGGCCGCGCAAGCGGCACGAGCTGCCGCATAGCGGCACGGGAATCCCCATCCCTTCAGGGCGGGGAGCAGGTCAAGAGCGACGTCCCCAGCGGCGCTTGGGCTTCTGCGGAGGCAGCGGCTGGATGGCGGTCACATCGGCGGGCGCCCCATCGGCGGCCAGCCCTTCGAGTGTGGGCCCTTCGAGGGTAGGCCCTCCGGCACCAGGCCCTTCGGCACCAGGTCGAGGCTGGCCAATGCTCTGCCACGGCTCGGCGTCGCCGGTCTCGGCGGCTGAGGCGGCGCCCAGCGGGCGCTCAGGCGAGTCTTCGTACGGACCGGCACCACCGGGCGGGATGTCCGCGGGCGGCTGCTCAGCAGGGACCAGAGCCTCGAACGGGGCCCGGTACGACTCCCCCTGGGGCTCGGGACGACTGAAGGCATCGAAGTCGGACTTGGCCGGCTCCTGGCTGAACGTGTCGAACTCGTCCGGATGCAGCACCATGGGCTCGCCCGCCGCCATGGGCGGCTGCGCGGGCTGGCCGTACATGTTCGGGTCCTGATAGACCGCGCCGTACTGGACCTGTCCCCCCGGATAGGTCTGTACGGGGACGAAGCTGATAATCGGCGCATACGCCGTACCGCCCGGATAACCGGGCGCCGCGAAACCGGCAGTGGCATAACCGGGGCCCGCCGGATAGCCCATCCCGCCCGGTCCACCGGGGGCTCCCGGGAAGCCGGGCTGACCAGGGCCGCCCTGTGGACCCGCCTTGCGTACGGCCGCCGCGTGGGCCATCCGGCGCAGCCGCCCCTCGAAGATGAGCACCGCGAACAGCACCAGCAGCACCAGTACGAGCGCCGGGATGCTGAGCTGCTGCGTCAGCGTCCGCTGGTCGTACTCGGGGGCCGCGTTACGCAGTTCGAGCGGGACCGACTCCTCCGTCGAGCTCTCCGTCAGACTCGGCGACGGCGTCGTCGAAGGGGTCTCGACGGGCGCCACGGTGGGCAGGACGACGTCCGTGTCCGTGGGCTCGGGCGTGGACGAGGTGGTGGTCGCGGTCGGCACCTCCACGTTCTGCGACGGCAACGACTGCAGCTGCGAGGGCGTGGTCTTGGGCGTGCTGGGGGTCGAGCTCGGCGTCTTCGACTGCTTCGGGGTGCTCGTCTTCGTCGTCGTCTTCGTGGGCGCGGTGACGGTCTTGGTGATCGTCGTTTCCGGGTCCGGAGTGGGGGTGTCCAGCGTCGTGGTGACCGTGACGGTGGTCTCCGGCGTGATGTCGCACACCTCGCCCGCTTCACAGGGCTCGACGGCGGGGTCGTAGGCGACCGCGGAGGCGCTCGCGCTCTGGAGGACGAAGGGAACCGCACCGGCACCCGTCAGCCCTAAGGCCAGGATCAGTGCGGACACGGCCGTCGCTCGCGTACGTGCCACCTGTGCCCTCCGCGCAGTCCCGGAACCATGGTCAAGGGAATCCTAGCCGGGTAAAAGTAACAGTAAAGACGGAATTACAACACCTTTCGTCGCAATCGCGCCCGTTGTGCCCTGGCGACCAGCCACAGCGCACCGAGCAGCACCGCGATCCCGCCCGCGACCCATGGCAGCCCGCGTACGCCTGCCAGGGGATTCACCCGCTCGGCCGGTTGAAAGCGGTTACCCGTAATGGCGAATGGCAAGGGCGGCCCAACTTCTTCTGCCGATGTCATGGCCCCCCAACCGGTGCCCGCACCGGCGCCGAAACCCGGAGCACCAAGTCCGGGAGTGCCGCCTTGTGGGGCTTGTGGGGTGCCGCCTTGTGGGGTGCTCACTTCTGGAGCCCCGGCTCTGGGCGTGCCGCCGACGACTCCTGAAGTGCCGCCGACTCCCGGCGTGCCGAGCCCCGATGTCGGCGGCGGGAGGACCTGGGGCAGGCTCAGTGCGGGCCCGCGCCGCAGCTCAGGCGCCGGGACCTGGACGGCCGTCCCGTTCGGTACGGGGCTGGACGCGTGCGCATGACCGGCTGAGACCATCCGCAGATGGGACTTCGCGGTATGCCCGTTTCCAGGGCGTACCCTTCCGGCGACCGCCGTCTTGTCTGGGCGAGCGTCCTTGGCGCCGTGTTCGACGCGTACCGCTCGGCCGCTCAGCGTGACGTCACCACGCGGGATCTCGACGAACGTCCCCGCGCTGTCATCGCCGGACTCCCCGCGGCCGCTCGCCCCGACAGGCACGCTCACTGGGGCCTTGACAAAGGTCGTGGTCGAGCCGACGACGGTCGCGACACCGCCGCCCGCCGTGTCACGCGCTCGAGCCGCCGCCGTGAGTACGACCTCCTTCGGCCCGTGCGGCACGGTGAGCAGCACGTCCACGAACCGATCCCCCGCCGCATCACCCAACGCACACACCCGCGCCACGGGGACCACGCCCGGAGCCACCCCGCCCGCCGCGACTGCGCCCCCTGGGCGCGTCCCGCCGGGCGCGGTCCCATCCGACCCGCTCACGCCGTGCCCCGCCACACCTTGCGCCATCGCACCCGACGCGTTGACCACTGGCGCGGTCGGCACCAGCGCGGTCCTCAGCGACGGGGCCGGCGCCGACGACGGCCCGGACGCCAGGACGCCTCGCGACATCGCCGCCTCGGCGACCGGTCGCCCATCCACCGACGCCTGTCCGTCAGTCGCCTCACCAGCGACCAGGGCGTTCAGCGCGGCAGTCCGAGCCGCCAGAGCACCGCCCGGGGTAGCCTGCCCGCCCGCAACCCGCCCATCGCTAGCCGGCCCACCCGAAACCGCCTGTCCACCCGAAACCGCCTGCCCGCCCGGAATCGCCAGCCCACCCGGGGCTGCCTGCCCACCCGGAATCGCTCGCCCCTCAACCGCCTGATCCCCCGGCCCACCCACGATTCCCGGAGCCGTGTCCAGCAACCCACCAGCAGGCAAGCTGGGGCACGTCATCGACGTCAGCGCGTTCGCCGGGCTGGTCGCCACCGCGAGCCGGGCGTCGCTGCCCATCCCCTCCAGGCTCACCCGAAACCGCAGCGCATCCCCCGTACGTACCCATCGCCCGATCCCGCCGGCATCGCCCAGTCGCTCGAAGACCAGCGCGATCCCAGCCCCGCCAGCGGCCCTGAAGACCTCGGCCGCCACGGGCTCGCACTGGATGCCCGCCAAAACCGACGCCCCCGCGAAGGCCAGTGCCCCCGCCACGATCCAGCCATGTCTGACCACGTCGCCTCCCCTCAGGCCGCGTGACATTACACTCAGTAATCGTTATGTCACCCAGGGGAGATGGTTAACCCTGTCGGAGCAGATCTTCCACGGCTTCCATGACCGGCAGATCCGCCCCGAGCCAGGCCACGTCGTAATACTCGCCAGGTCCGAGCCACCGCAGCGCCAGATGCTCCTTGGCCTCCGGTACGCCCGAGGCCAGGGAGGCCAGCCAGGCCCGCATGACGTACCCCTCGGACAGCGGCCAGTCGCCGCCCACCCGCGCGCCCACCGACACGGTCACGCCAAGCTCCTCGCGGCACTCCCGGATCAGCGCCTCGATCTCGCTCTCGCCGGGATCCACCTTGCCGCCCGGGAACTCCCACCCGCCGGCGAGGGCGGGCGGCTCGGCCCGCTGCGCGGCGAGTACGCGCCCATCCGAGGAGACGATCGCCGCCGCCACCACGATCACCGTCATACCGCCACCACGACCATCATCACGCCGTCACCACGATCACTGTCATAGTGCGGCATTCTGCAGCTTCTTGAGCTGTTCGAGCACGTCGGGGTTCTGTAACGGACGGGTGAAACCCATAATATTGCCGCGCGCTTGATACGTCGTCACCTTGATCGGCCCGCACAGCGTGCAGCGGGCCTCCACCATCTTGCCCTTCGACACGATCATTCCGACGTGCCCGGGGTTGTCCGGCCCCGTGCCCGGCCCGGCGTTGAAGAACACCAGGTCGCCCGCCTGCTCGTCACCCTGCGGGATCTTCACGCCGAACGGCCACTGCCCGAACGTGGTCCGCGGGATCGACAGCCCGGCCGCCCGGTAGGCGGCGTAGATGATGCCCGAGCAGTCGAAGGCGTCGGGTCCGGTCCCGCCCCACAGGTACGGCTTGCCGCGCTGGGCCAGCGCGAACTCCAGGATCTTGGCCACCACGTCACTCGGCGCGGCCTCGACCAGCGGATCGTCGCAGGCCTCGTCGGCCTGCGGCGGCACCTCGACGTCACCGGACTTGGCGTAGCCCTTGGCGATCTGCTCGACCTGGTCGACGTACCACCAGGCGCGGTTGTAGATGAACAGCGCCTGGCGTACCTTCTCCGGAGCGCCGTTGCGCTTGAGCATCTTCGCGGCGCCCAGGATCGCGTCGGCGGGGTTGTAGATGTCAGCCACGCCGTCACCGTCGCCGTCGGAGGCGTACCCGTTGAACTTCGACGACATCGCGATCCGCGCCTTGCCGCCCCACGTGCCGATCAGGAACTGCATCGGCCCGGCCGCGCCCGCGTAGTTGGTGCCGCTCTTGACGCCCGCCATGTTCGAGCGGCCGTGGTCGGTCTCGCGCTTGCCGACGGCGGCCAGGATGTTCCACTGGACGCCGATCTTCGTGCCGAACTTCTTGTAGAGCTCCAGATAGTCGGCCGGAATGTCGGAGGCGCCGGTGTCGGACACCTCCTGTACGGGCGTGTCGCCGTTGACGCAGTCGGTACGGGCGGTGCTCCCGCTGCCGAGGAACGACGGGATCGAGGTCATGAGCATCGGCGACATGATGACGACGGCGAGAAGCAGCACCCCGGCGGCTCCAAGCGCCAGGGCGACGCGAGCGCGGGAGGTGTTCACCCTTGGGTGTCTCCGTCCTGGCCCGCGTCGGCGGGTTGCAGGTCGAAGACCCGCCAGTCGGCGCCCATCTGACTCACGGTGACCGCGTAGTCGTCCACGACCTGCTTGTTGCCGCTCTTGGCGGTGATCTGCTGCGTGCCGGTCACCACGAAGATGACGGACGACTTCTCGACCTGCCTGATCTCCTTCATCTTGGCCGTCCCCGCCGCCACGAGTTCGTCGGCGCGGTCGCGCTCGACGGTGCCGGGCGAGGTGCGCGTCCTGGCGAGCACGTTGCCGAACTCGGCCGTGGTGAACACCTTGACCCGATCCACATAGGCCGAGGGCTCCTCGTCGTAGCGGAACGTTCCGTACGCGGCGGTGAACCGCTCGGCCAGGTCGGACGCCGCGGCGAGCTGCTCCTTGGTCATCGGCAGGTAGGAGTAGATGTCGAACGGCTTGCCGCTGGCGGTCGCCAGCGGCTTGCTCGGCGCGGCCGGTGAGACGGTCGTGGTGTGGCCGGCGGGCGCCTTCCCTGCGTCCGGTTCGCCGGAGTCCGGCCACATTGTCAGGTAGATGCCGACGGCGGCGATGACCACCACGATGGCGGCGAAGGCGACGCCCCGCCTGTCACCCGGCTGCGCCATGATCAGTCCCTGTCCGGATTGCTGGGCTTGAGCCAGAAGGGCACGGACGGCTCGCCCTCACCGGAGCCGCCGCCACGGCGGCTGCTCGGCAGCCAGAGCGGCGGCGCCTCCGAGGAGCGGCCCTTCGGCTCGTCGGCCGGACGCCGACCACCTGAACCGCCGCCCCCGAACATCCCGCCGCCCGACGACCCACGACTCGCCGACCGGGACCCGCCAGAACCGCCGGAACCCCCCGAACCGCCCGAGCCACCCGAACGACCGGAGCCACTCAGCCAGGACCCACCCGACCCTGACCCGCCCGACCTGGAGCCGCCAGAACCGCCGGAACCACCGAACCGCGTGCCACCCGACCTGGAGCCACCGGAGCCGCCCGCGCCACGCCGTGACGCCCAGCCACCCCCGGAACCTCCACCGAACCAGCCACCTCCACCGGCCCCGCCACTCCCCGCACCGGCGCTCCCGGCACCGGCGTTCCCAGGACCGGCGGCGGACCCGCCTGACGGCCGCGCTCCACCAGGCGACGGAGTGCCACGAGTGCGGGTCGGCGTGCCGCTCAGGTTGAGCGGCGGCGCGGCCCCGGCCCGCGGTGCGGGAACCTGCCGGCCCGCGGCCTTCCCGTCCTGCTTGTCGGTGTTCAGCGGCGCCGCCGTGGCGGGGACCCGGGTGCCGGACGCGGCCACGCCCTCCGCGCTCTCCTGCCCACGGGCCCGCCCCTGGGCGACCGTGGACGCCGCCGCCGCGGTGCCCGCCGACGCGCCCATCGCGGCCGCCTGGATGAGCGGCTCGGCCTTACGCGCACCCCAGCGGCCGATCCTGGCCGCCGCCACCGGCGGCAGCGCCGAGGACGACCGCTCGAGTACGGAGGAGGACGCGGCGTCGCCGAGCATGCGCGTGGTCAGCGTGTGCCCGTTCATCGAGGCGAACAGGTGCTGGAACGGCCGCCGGTAGAAGAACACCGCGATCGTCAGCAGCGCCATGAACAGGATCTGCAGCCCCCACGGCATGGCGGTCGAGATGATCAGCGCATAGCCGTACACCAGCACGCCGAGCACGAGCGCGAGCACGGCCTGCCGGAGCAGCGTGCCGATCAGCATCTCCACCCAGCGCATGGCGATGATCCGCCCGCTGCCCGGATGCACGCCGATCAGCAGGAACACCGGCCCGAGTATGAGCAACAGCAGGAAGCCGACCTTCAGCACCAGCAGCGAGACCGCGACCAGGAAGATGAGCACCCCGGCGACCAGGGCGGCGATCAGCGCGCCGATGGCCACGCCGAGCCTGCTGGTCCAGTCACGGCCGGAGAAGATCATGTAGCGGGAGTCGTTCTTCAGCTTCTCGGCGATCTCGGCGTACTTGGCCTGATGCGCGCCGACGTCCGGCGCCGGTTGGTTGGCCGTCGCGGCGGGGATCGACTGGGTCTCCAGCATCGTACGGCCGAAGTCGCGCACGATCGGCTGGTTGGGGTCGGCGGTGCCGAACAGGCCCATCAGCCACGGCTTGCAGACCAGCGTGGACCACAGCGCCTCGGCGTTCTGGTCGACCCCGGGCGTGCCGGTCTGGCCGTAGCCGCCCGCCTTGACCTGCGGGTTCGTCTGGCCGGGGCCGGGCAGGCAGGAGGCGCCGCCCGCGCCGGGCAGGCCGGAGAAGGCGGAGTTGACGACCTCGCCGGTCTTGTCCGTGACGATCGTGCCGAGGCCGGTGAAGTCGCCGGGCCGACTGAAGAACCAGGTCGCGACCGTGACCGCGAGCACCATCCAGATCACGCCTTCGGCGGTGGTGGTGGCCCGCTTGCGGATCAGTCCGTACCAGGCCAGCCAGATGGCGCCGAGGATGACCAGCGGCCGGAGCAACGGCCAGTACATCGCGTTGGACAGGTTCGTCACGATGTCATCGACCACGTCCTTGATGGACTGCAGCGGCCCTTCCGTGGCCGCTGCCTGGTAGGTGGTGATGGTCACCCGGTCGATCGCCTTGGCCCACAGGAAGATCGTGTTGGCCCAGGTGTTGCCGAGCACCGCGGCGAAGTCGGAGCAGCCCAGGTCATAGGTGTGCCAGAACTGGCCGCTCATGCCGAACTGGGCGTAGTTGGTGGTCGGCGCGGCCGTGGCGCCGCCCTCGGGCGCGGGCGGCTGCATCATGCCGTCGGAGCCGCTGCCGATCACCTCGGGCGCGAGCGCGCCGGACAGGTCACACGGGGCCGCGGCGGCGGGTGAGAGCGAGCCCACCACGATCGGCACCACGAGGATGCCCACGAGCAGGGCCAGAGCGAGCGCGAGCCGCCTGGGTAGCCGGATCTTCATGACCGCACCTCCTGCGCTCTGCCGCCCACTCCCCCTTGAAGATCATGATGCCCGTTGTCGCTGGGTTTGTCGTGTGTCGGATTGGTGTCGAGCCAGCGGAGCAGGTCTTCGGAGATCAGGTCTACTCCGATGCGGCCCGCCCTGCCATCCAGATCACGGAAAATGCATTCGCCGTTGCCGAGCGATCTCAGCACCGCCTTGTGCTCTTCCGATGCCTCCACGCCCAGCAGGGACATCACGTGATCGACCTCCACCCGCTCGGTGGACCTGAACGCGAAGACCGAGGACAGACAGTTGGTGACCTGCTCGTTCAGCAGGTCGCCGGCATTCTGTGAGACGAGCACCAGCGCGGTGTTGCGAGAACGACCCATGCGGCTGACCTCCGGCACCAGCTTCGCACCCTCGGGCGTGGACGTGATCGCCCATGCCTCGTCCAAGAAGATCGCCTTGGGCGCGCGGCGGTCCAGGCTGTTCATCAGCCGCCGGGCGAACTGGGAGACCAGGTAGAGCAGTGCTACCGACAGCCGCTGCTCATAGGAGTAGTCGTCGCGGCCCGTCGCCACGTCGGGCAGCGTCAGGCCGCCGAGCGTGAACACGGTCGTCCAGCCCTCGGTGTCGACCTGGTCGCCTCCTGAGGGATCGAAGCAGAGTTTGGCCAGCCGCATCTCCGACATGGAGCGGAGTACGGCGCCGAGGTTCTTGGAGGCGGCGTCCGTGGACTGCTCCAGGAACTCCACCACCTTGCCGAGCGACGGGTCCACGCCGTTGGAGACAGCCGCGACGGCCTGGATCATCGCCGACTCGCGTTCCTCCGACATCCGGGGCAGCAGCAGGCGCAGCGTCTCGGTGGCCATGGTCTTCTTGGCCGCGATGTCGTCGCCGAACGAGAACGGGTCGAGCAGACCGGGCGCCGCCGAGCCGAGCGGGATGACGCGGGCCTTGCGCTCGCGCTTCTGCAGCAGCTGCACCAGCGACTCGGCGTCGCCCTTGGGGTCGATCACGGCGACGGTGACGCCGCGCAGCGCCATCTGGTAGATCATCAGCAGCGCGAGCGTGGTCTTGCCGCCACCGGGCTCGCCAGTGATCGCGATGGCCGTCGGCCGGTTGCGGGTGGCCGCGACCAGCGGGTCGAAGTGCACGATGCTGCGGGCCCTGCCGACGGTCTCCCCGATGTACGGCCCGAGCCAGCCCTCGCTGCCGTCGCCCAGCCGGTCGCCCAGGTCCACGGTCGCCGTGGCCATGCCGCCGGCGATCGTCCGCAGCGGCTGCCGCTGGGCGTAGGCGTTGACCCTGACCTTCTCGCCCGGCAGCGCCTCGCAGAACAGCGAGAACTGGTCGCCCGTCGAGCTGACCACGTCGATGCCCATGTCACGGTAGTGCTCGACGACCGCTTCGACCCGTTGTACGCACAGGTCCTCGGTCGGGGCCGACACGATCAGCCGGTGCCAGCCGTACACGAAGGGCAGCCGCTCCTTCGTGATGCCGTGCTCCAGCATGCGGGCCGCGTCGATCTGCTCGGCGAGCGCGAGCGGCGCCTCCGCGCCGGCCTCGCGGATGTGGATGTCCATGTCGCGCGCGTGCGCGAGCTTGCGCGCGACGTCCTTCGACGCCTTGACCGGCGGGATCAGCCGCATCCTCGACGAGATCTCGACGGGGAAGGGCAACTGGTCGGCGAAGTGCAGCCACGGCTCGCCGTCCGGGAACGGCATGATGTCCGGGAAACGGGCGAACGACAACTGCGCCACATAGGAGTCGCCCTGCGGCTGCACGATACGCAGCAGCGACCTGCCGTTGTGGATCTCTCCCTCGACCAGCGACTCGATCTCGCCCTTGCCCCAGCGCCGCTTCGGGCTCGCCGACGGCGGCGGATCGCCGAGCGCGCCCGCGGCCGAGTGCTGGAACAGCCACGCCACCTCCACAGAAGTGGCGTGCCTGGCGTAGAGGGCGCTGGAGGCGAGTGCCCGGCCCAGCCGTTCGGCCTGCTCGGTCCATCTGCCGATCTCGCCGTCCGGCACATGGTCGTCCTCGAGCCCGAGTGCCTTCTCCGTACGCTGATAGAAACCGAACAACTGCCCCAGCACGCCCGCGCCCACCTGCTTGCCCCGGGGACCGAGGCGGACACCGATGTAGACCTCCTTGGACCAGAAGTCCTTGGCCCAGACGTGCCGGTACATCTCCTCCAGATAATCGCGCCAGCCCGACCCTTCGTCGGAGGTGGCGTTGAGCGCCATCGCCCATTCGGCCGCGGGATAGGTGCGGTGCGCGACCCTCAGGTGTACCTCGGCGTCGGGCATCCGGATCGTGGCCAGCGCGATCGTGATGTTGGTGGCCAGCGCCTCACGCTCTTCGGGCGTGACGAACTCGTAGCTGATCGTCGGAAGTCGGAAATACGCCCATGCGCAGGTGTTGGTGAGCAGGATGCGGTCGTCGAAATAACGGACCGCCAGGCGCTGATGCGCTCGGGACCCCCTGCTCATGCCGCCCCCTCGGCGCATGAACAAGTCAGACCTGCTCGCATGTTCACTTATCGCTCACCGATTCTCGTGCCCGGGGGGTCACTCGCCAACTCCTCTTCGCTCGGACGGACCGTCTGTGCCGCAAAGCCCGCGACCACGACCCCGGCGAGGGCGAGGTAGGCCCGCCGCCCGGCCGCGCGCAACTGCCCAGGATCGACCACCCCGTCGCCGCCCGGCGCCAGGTCGTCCTCCCAGGGGACCCTGACGATGGCCCGGCACCTGCCGCTGGCCACCGACTCCGCCTGCTCGACATCGGCCATCGAACGCCTGCTCACGCCGTTGACCACCATGACCGCCCGCCTGCGCAGGTCCGCGCAGCCGTGCCCGTCGAGCCACTCGTACGTCATCGCCACCGCCTCGGGCGCCTCCTCACTCGCGGGGACCACCAGGACCAGCTGGTCGGCGTACGGGAGCACGCGAGCCGCGAGCGCGGCGGCCGGGTCCATGACGGCCAGCTTGTAGTGCCGGTCGAGCAGGTGCATGGCCTGGCCCAGCCGGTGATCGGAGAACAGCGTCCGGTCGGACAGCCGCTGCTCGGCCTCCGCGTCGGTGTCGGCGCCGATCACCTCCAGGCCCGACCCGGTGCGGGTGGTGTAGCCCCGCATGGTCAGGTAACCGCTGACCCGCTCCAGCCCCGCCAGCAGCGAGGCCAGCGTCTCGGGGGTCTCCGGGTCGATCCTGCTGGTCAGGGTGTTGCCACCGATGTTGGCGTCGATGGCCACGACCCGGTCGTCGCGATATTGGGCGAAGGTGTGCCCCAGCATCAGCGCGGTCGTGCTCTGCCCGGCGCCACCGGTGCAGCCGAGCACCACGACGCGGCGACTGCCGCCGAACACCGCCCGCGTCCGGGCCTCGTCGATCTCCGATCCGTCGGTCCGCACGCTGCCGCCGCCGACGACCACCTGCGCGATCCGCCGCCAGCCACCGGAGTCGCGACCGACCACGGACTCGACCCGCCGCACCCGCTCGCCCGGCGTGGGCCCCTGGGTGATCTGCCTGGCCGCGGGCGGCCGCACGACCTGCTCGCTCTGCCCGCTCTCGAACGGCCCGATGCCCGCTGCCTCGTCCGCGTACGACCTGTTGGCCGCTGCCTCGTCCGCATACGCCCTGTTGGCCGCTGCCTCGTCCGCATACGCCCTGTTGGCCGCTGCCTCGTCCGCATCCGTCCCGCTGTCGCGGTCGCTTGCCGACGCGGCTCGCTCGCCCTTCGCGGAGCCGGTCCCTTGACGGCCTCGCTCGCTCTTCGCCGGGCCGTTCTCCTGACGGACCCGCTCGCTCTTGGCGGGGCCGATCTCGTGGACGGAGGCGGTGGTCTCGGGCCCTTGGAGGGACGCGGTGGTCGCGGACTCGTCGCGTCCCACGGGAGCCGTCCCGGCCTTCTGGGCCTCGTCGTCGCGCGTCACCGGCCGGATGAACCGCACCGGCTTGCTGTCGGGGCTGAGCGGCGGCCACAGCCGTTGCACATCCGGGAACACCAGCGGCGGGCTCTGCCTGGGCGGCTTCCCCTTCCTGTGCTGATCCCGCGCCACCTCATCCGCCCCGGCCGCACGCACCTCCTCGGGACCGGCCACACGCACCTCATCCGCCCCGGCCGCACGCACGTCCCCGGAACCGGCCACACGCACCTCGTCCGCCCCGGTCGCGCGCATGTCCCCGGGACCGGTCGCACGCACCTCTTCGGGGTCGGCGCCGTCGCCTCGCCGCGATCCCTCACTCCGGCCCACTCGCGAGGACCCGCCCGCCTCCGCCACTCCACCAGCCACGGCCTCACGAGCCGCGGCTTCGGTGTGCGGCGCCTCAGCGCTGGTCACGTCTTCGGAGGGAGTCACGTCAGCGGAGGTCACGTGAGCGCGCGCTGCCTCAGCGCGGGCCGCGTCGGAGGGGGCTACCTCAGAGGGAGCCGCCTCAGTGCGGGCCGCCTCAGCGCGGGTCGCCTCGCTGGACGCCGTCGTGTCGGCGCTCGCCGCCAGCCTGCGCAGCCGCCGCAGCGCCTCCGTGTCGATCGGCTTCCCGGCCTCTCGGGCGACGTCTTCGCGGCCCTCATCCCCCTGTACGGCGATCAGCGGCCGCTCTGTAGGCCGTGAACCGCTGTCAGCGGTCTTGCCCACCCTCGGCCCCACACCCGATGTCTTGTCCGCCGACGAGCCCGCCTTGGCCGGCCGTGAGCCCATCGCGAGTGTCTTGTCCGGGAGCACGGAGGGCTCAGGCTGGAGTACGGGCGGCTGGACCGCGAGCTCGGTGCCCAGGGCGGGCGCGGTGCCGCGGCGCGTGACCGAACCCCAGCCGGGTCGGGCGGGCCTGGGCTCGGCGACCGGGGCCTGGGCGGCCGCCGCGGCGGCGGCCGCGACCGCGG
Source organism: Nonomuraea sp. NPDC049750 (assembly GCF_040659625.1). NCBI lineage: Bacteria > Bacillati > Actinomycetota > Actinomycetes > Streptosporangiales > Streptosporangiaceae > Nonomuraea > Nonomuraea sp. NPDC049750. Next base: position 13,768 of record NZ_JBFANB010000007.1, read on the forward strand.
GGCGGACCTGGCGCGGGCCGGTAACCGGCTCGGCGCCGACGGCTCGCCTGGGCTCGGTGGCGAACTCCAGCGCGGCGCGGCGCTTGCGCTGGGGCTGGCGTGCCTTGCGCGGCGCCTTGACCCGCTTGGGCGTGACCCGCCAGACGCGTCCCGCGAAGGTGACCGTCTCGGGCTCGGAAGTCGGCGCCATCCGGCACCAGGCCCGCGGCTCGCCCACGTAGCGCAGTTGCGACTGCAGGAGCTCGGTCAAACGCTTGCTCTCGATCACCGGGCGGGTGGACAGCCAGGTGACTACACCCGGTGGCACCAGGTAAAGCACATGCCATGGTGCGGCGAAAGGGATGTGCAGGAGCATGAGGAGCAGGGACCATGGAGCCAGCACGCCGACGAACACGCCGATCCACACGATCGGGAGGGGCATCGGCAGCCGTAGGTCGTACAGCTTGTAGAGCCGCTTCTCAATTCGCCAAATATTGGTATACGTGGGCAGGTCCACGCGGTCCTCCTCTCCACCCGCTCGTACAATGACCGCCCTTGAGCGGTCTCAACCCTTTACTTGATGCCCAGTGCTCCCGCGATCGCCTTCGCCGTCACCTCGATGATGTTGGGCACGTAGAAGATCACGCCGATGGCGATGGCCAGGATGAGGAACTGCACGAACCTCGTGATCTCGCGCGTGAAGAGGAAGAAGAGCGCGACCACGGAGACGACGACAAGGAAGAGCGGGGCGAAGAAGGCCCGCAGGAAGTTGGCGAGCCCCTCGGAGTCGATGCCGGTGGGGGCGGGCGTTGGCGTCATTTCGATCAGGTTGAGCACTATCGTTTTCAAGATCACTTCTTTGTCCTCCCGGGGGTACCGATCAACAGGGCGTTCGTGCGTCTACCCAACGGCCCGACCGGCACCGCGGATGTCGTCGACGTACCATTTGTCGCCCTGCTTCTCGACGGTGAGGCGATATGCCTGCTCCAGGCGGGCGCCGACCGCGTTGGCGTCGGCGGCGTCCGGTTCGGCCGACGGCGTCGCGCCGCTCGGCACGCTCCACACCACGACCACCTGGATCTCTCGAGTGGCGCCCCCCACAGGCACCACGATGTCCTTGAGCTCGGCGAAGGTGAAGGCGCCGCCGAAACTCGTGATGCTCTTGCCCTGGGCGACATAGCGCTGCAATCCCGTCGTGTCGCCTGAGCCGTAGTTCTTGAAGAAGTCTTCCATCTGCGGCTTGAGCTCGGCGGCGACGGCGTCGTCGTTCTCGGGCTTGGCGAGCTGGGGCAGATCCGCCCGGCCGGGCGCGGGCAGTATGGCGGGCCGGCCGGAGACGACGAAGCTGCCGCCGTCGGCCGAGTAGTAGATCGGGACCGACAGCATCATCCGGCGGGAGCCCGACTGGAAGGCCACGGTGACGATCGCGTCGCTGGCGCTGGTGGCCTCGATGTCGTATGGCTGGATCGCGACGGCGGCCAGCTTGCCGTTGCCGTCCCAGCCCATCTGCTGATCCATGCCGTCCGCCAGAAACGCGGCCAGCTTGCCCGCCCTGCTCTGCGCATCGGCGGGAGTGAAATTCAGATAGACGCCGGCGAACTGGGCCGCGAACGCCATGCCGCGGTCGGCCGGGAATCCGTGATTGGCCACGGGCGCCTCATTCGGAGCCGCCGCGCCACTCTGAGTAAACCTCTCAAATGGGGCACGGACCCCATTAACCACGATAACTATGATAAGCGCCCAAAGAACGATTCGGCCGGTCCACACCAGCCATCTCCCGCCGGCGCCAGACCAGCCGCCACGGCGCGGCCTGCGGGCAGGCGACACGTCGAAGTCGGCCATGTCATGGCGAGCCAAAAGCTCGGGGTCGCCAGGGATCCGAGGACCCTGCTGGACGGTTGACCTACGAGCCATCACGCCTCCGCTCGCGCCGATCCCCCGGGCTGGCGCGGTGTCGTCCGTTGCCGATCCCCATCATCCGCGGTGAAGCAGTCACCCTACCGGTCTCCGCCATTGTTCCAGGAAAGCCACGCCCATGCTGCAGGCATCGCCGTCCATGGGCAAACCAGGTTGTGTATGCCACGCTGGAGTGCCAACTCTTGTCACTTCCCCTGCCAAATGGGCATTTGACCAGGCCAGAGGCCGGTAATGGCATAGCCCTGCGGCCATGGATTCCTGTCCAAACCAGCCATGGACTCTCTTTGACCTGCGGAATTGGTATAACACGCGAACGGCCGCATGCCCGCCAAGGGGCCTGCGGCCTGGCGCGTGGCGCGCCCTCAGGCGGGCTCTGGGCCCTGTCCCAAGTCGCGCGGTCTCCTGCTACGCAGATCGACCACTGTGGGCGCCACCGACCGCTCCAGCGAACCACGCAGGCCTTCGAGCATCGTGGCGGCGTCCTGCCCACGCACCCGCATGGCGAGCTCTTCGCGCTCGTCCACTTTCCTGCGCAAGTACGCCTCGCGATTGACGCGCAGACCGTACATGAGCTCGACCCGCAACAGTGCGAGCTCCTCTTCGAGGCTGATGCCCGCCAGCGAAGGTGCGGGACGTCGTTTCCGGATGATGCGACGGATCATGAGGGCCCTCCCGAGTCAGCGTAAACGCTGTGACGATTCGACGCGTAGGGGCCCAAAGTGGTTGACAGCTCACTTATCTAAGAATCAGGCGTCGAAGCAGACCTCCCGGCCGCGGTTCGTCTGTCCGCGGCCGGTTATCCACCAGCGGGGCATCGTCGGGTCCGGCTCAGGCTGACCGGGCACCCACCGTCAGGGCGCGCAGTTCCCGTGCCGAAGGCAGGGCGCGGGCCTTCTCCGGCAAGCCGTCGATGATCAGACGGGCCGCTGAGATCACTCGGGTATCGTGTCGCGTGGGGGGTAGTGCGTCGAGGAGTCGCAACGCCTGATGCGTGCCCTCGACGGGATCCGTTCGAGCGTGGAGCGCGGCACCGTGGAGCGCGAGCAGGGTCGCTGTGCGATGCCCCGCCGGGTAGAGACTCTCGGCCGTACGGCGGGCATCCTCGGCGCGCTTGGCGTCCCCCGCGAGAGTGTGGATCAGCGTTCGGTCGTACCACAGCGCACGGCCTTGATGTGGGTCTGCCGAGGAAGACAGCCGCTCGTATGCCTCCTCACTGCGGCGTAGCGCGGTGATCGCCTCAGCGTGACGCCCGATCATTGAAAGGATCATGGCCTCGACTGCGAGAGCGGACACGAGTGGCGCGTTGGGGGCATCTCCCGCGAGACGACGTGCTTCGCGCGCCACGAGAAGCACGCTGTCGAGATCCTCGCCCGGATCATATAGCCGGTAACTCGCTTCCCAGCTTCTCAGCAAGGACGCCAGGAGGTCATCACCGGACCGTTCGCTCAACTGCCGGGCTTGCGCCCACCAGCGCTGCGCCTCGCGGCGGTTGCCCAGGTCGAACCACTTGCCACCGATCAGGGCCGCGTGACGCGCGGCGGCATGGGAGAGGTCACGCTGCACGGCATCGGGTTGAGCACGGCCCAGATGCGGAGCCATGTCGGTGTAGTCGACCGCGAGCGCGGCGAGAACGGCGGCGGCCGGCTCGAAGCGTGCTCGCTGCGCGTGGACATCGGCGGCATGTTCCCAGTCGTCGATCATCCCCTGTGACACGCTCGCGCCCGGCACCGGCCGTTGCGCAACGGCCAATGCGTCAGTCAACGAGGTCAGCACAGGAGCCAGCACACCTACAGCGGCGATGGCAGCCGCGTCCCGCATCAGTCGTCTGCGCTCCACATCCTCACCCTCATCCCGTGTTGAGGCGTTTCCTTGGACGGTACCCCTGCGCAGCCGATCGGTATCGGCCATGGCCGCACGAAGCGCGTGGGCCACCAGTTCGCCCCCGGCGCCGAGTTCGGCGTCAAGGGCCGTGATCGCCTCGACGGGCGGGCGGTTCTTCCCCTGCTCCCACTTGGCGATCAATGAGTAGTCCCATCGAATCCGCCCGGCAAGGTCACGCAGGCTCAGTTCGTGCCGTTCGCGCCATGCCCGCAGAGCACAGCCGAACTCCTGCCAGGTCGTTGAAATCGTCGATGTCGATTGTCTGATCACGGCTGCCTCGCGATCCGTTGCACGCGTTGCACCGACCCCAGAGCAACGCTACGTGTCTTGTCCAACACGCTGAGTCGCTTCAACTATGGCACCAGTCAGCGCTACGTAAAGCGGAACCCCGCAGGCGGGCAGGCCATACGGGGTTCCTTGATCGCAAAGGAGTTGCGATCCATGGACGATGCTAAGACCGCTACGCCCGAACCGACGATTCCCGGTTGGCGGCTGATCCTCAGCGACAGGGGCCGCTTCTGGGCCGTCCGCCGTGAGGCGTTCCCTCCGGACGCGTTGCGCGCAGGGGCGGAGCCCACTGTGGACGCCGACACCTTCGACGCGCTGAAGGTCGAGGTCGCCCGGCAGGAAGAGATCGCCGAACGGGTGGACTCATGATCCGGCGACACCCTGCCCGCGCCCCCGGCCGCCACCGTAAGGGCCAGGCTCACACGAAGGCGTACCGCCGCCTGTGGGATGGCCCGGCCCGCGCCGAGGCCGAACTACTCGATCAGGCATGGCCCGGCTGGAGCGTGCTCTACAGTCTCGGCAACCGCCGTTTCTACGCCATAGCGGCCTGGCCGGCACCGAGCCCGTTGATCGTCGAAGACGACACTCCAGAGGGCTTGGAGGAGCGGATGCGCGAGGCAGAGTCGGCCTTCACCTGGTACGCGCCCCCCATCCCTCCCCAGAGCAGGCACGTCCGAAGACCGGCCACTCTGGAGCTCAGCTGCCATAGAGGGTGAGCAGATCGACCAGGGGGAGGCCGTCACGGCGGTCGGCCAGGGTGGCGATCCGCCGCTCACAGCGGCCAAGCGGTCAGCAATTCGCCAGGGCCGTAGGCGGCATCGAGCCCCGGGCAGTCGACTCCGCTGCGCGAGACAGCCACGACCGGAACGGGTTCGTCGGTGAGCGCGGCGCGGTGCCGGTGGAGGGCTGCCAGGTCGTGCCGGTCGAACGGGGATTGCTCCAACCACTTGATGGAGCCGACGAAGAGCAGTTCCTTGGCGATGGGGGCGCGGTCCGCCCCGACGATGTCGATCTCGATGTCGTTGGTGCGCGTCCAGTAGCCGCCCACCACAGGGGCCCCGGGCAGCCGGTCGTCCGGCAGTATCCGGGCGAGCGCCTCGCGGACGAGCGACTCGACCGCCCGGCCGCGCCAGCTGGTCCAGTTGTCCCGGATCCGCGCCAAGGCCAGATCTCCCCGTCCCCGCTCGATCTCCTGCATGGAAGGACCGAGTAGATGCAGCCAAAACCGCAGGTACGGATCCGTCACCCGGTAGCGGCGATCCTTCGACGGGCGCAAGGACACGGGCAGCTCCGCGGCGATGATCCGCTTGTTTGCGAGCAGTTCCAGCGCTCGCTGCAGCGGCGTGGCGCCGATCCCGCCGACCGCGCGGGCGATGTTGGCGAAGGTACGCTCGCCACTACCGATCGCCGCCAGCACCGCGCGGGCCTGAGCCTGCGGCGGGAACTCCGCGCCCAGCGAGCGCTCGGCGGACACCAGCAATGCCGAGACCGGATCGTTCAGCGCCTCGCCGAGGAAGTCCCACAGTCCCGCGCCGTGCGGCCACTCCGCGCAGATCAGCGGCAGCCCGCCGGTGACCAGCGCGGCGTCGAAGGCTTCGGCCGGGCTCAGTCCCAGCATCCGCCCGACCTCGGCGGGGTTCAGCGGCCCGAGCACCATCTCCCGGCCACGCTGGTGGAAAGGGCGTCCGTAGCTGTTCAGCGCTTCCATCATCGACAGATCTGAGCCGATGAGGACCAGCAGCACCGGCTTGGTCTCCAGTCCCCGGTCCCAGGCCCGCTGCAGCATCCCCTCAAAGGCGCCATCGGCATCCATCAGGTACGGCACCTCGTCGATGACCAGGACGCTGACCCGGTCGGCGGGCAGCGCCGCGGCCAATACATCGAACGCCGTATCCCAGCTCTCCGGCCGCGCGGCGGCCACCAACTGCGCGAGAGGCAGCGTCGACGCCCGGGCGTCCCGGGCCAGCCGCGCCAGATCGACCTCCGCCGACGCACCAGTGGCCGCATAGAACAAGAACGGTGCCCCGGCACGCTCCACGAACTGCTCGACCAGCCGCGACTTGCCCACGCGGCGTCGTCCGCGCAGCATCACGCATCGACCGGGCCGCTCCCCTCCGATCCCAGCCGCCACCTTCCGCAGCTCTCGCTCCAGCGTCGCCAGCTCCTGCCGACGCCCTACGAAATCCACCACGCCCACTCACCTACTCCCTCAGCGCTCTCGGCGCATGTTGCTAACATCAATGTTAGTAACATCAATGTTAGCAATGTCGTATCGGCGCGGGAAAGCGCCAGAGGCCCGACATCGCGAAGCCGGACCCCATCTGACCTGCGTACTTACAGAAGGCGGCGTCGTGGAATCGCGCCTGAACCCTGGAGCGGAACTCGCCCGTTAAGGCACCCGCGCTTGCCTCGCCCGAAGACTGATCGCTCTTGGAGTCAGTCGCCGTAGAGGGTGAGCAGATCAACCAGGAGGAGGTCGTCACGGCGGTCGGCCAGGTCGACTAGGTCGGGGTGGAAGCCGTGCAGGGAGTACAGGGCCAGAGTGGTGGCGGCGGTGTCGTACCCCTGATCTGCGAGCAGGCCACGAATGCGTTCCAGGCGCTCCAGGTCACCGGTCCCCCGGCGGGCGACCGTCGCCTTGGCCTCACCGAGGAGCGCGATCCTCGCCCGGGGGGCCTGCGGGCGCTCGCCGGCGGCCAGGGCGATGACGTCGACCTCATGCTTCGTGCGGGCGGCCTGGTCGGCGACCTCGGTGGTGCCGACTGGACCGGGCAGTCCACCGGGCAGCAGGGTGGAGGCGTATCGGCGAGTGAAGTCACGGGCCAGGTCCTCGAAGTGCGGTCCGAGGATCTTGGAGTTGAAGGTCGGAGCGGCCTGCTGCCACACCTGCTCGGCGAATCCCTGCTCGACGGCGGCGGCCTGCGGGAGAGTGATGAGCTGGTTGAAGCGGATAACGGGGTCGGCGAGGGTGATGACGGGGTGCCTGGAGCGGAGGATGTCCTGTTCCCGCCGGATGTAGCCGGTGGATTCCAGCACTCCGAGGGGGTGAGCGACGGCGTTGCGCGGGCGCTCCAGGGCAGCACCGATCTTGCTGGGGGTGGTGGCGCCCCGCGCGATCGCGGTGAGGATGTCGTAGTACAGGGTGTGCTGCGTGATCCTCGGGTCCTCGCGCAGCAAGTGCTCGGTCTCGGTGCGCGAGTACACCGCACGCCCCGGATCGAGCAGCGTCCGGGTCAGCCAGGTGTCGAAGCCGTCGTCCGGATGCGGACGGGCAGCCACCGACCGGTAGCCCGGGGCCCCGCCGAGGACCGCGTGCACCTTCAGCGCGGTCAACGGGTCATCGATCCGCCAGAAGGCCCGGCTGTCCCGATAGCCGAAGGCACCCAGTCGCAGATCGACCACCGCACGTCCGCGCAGCGGATTGGTCCCCGAGAGCAGTTCGTGCATGACACTCATCGCGGAGCCGCACAGGATCAATCGCGGGCCCGGCCCGGCACCGGGCAGGGCGCCGCGCTGGCGCTCGTCGTAGAGCTGCTGCAGCAGTCCCGGGATTTCGGGCGAGTGCTGGAGCAGGTACGGCAACTCGTCGATCACCAGGAGCGGGTGCGACGAACGGGCGGTCACATCAAGGGCGTTGGACAGGACGTCACGCCAGTCGGTCAGGCGCAGGCTCCCCGGCCGCAGACCGGCGTGGGTGGCGACCGCGTCACTGAACCGCTGGATCGCGGGCAGCCGCCCTTCCTCTCGCACGGCTGTGACATACAGGCCGCCGACCTGCTGGGACAGGGCCTGCAGAAGGTACGACTTCCCATGCCGCCGCCGCCCGGACACGATGCCGAGCCGCATCGCCGGGTCCGGATCGGTGAGGAACTCCGCGAGCAGGCCCCACTCCCGGTCCCGATCGACGACGTCATCCGGCTTGGTCGGCAGGCTCGTCTTCACTGCCCCTCCAGCATCTCGACTGCGACGGAATTCGTCTAAGTCTACTTCGACGCAATCCGTCGTACTGGGATTCACCCCTGAGCCGCGACAGCCGGGGTCGGAGGTCCGGCGGGATGCCGCGACCGAGGGAAACCCTCGGCTTCAAGGGCCCATCGCACCCACCGAGCCCGCGCGCTTCGGGGGCAGACTCGGGCAGCGTCGGGCCCAGCGAGGGAGCCGGCTCAGTCTGCCCTGGGGTCGAGCAGTTCGATTCCCGTCTGCACGAAGTCCTTGATGTTGCGGGTCGCGCACGCGGCCTTGTGGGACCGGCAGATCGCAGCGATCTGGGCGTCTGCCGTGCTGATGGGCAATCCGGCCTGTTCGCGCACAACCAGGACGTCGGCGTAGTGCGCTGCCGCCTCTTCGTCGAACGACAGCACTGCCCTGGTCTCCCGGTAGGGCTGCAGCGCGAATTCGATCGTCGCGCTTAGCGCCGACCTGCGCTTGCTGTCTGGGAGAGCACGCACGCCGGCCAGAAGCTCGGCGAGCGTGACGGAGGTGATGGCCACATCGCCGGCGAGAGACTCCAGCCATGCCACGACGCGGGCATCGGGCTTCGGTCGGAAGATCTCCGAGATGACGTTCGTGTCAAGGACGATCACTCGAAGTCCACCGCTCGCGCGACGTCGCTGCGCTCAGGGATAACAAGATCGTCGATCCCGCCAGCCTCCTGCGCGGCCCGCATGAGCGCCAGGCCGATGTGGGGCCGGCGCGCGGCCTTCGTAAGGATGTCGCGGACCTCGGCTTCCATGGAGCGGCCATGCTCCTTCGCCTGAACGGCGAGCTGCTTCTTTACGGACTCCTCGAGCCCGCGGACGACGATGGATGACATCAGAACCACCTCCTCAGCCGATATCAGTCATGATCGCACTCGGGTCGTATCAACCAACAGTGAATCGGCTGACCGCCGCGCGGGCCCCTCTCAGTGGCGAGCGACCGGACTCAGGAACCGACTCCGCGCGCGACCAGCCACTCCCGTGCGCTTCTGGCCGTGGAGCGGAGCTGCGGATGCTCCTGCACGAGTGAGGTGGAAGACCACATCCCCGCCGCGTGCAGCGGATGCGGGAAACCGCTGTCGGCCGAGGAGAGTGTCGGCTATTCGCGCCGTCAGGTACGTGACATTCCCCTGGTCACCATGACGGTGACCGAGCACCGGGCGCATCGCTGCCGGTGTGGCGGGTGCGGCCACCTCACCGGCGCGGACCTGCCGCGGACGGTGGCGGGCGCGCCGTCGTCGTACGGGCCGAACCTCCGCGCGCTGGCTGCCTACCTGCTGGTGTTCCAGCTCACCGAAGCAGCGTAGCCGCTAACCCCGCGCGCTGACCGAAGTCAGCACGCTGCGGACTCTGCGCCGACCGCAAAGGCCGCCCAACCCACTCCGCCACAGGTCAGACGGACTTTCGCCACACGTATTAGACGTTGAAGCGGAACTCCACCACGTCTCCGTCGCGCATGACGTAGTCCTTGCCCTCGATGCGGGCCTTGCCCACCGAGCGGGCGCTGGCGATGGAGCCCGCCTCGACCAGATCGTCGAACGAGACGACCTCGGCCTTGATGAAGCCGCGCTGGAAGTCGGTGTGGATCACGCCGGCGGCCTCGGGCGCGGTGGCGCCCTTACGGATCGTCCAGGCCCTGGTCTCCTTGGGGCCGGCCGTCAGGTAGGTCTGCAGGCCGAGCGTCTCGAAGCCCACTCTCGCCAGCTGCGACAGGCCGGACTCCTCCTGGCCCACCGATTGCAGCAGCTCCAGCGCCTCCTCGTCGTCGAGCTCGACCAGCTCCGACTCGATCTTGGCGTCGAGGAAGACCGCCTCGGCCGGGGCGACCAGGGTGGACAGCTGCTCCCTGAGCGCGGAGTCGATCAGCTCGTCGGCGTCGAGGTTGAACACGTAGAGGAACGGCTTGGCCGTCAGCAGGTGGAGCTCGCGCAGCTCCTCGCGGTCGAGGCCGCTCTCGAAGATGGTCTTGCCGGTCTCGAGCACGGCCAGAGCGGCCTCCGCGGCCTCCAGGGCGGCCTTCTTGTCCTTGTTGTGGCGCGCCTCCTTCTGCAGGCGCGGCACGGCCTTCTCGACGGTCTGCAGGTCGGCCATGATCAACTCGGTGTTGATGGTCTCGATGTCGCGCTTGGGGGAGATCTCGCCGTCGACGTGCGTGACGTCGGGGTCGGTGAAGACCCGGATCACCTGGCAGATCGCGTCGGTGTCGCGGATGTTGGCGAGGAACTGGTTGCCCCGCCCCTGCCCCTCCGAGGCGCCCTTGACCAGGCCGGCGATGTCGACGAACTCCACCTTGGCGGGCAGCACCTTCGCCGAGGAGAAGATCTCGGCCAGCTTGGGCAGCCGGTCGTCGGGCACGCCCACGATGCCCACGTTGGGCTCGATGGTGGCGAACGGGTAGTTCGCGGCTAGGGCGTTGCCGGTCTTGGTCAACGCGTTGAACAGCGTGGACTTGCCGACGTTGGGCAAACCGACAATGCCGATGGAGAGGCTCACGTTCGCTGAGTTTACTTGCTCACAAGACTCAGGCAGGTCACGGGCCGATAGGCGCCCCGAGCCTCCAGGTAGCGCTCGGAGCTGCCCGGGCAGCTCGCGGCGGACTCGGCGAAGGCGGTCACCCGGGCCCAGGCCCTCGGCGACGCGCAGGCGACCCGGTCGATCGCCGACCTGGTCACGGCGCCGGGGCCCGGCTCGGCCACGCACATCCCCCGGCCGAGCACCTTGCCGCCGCGGCCCAGGCAGATCACGGCGTCGCCGGACGGTGTGCCGGGTGCCGGACCGTCCAAAGTCAGCGTGTCGAGCGTGGTCACGGGGCAGCTCGACGGCGAACGGACGAGAGCGACGGCTCTGCCGTACCAGCCTGATCCCGCACACGGCCGCTCGCGGCCGTCGAGCGCGACGCAGTCGCCCGGTCTGAGCACTCCCCCGCCACCGCCCGGCGCGCCGGGGTGCGGTTCGAGGAAGTTGCGTACGCAGGCGGCGCGCCCTCCGTCGATGCGCAGAACGTCGTCGACGTCGTCGGGGCAGGCGCCCGGCCCCGGCGGGTCTGCGGACAAGGCGACCACCTCGGCGTCGCCGCCGTTGCAGGGCGTCAGGTCGTAGCGTTCGGCGGATCGGCGTACGCACGCGCCGGCCTCCCACCGCAGCGCCGGCCGGGGGTTCTGGGCGGCGACGGGGCGCGGGGAGCCGGCGCGGACGACCACCACCGCCAGCGCGACCACGCCGGCCGCCACGGCGAGCGCCGCCACGAGCGACAGCGTCGGCCGCCATCGGGTAATCATACAAGTACTGTGGGTGACTGATGATGAGGCGCACAAGCGGAATGCCCAAGCGTGTCGGAGAGATCCGCGATCGATGACCTGCCATCATCGTTGGAGTGGACAGCGAAGGAGTGGATGTCGTCTCGCTTCTCATCGGCCTCGCCGTTGGGTTGGCCATCGGGTTCATGATCGCCCGCACCCGGGCGGCGGTGCGGCTGGCCGAGTCCGACGCCAAGGCCAGATCGGCCGCCGACAAGCTCGTCTACGTCGAGGAGCAGCTCGCCGAGCGCTTCCAGGCGCTGTCCACCCGGGCGCTCGACGTCAACAACCTCCGCTTCCTGGAGCTGGCCGAGACCCGGCTGGCCGCCAGCCGCGCCGAGGCCAGCGGCGACCTCGACCAGCGCAGGCAGGCGGTCGAGCACCTCGTCGAGCCGCTGAAGGACGCGCTCACGCGGGTGGAGGCCCAGCTGCGCGACACCGAGTCGGCCCAGCGCGCCGGCCGGGCCGAGCTGGCCAAGCAGATGGAGTTCGTCCGGCAGAGCAGCGCGGAGCTGCGTTCGCAGACCATGGCGCTGGTCCGGGCGCTGCAACGGCCCGAGGCGCGTGGCCGGTGGGGCGAGCTGCAGCTGCGCAGGGTCGCCGAGATCGCCGGGATGCAGCGCTACTGCGATTTCGACGAGCAGGTCACCGAGGGCGCCATGCGGCCCGACATGATCGTGCGGCTGGCCGGCGGCAAGAACATCGTGATCGACTCCAAGGTGTCGCTGGCCGCCTATCTGGAGGCTGCGGAGGCGTCCGACGACTCGCTGGCCACCGTGCGGCTCGACGCGCACGCCAGACACGTACGCGAGCACGTCGACCGGCTGGCCGCCAAGACGTACTGGCAGGGGTTCAACCCGTCGCCGGAGTTCGTGGTGCTGTTCATCCCCGGCGAGGCGTTCCTGGCGCCCGCGCTGGAGCGGGATCCGGCGCTGCTGGAGTACGCGATGACGCGCCGCGTGCACATCGCCACCCCGACCACGCTGATCACGATGCTGCGCACCGCCCAGTACGCCTGGCAGCAGGCCGCGCTGAGCGAGAACGCGCGCGCGGTGTTCGAGCTGGGCAAGGAGCTGTACGAGCGGCTCTCGTCGTTGGGAAGGAATGTCGAGTCCCTGGGCAAGTCCCTGACCCGGGCCGTCGAGGCGTACAACAAGACTGTGGGATCGCTCGAAAGCCGCGTGCTGGTCAGCGCGCGCAAGCTGCACGATCTGGGCGTCGTCGACCGCGAACTCGACGCTCCGGAGATGCTGGAGGGCCTGCCCAGGCCGCTGGCCTCGCCCGAACTGCTGGAAACCTCGTCTCTGATCTCGCACGCGAACGGTAAGTTGGCCAACGGGTCGCAGTAAGGGGGCGGGGGCCAATGAGTGAGAGAGGCAAGCGATCAGCCGTCAGGCTGACCGCTCGCGGTGCCATCGCGCTCGCCTTGATCGCCACACTGGCGGCCTATGTCGTGGCCGCCGTGATCAATCTGCCGATCGTGGTCGGGCCGGTGTTCGTGGTGGCGAGCCTGCTCGGCGTGCTCCTGGTCAACCCGCGCGAGCTGTTGTCGCTGGTGGTGACGCCGCCGCTGGTGTTCTTCGTCGCGACGTTCTTCGTCGAGCTGGGCCGGGCGTTCGGCGCGCTGTCGATCATGCAGTCGCTCTTGGTCGGTCTGTTCAGCTCGTTGTCGCGTGGGGCGCCCTGGCTGTTCGCGGGCTCGGCGATCGTGCTGGTCGTCGCCTGGCGTCGCGGGCTGCGCGACAACGTACGGGATCTGCGCGAGGAGCTGCGGGCGGGCGCCGAAGCGCCGCGCCCGCGCCAGTCGTTCGTACCGGAGCCTGAGGGCTACTTCGAGCCCAAGGTGTACGGCACGGCGCGCACCGAGGAGTAACCCGGGCGCCGGGAACTGACCAAGCCGCCGGGAACGCCGAGCGCCCGACCAGGCCCGGACCCGCCGGACACGCCGACGAGGTTGAGTGCGTCCGAGGTCAGGAGGCTCGAAGGTCCTTGCGGAGCTCGTGCGGCAGTGCGAAGCGCACGCTCTCGTGGACCGGCTCGACCTCCGCGACGTCGTCGAACCCGTGCTCGGCCAGCCGGGCCAGCACCTCGGCGACCAGCTCTTCCGGCACCGAGGCGCCACTGGTCACGCCGACCGTGGTCACGCCCTCGAGCCACTCGTCACGGATGAAGGTGGCGTTGTCGACCAGGTAGGAGGCGTCGGCGCCGTAATCCTTGGCCACCTCGACCAGGCGCTTGGAGTTGGAGGAGTTTTCCGACCCGACCACGATGACCAGCTGCGACTCGGCGGCGATCTCCTTGACCGCGACCTGGCGGTTCTGCGTCGCGTAGCAGATGTCGTCGCTGGGCGGGTCGATCAGCGTGGGGAAGCGTTCCTTGAGCTTGGCCACCGTCTCGTTGGTCTCATCGACCGAGAGCGTGGTCTGCGACAGCCAGACCAGCTTGGACGGGTCCTTGACCTGGATCCGGTCGACGGAGTCGAGGCCGTCGACGAGCTGGATGTGGTCGGGCGCCTCACCGGCGGTGCCCTCGACCTCTTCGTGCCCCTCGTGCCCGATCAGCAGGATGTCGTATTCCTGGCCAGCGAACCTCTTTGCCTCGTTATGCACCTTGGTGACCAGCGGGCAGGTAGCGTCGATCGTGCGCAATCCGCGTTGCCTGGCCTCGTTGTGCACCGCGGGTGAGACACCGTGGGCCGAGAACACCACGATCTCGCCCTCGGGCACTTCTTCGGTCTCCTCGACGAAGATCGCGCCTCTGGCCTCCAGCGTCTTGACCACGTGTGTGTTGTGGACGATCTGCTTACGCACGTAGACGGGCGCACCGTACTGCTCCAGTGCTTTCTCGACCGCCACCACGGCTCGATCGACTCCGGCGCAGTAGCCGCGTGGCCGGGCTACGAGGACTCGGCGGGAAGTGGGGGTCTGGGGCTCCATACTTCTTATGCTACGTGGAGCGGCCAACAGGCCCGCGCGTGCGTGGTTGCCCGCCGTGCCAGACTGGCCGTCCAATACAGACCTCCCAGGGAGACGTCATGTCCCTCAGCGACGTGATACGCAACATCACGAAGACCATCACCAACAAGGACGAGCTGAAGGAGAAGGCCAAAGACCTTCCCCTCCTCGTGATCCAGACCACTTTGAGCGCGGCCGGTCAGGCGCTGCTGCTCGTCGACCGGATGAAGAACTCGATCAAGGGAATCGGCGGCAAGGAGGACAAGGAGGCGGACCACGACTCCCGCCCGTCCGCCGCCGACCAGGTGACGCCGCCCGTGACCGCGGACGAGGAGGTGGCGAAGCCCGCTCGCAAGGAGCCGGTCATCTTCGCGCCGCGCCCCACGCCGTCCGACACCCCCGCGTCCAACGGCTCCCCCAAGACCAAGCCGGACCCGGTCATCTTCGCCCCGGCGGCCAAGCCGAAGCCCGAGGCCACCACCACCGAGACCGCCGCAGAGGCTGCTGCCGCGCCCGCCCCGGTGACCGCCCCCGAGCCGGTGGCCGCGACCGTTGAGCCCGCTGTCGCGCCCGAGCCCAAGACCGTGCCGGAGCCCGCGTCCGCCACCGTCGAGCCCGCTGTCGCCCCCGAGCCGGTGGCCGCGTCTGAGGCCGCGACCGTTGAGCCCGCTGTCGCGCCCGAGCCCAGCGCCGTCCCTGAGCCCATCGCCGTCCCTGAGCCCAAGATCGCGCCCGAGCCCGAGGCCGCCACCGTCGAGCCCGCTGTCGCCGCCGAGCCGGTGGCCGGAGCGGAGCCGGTCGCCGCGCCGGAGGCCGTCGAGGTCAAGCCCGCGCGGGCCACCAAGCCGCGTACCCCTGCCAAGCCCCGGGCCGCCGCCAAGCCGAAGGCCGCCCCCAAGGCCAAGGCCGCCACGGAGACGGCGACCGCCACCGAGGCAGAGGCGACCACCGAGGCGGAGGCAAGCCCCAAGGCAAAGGCCACCCCCAAGCCGAAGGCGACTCCCAAGGCGAAGGCCACCGCCGAGGCAGTGGCAGTCACCGAGACGAAGGCCGCCACCGACCTGGCCGAGCCGCTGCCCGGCTACTCCGAGCTGACCGTCGCCTCCCTGCGCGCCAGGATGCGCGGCAAGTCGGCCGAGCAGATCACCGAGCTCATCGCGTACGAGCAGGCCACGAGCGGGCGGCCCGAGGTTGTCCGGATGTTCGAGAACCGCCTGGTCAAGCTGCGGGCCGGGGAATAAGTCGTCCTGGCACCGTAGTCTTCCGCCATGACCTCGAAGACCTCGCCCGAGTCTCCGCTGCCGATCCGCACCGTCCTGCAGATGGTGGGCGGCTGGATCGGCAAGCTGGGCACGGTCTGGGTCGAGGGCCAGATCACCGATCTGAGCGCGCGTGGCGGCACGGTGTTCATGACGCTGCGCGACCCGGTGGCCAACGTGTCGGCCCGGGTCACCGCCCCGCGCGGCGTCTACGAAGCGACCATGCCCCGCCCGGCCGACGGCGCGCGGGTCGTGGTGCACGTCAAGCCCGACTTCTGGGTCAACAAGGGCTCGTTCGCCTTCACCGCGCTGGAGATCAGGCCGATCGGCGTGGGCGAGCTGCTCGCGCGGCTCGAACGGCTGCGCCAGCTGCTGGCCGCCGAGGGCCTGTTCAACGCCGACAGGAAGCGGCGGCTGCCGTTCCTGCCCGGCACGGTCGGGCTGATCTGTGGCCGCGACTCGGCGGCGGAGCGCGACGTGCTGGAAAACTCCAGGCGCCGCTGGCCGGCCGTGCGGTTCAAGGTCGAGGAAGTGGCCGTACAGGGCCCGTACGCCGTGGGCGAGGTCACCGAGGCGCTGCGTAAGTTCGACGCGGACGCCGAGATCGAGGTGATCGTCATCGCCCGTGGCGGCGGCTCCCTGGAAGACCTCCTGCCGTTCTCCGACGAGACGCTGGTGCGCTCCGTGGCCGCCTGCCGCACTCCTGTCGTGAGCGCGATCGGCCACGAGCAGGACAGTCCGCTGCTCGACCTGGTGGCCGATGTGCGGGCCTCGACACCGACCGACGCCGCCAAGAAGGTGGTGCCCGACGTGGGCGAGCAGCTAACACTGGTGCGGCAGCTGCGCGACAGGGGTCGCAGGGTGCTCGGCGGCTGGCTCGACCGGGAGATGTCCTGGCTGACGTCGGCGCGCTCCCGGCCCTCGCTGGCCGACCCGGTGCGCGAGCTCGAACGCCGGGCCGAGCAGGTCGAGGCGCTCCGCGACCGGACCAGACGCTCGCTGGGTGGCTCGCTCGACCGCGCGGAGGACTCGCTGTCGCATCTCCGCGCCCGGCTCGTCGCCCTTTCACCCGCCGCCACGCTCGAACGCGGCTACGCCATCGTCCAGGATCCGTCCGGGGAGGTCGTCCGGCTGGCCAAGGACGTGGCTCCCGGCTCCCTACTGACGATCCGGCTCAGCGACGACCGCCTGACTGTCCGTACGGAAGATCCCACCAAACCCCGCAAGCCTCGCAAGAAGGCTTCCGACGAAACCGCCTGAAACGGCTTGCCTCATGTCCTGATCGCCTGGGTCAGGGTGTCGAATCCGGCCTTGATCTCCTCGATCGACATGCCACGTTCGTCCCGCTGGTATCGGAGCAGATGGGCGTTGATCGGCGCCAGCAGCGCGTCGGCCAGGAAACTCGCGCCTTCCGGGCGTACCTGGGCGAGGAGCCCGGCCAGGTGAGTGTGATGCGCCCGGTACGCCCCACTCAGCTGCGCGGTCGGCGGCCCGAGCAGCAGGAACAGGTCCATCTGCGCCACCACCCGATCGATCAGCGCGTGCAGGAACGCCCTGATCCGCTCGGCAGGAGGCGCGCCCGGCCCGATCGGCGGCGGCCCGTGCAGGAAGTCCTCTTGGAAGCGCCGCTCGCGGTCGTCGATCAGCGCCAGCACCAGCCCCGCCCGATCCCCGAAGCGACGGTAGACGGTGCCGACTCCCACGCACGCCTCACGGGCGACCTCGTCGAGGGAGAGCCGGCCGATACACCCGTCGGCGACCATCTTGGCGGCCACCTCGATGATCTTCTGCCTGTTGCGGGCCGCGTCAGCCCGTTCGGGCTGGGGCTGCCCGATGATCGGCAGGGATCGACGCTCGCACACAGACTGAGCATAAACGTGGTAAACGGAAATTTCTCCGGCTAGGCTTTGGCTGCCATAAATGGAGAAATTTCCGATTCGAGGAGCGATCATGGCGAACGACTTCAACGAGCAGATCATCGCCGAGTTCCGTGCCAACAAGGGCAAGGTCGGGGGCATGTTCGAGGGTGCCAACCTGGTGCTTCTGACGACCACGGGCGCCAAGAGCGGCAAGCGCACGACCAGCCCGGTGATGTACTTCGAGGACGGTGACCGCTACATCGTGATCGCCTCGTACGCCGGCGCGGACCGCCACCCGGCGTGGTACCACAACCTGGTCGCCAACCCCGAGGTGACCGCCGAGATCGGGACGGAGACGTACGAGCTCACGGCCGAGGTCGTGGGCGAGGAAGAGCGCGACAGGCTCTATGCCCACGTGGTCTCGATCGCCCCGGGTTTCGCGGAGTATCAGGAGAAGACCACCCGCCGCATCCCGGTAGTGGCCCTCCACCGCTCCGCCTGACGAGCATCAGCGGCCAGAACGAGCGTCGTCCGACTGCGGGGTGGCTAGAACGGGGCGTCGTCCGACTGATTGGTGGTGGGGTCGGCGCGGCGGGCCATGGCGGCGGCGAGCTTCACCCGGGCGCCCTGCAGCCACTCCTCGCAGATGGCGGCCAGCTTCTCGCCGCGCTCCCACAGCTCGATCGACTGCTCCAGGGTGAGCCCGCCCGTCTCCAGGCGGCGCACCACCTCGGTCAGCTCCTCGCGGGCCTGCTCGTATGAGGGTGCCTTCTCTTCTGCCACGGGCACCACCCTAGGGTCAGGCACCGACATCCCGCGCCCTGGCCCGCCGAGGAGCCCCGGCGAGGAGCGGCTCAGCCCATCGCCACGCGTCAGCCCTTCGCCTCCGAGCCGGGGGTGCGGGTCAGCTCGTCGTCTTCGGTCGCTGCTGCAGGATGGCGGCCAGTTCGCCCAGTTCGGTCCAGTCGGCGGTGCCGGTGACGACCAGTGTGACCTCGGGCAACACCCGGATCAGCGAGCGCTGTTTCTTGTCCTCGCGGAAGCGCTGCTCCCAGGGCTGCCCGGCCACCTGCTGAGTGCCCACGGCCCGGTTGGAGTTGGCCATCCGGTCGGCGAACCCGGCGGCCGGCTTCTCGTCGCTCTGCACGAACATGGCGTGCTGCCTCTTGGCCGTCGCATAGCCCAGGTAGAGGACCTTGGCCCCGCCGGAGCCCTTGGCGATCCTGTTGCTGTTGGGGATCCAGCCCGCCGGGTCCTTCGCGGGCGCCCACACCTGGTAGGGCACGTCATGCCCGAAGTTGGCGACGGTGATGGAGTAGTCGAGCTTGGGGATGTGCTCCTCCCGGCTCTGCGGCGTGACCAGCAGAAACAGCCCTACCCCCACAAGACAGACGAGCAGGGCTACCGCGTAGCCGTAGAAACCTTCCGTGAACCGTCGCACAACTGGCGAGATTACCCGCTGGTGGTGCCGCCCGACGAAGTGGCCAGGCGGATCTACCCGCCGCCCGACCGAACGGGCGGGCGGATCTACCCGCCGCCCGACGAAGCGGCCGGGCGGATCTGGCCGATGATGGCGAGCACGTCCTCGGCCAGCGCGGGGTCGTCCGACAGCACCACCTCGGAGACGGCGGCCGCGAGCGCGCCCGTGAGGACGACCACCAGCGCCCCCTGGTCCTCGAACAGCGCGGCGTTGCGCTCGGCCCATTTGCGCAGCCGGGCACGCATGACGAGCTCGAAGCCGGGCGGCCCGTCGCCGCGCAGGAACAGCGCGGCGAGCTCGCGTTCCTCGATGCACCCGTCGAGGTAGGCGCGGGCGGCGCGGATGAAGACCCGCATCGGGTCGTTCTCTCCTTCGGCGCGAGCCTCGCGGGCGGCCTGCTTGGTCCGCTGGGCCTGCCTGCCCTGCCACTCCTCGAACAGCGTGAGGTAGAGGTCGGCCTTGCCGGAGAAGTGGTGGTAGAGGCTGCCCACGCTGGCATCGGCCTTGGCCACCACATCGGTCACTCCGGCCTCGGCGAAACCCTTGGAGACGAAGACGTCTCTGGCGGCCTTGAGTAGCGCGCTGCGCGTGGCCGCGCCTCGCCCGGAGGTGCGGGCTGTCGCCGGTTGTTCCACATCGCTGCTCATGGCAGGCACATTATCCTCCGGTGACCGGGGATACAGGGACAACTACGATCGAGACAGTTTGTCCACGAGGAGGCCCTTCATCATGTCCGATCAGACGTCCGTACCCGCAGCGCTGGCCACGGGAGAGCGCGCCCCTGATCGCAACCTGGCCCTGGAACTCGTACGCGTCACCGAGGCGGCCGCGATGGCGGCGGCCCGCTGGGTGGGCCGGGGCGACAAGAACGGCGCCGACGGCGCCGCGGTCAACGCGATGCGCCAGCTGATCAACACCGTGTCGATGAACGGGGTGGTGGTCATCGGGGAAGGCGAGAAGGACCACGCCCCGATGCTGTTCAACGGCGAGCGCGTCGGCGACGGCAGCGGCGCCGACTGCGACGTGGCCGTGGACCCGATCGACGGCACCCGGCTGACGGCGCTCGGCATGCCGGACGCGGTGTCGGTGATCGCGGTGAGCGAACGCGGCTCGATGTACGACCCGTCGGCCGTGTTCTACATGGAGAAGCTGGTCACCGGCCCCGACGCCGCTGACGTGGTCGACATCGAGGCTCCGGTGGCCACGAACATCCAGGCGGTCGCCAGGGCCAAGGGCTGTTCGGCATCCGACGTGACGGTCGTCGTACTCGATCGCCCGCGGCACGAGCAGATGGTCAAGGAGATCAGGGAGACCGGGGCGCGGATCAAGTTCATCGTCGACGGCGACGTGGCGGGCGCGATCATGGCGGCCCGCGCCGACACCGGCATCGACCTGATGCTGGGCATCGGCGGCACGCCCGAGGGCATCGTGGCCGCGTGCGCGCTCAAGTGCCTGGGCGGCGTCATCCAGGGCAAGCTGTGGCCGCGCGACGATGCCGAGCGGCGCAAGGCGCTCGACGCCGGACACGACCTCGGCCAGGTGCTGACCACGAACGACCTGGTGCGTTCGGAGGATGTGTTCTTCGCGGCGACGGGCATCACGCAGGGCGAGCTCATGCAGGGCGTACGGTTCAGGGGCGGGGTGGCGCTGACGCACTCGCTGGTGATGCGCGGGCGTTCGGGCACCATCCGCAAGGTGGACAGCGAGCACCAGCTCACGAAGCTGCGCGCCTACAGCGCGATCAACTTCGACACGGCAGGATAGGGACCGGTTAGGGATAGGGCCGGATAGGGATCAGCGGCGGCGCTTGCGGCGGGGCGGCTCTTTGACCTTGACGTCGCCCGCGAAGTTCGTGGTGCGTACCTCGACCACCGGCGCTTCGGGCTCGGTCGGCTGCTTGGTCAGCCGGACCGTGTTGCCCTTGGCGACGCGGATCACCTCAAGGCCCTCGGGCACGTGGATCTCCAGGCCACCGAAGACCAGCGTCGCGTTGATGATGACGCGCCGGTTCTGCAGGATGGCTTCGCGGAGGTCCAGCTTGGTGGTGCCGAACATGGCGGTCACGCTCAGCTCGGCGGGCACCACCCAGCGTCCGCCGCGCTGCTCCTGCTTGAAGAACGCCGACACCGGCCTGCCGTCGAGGTTCAGCGGTTGCTGATCCGCCGGCAGCAGGTCGGCCGTCACCGCGGCGAGCTCGCCCAGCGTCCGGGCCGCGTAGACGACGCCGAGCCGTTCCTCCAACTCGTCGAGCATGAGGCGGCCGTCGGCGTGGGCGTCCTGGAGCACCTGGACGAACCGCTCGCGATCGTCGTCGGAGGCGCGTAGTTCGTCCGGGCGTGGGCCGCTGTCGCCCTCTTTGGGGCGGCGTGCCGAGACCCATTCCTCGGCCAGCCGTTCTCCGACTTCTTGCAGGCGTGGCAACCAGGATCCCGGGCGTTCATTCACACTTCTGACGATATCCGGCAGTCGACCACTTCGCTCGCGCCTCGGTCGCCGCGCCAGCCGAAAGTGCCTCGAAAGTCAGCCGAGAATCAGCCGAGCCGCGCGACCAGGGCCGCGATCTCCTCCGCGAGCCTCTCGTCGACTTCGGCGTGGCGGTTGAGCAGGCGGTACCACATGGCGCCGAAGATCAGATCGACCGCGAGCTCCACGTCCACGTCGGCCGGGAGCGCGCCGCGTTCCAGCACCGAGCGCAATGCCTGCCGGCGCGGGCCGATGAGCTTGTCCCGCAGCTCCGCGGCGAACCGGGGGTCGGCCTGGGCGTCGGCCATGAGACCCACGACCACCCGCCCGGCCACGCCATGGGCCACCGCGAACGTCTCGCGCAGGAACGCGACCAGGTCCGCCCCCGCGTCCCCGCTCATGGGCGGGGGCCGCATCTCGGCTCCCACCAGGTCGGTCATCGCCTCCAGCAGCACCTCGCGCTTGGTCGGCCACCAGCGGTAGAGGGTCTGCCTGCCGACGCCCGCCGCGGCGGCGACGCCCTTCAGGGTGACATTCGGGTATCCGTCGCGCTCGCACAGGTCGAGCGCGGCCTTGAGGATCGCCTTCCTGGCCACCTCGCTACGCGGTCTGCCTACCATGCCCGCCACTTTACAAGACACGATGCCTCGATATAGTTTCGAGGCAAGATGTCTTGAATTAGGAGGAAACACGATGCGAGTCGTGATCATTGGCGGCACCACGGGCATCGGGCTGGCTACGGCGGCCCGGCTGGCGGCCGACGGCGCCGAGGTGGTCATCACCGGCCGGTCCGCCGAGCGGGTGGCGGACGCGGTGAAGCTGCTCGGCGACCGGGCCTCGGGCGAGTCCGTGGACGCCCGTGACACCGAGGCGATGCGCGATCTCTTCGCCCGTACCGGTGCCATCGACCACCTGATCATCACCGTGACCGGCCGCGGGCCCGCCGGGCCGCTGCGCTCACTGACGCGGGAGGCGCTGGTCGAGGCCGTACAGAACAAGCTGATCCCGCACCTGCTGGCCGCGCAGGCCGCTCTGGACGTACTCGATCCCGAGGGTTCGATCACGTTCGTGACCGCGGCGTCGGCGGGCTCGGCCTTCCCCGGCGTCTCCGCCCTGGCGGCGGTGAACGGCGCGATCGAGGCCGCGGTGCCCGGCCTGGCGGTCGAGCTCGGCCCGATCCGGGTGAACGCCGTCTCCCCCGGCGTGATCGACACCGAGTGGTGGTCCGGGCTCCCCGACGACGCGCGGGAGGCCCTGTTCGCCCACGCGGCGGGGAGCTCGCCGGTCGGCCGGGTGGGCCGGCCGGAGGACGTGGCGGCAACGATCGCCTACGTGGTGGGCAACTCCTTCGTCACCGGAACGGTGCTGACCGTCGACGGAGGGGGCAGGCTCAAGGCATGAGGACGATCCTGATCACCGGCGCGACGGACGGGCTCGGGCGGGAGCTGGCGCGACGGCTCGCCACCGACGACCGGGTCATCGTGCACGGACGCGACCCGGAGCGGGTACGGCGGGCGCGGGCCGACCCGGAGCGAGCCGACGCGGAGCGAACGCGGGCCGACGTGGGAGGCACCGGCGAAGGCGTGCTGGCTGATGCGGGCGGCACCACCGAAGGCGTGCTGGCCGACCTGGCCGACCTGCGCCAGGTGGACCGGCTGGCCGACGAGGTGCTCGGCCGGTTCGACCGGCTCGACGTGCTGGTCAACAACGCCGGGATGGGCGGCGGTCCGCCCGGCTCCGGCCGCGCGGAGAGCCAGGACGGCATCGAGCTCCGCTTCGCGGTCAACTACCTGGCCGGATACCACCTGACCCGGCGGCTGCTCCCGCTGCTCGTCAGGTCGGCGCCGTCGAAGGTGGTGAACGTCGCCTCGGCCGGGCAACAGGCGATCGACTTCGCCGACCCGATGCTGACCCACGGCTACGGGCGCCAGCGCGCCTACAGCCAGAGCAAGCTCGCGCAGATCATGTTCACCTTCGACCTGGCCGAGGAGCTGGCCGGGCAGGGCGTGACGGTCAACGCCCTGCACCCGGCCACGTACATGGACACCACGATGGTCCGTGAAGCGGGTGCGCCGGTGATGAGCACGGTCGACGAGGGCGTGGCGGCGACGCGGCAGTTGATCGACGGGCTCGACGGCGTGAGTGGGCGTTACTTCAACGGGCTGCGGGAGAGCCGGGCCGACGCCCAGGCATACGATCTCGCGGCGCGGAAGCGGTTGCGCGAGCTCAGCGACGATCTCGTACGGCGAGCACTGGGCTGATCCGCGAGCCACCACCGTCCCAGGGCCGTGGGATGGTGGCGAAAGAGCTGGCCAAGCGGCTAACCTGACCCCGCCTCACGTTCCCCCCATCAGGAGGCCGCCGTGCCGACTCCTCGTGATCGCCAGGCCCGCATAGCCACGTTCGTCGTGTACGCGGTGCAGGGCCTCTCGTTCATCACGCTGCTCGCCCAGGTCGCGAACCTGCAGACCAAACACCGGCTCGACGAGGGCGCCCTGACGATCCTGCTGCTCATCGTGCCGATATTCGCCGGGCTGGGTAGCGTGGGCGCCGGGTGGTTCGCCTCGCGCAAGGGGAGCAAGCCGCTGCTCCGCCTCGCACAGCCGGTCGTGGCCGTCGCCGTGGTGCTCATCAGCCTCGCGCCGAGCGTGCCGCTGCTGGTGCTCGCGTTGCTGCTGTTCGGCCTCGGGCTCGGCGCGGTCGACGCGGGCATCAACATGCAGGGCGTGGCGGTCGAACGTCGTTACGGGCGGGCCGTGCTGAACGGTTTCCACTGTATGTGGAGCGTGTTCAGCACGGCCGGGGCGCTGTGGGCATCGGTCGCGGCCGAGCTTCCCTTGATCGTCACGATGACGGTTCCGATGGTCGTGGCGGTGGCGGGCTCCCTGTACGCCGGGCCACAGTTGTGCACCGTCGAGGAGGAGAAGGTCGAGGAGAGCGCCGCGACGGCCGCCGGCGGGTTCCCGTGGAAGCCGATCATCCCGCTCTGCCTGGCGATGGCCTTCCTGTACGTCGGAGACGCCTCCGTCTCGAACTTCAGCACCGTCTACATGCAGCAGGTGCTGACCGCGACCCCCGCGGTCGTCCCGCTGGCCTACGCCGCCTACCAGGCCACCACGCTGCTGATCAGGCTCGGCGGCGACGTCGCCGTCAGGAAGTACGGACCGGCGGCGATCGTCAGGATCGGCGGCGGGATCGCCACCCTCGGTTTCCTGGGCATCGTCCTGGCGCCCAACCAGCCGCTGGCCATCCTGGCGTTCGGCCTGACCGGGGTGGGGCTGTCGGTGATCGCGCCGCAGTCGTTCTCGGCGGCGGGGCGGCTCGACCCGGCGGGGACGGGGGTGGCCATCGCGCGGGTCAACATGTTCAACTACGTCGGCTTCATCGTAGGCGCGGCGCTGGTCGGCGGCATCGCCAGCGCCAGCGACATGCAGGTGGCGTTCGCCGCGCCGCTGGTGCTGTCCGCCGTGATCATCGTCCTGGCCAGGGGCTTCGAGCCGCGACGGGTCAAAGAGGCCGCATGACAGTCAGCCGACCCCTAGGTAGGCGAGGCTCCGCCGTACGTCGTGGACCGGCTCGTCCCCCGGACCGGACAGGACCACGTCCTGCTCCATGACGTACCAGCCCTGGTAGCCGCTGCTCTCAAGGCCGGAGACGATGCCCGTGATGTCCACATCGCCCTGCCCGAGCGGCCGGTAGACGCCCGCCCGCACGGCCTGCGTGTACGTGAGCTCGCCGCGGGCGATCTGCCGGGCGAGCGACGCGTCGACGTCCTTGAGATGGACGTGCGCGACGCGGCCGGGATCGGCCGCGGCCAGGGCGGCCGGGTCGGTTCCGCCGATCAGCAGGTGACCGGTGTCGAGGCAGAGCGGGATCGAGCTGCCGCCGAGCACCCGGTCGACCTCCTCGCGGGTCTCGATCATGGTGCCGACGTGCGGGTGGAGGGACGCTCCACGGCCGTACGCCGCGGCGATCCGGTCGAGGTTGGCCAGCAGCGTCGCCCAGCCCTTCTCGTCGAGGACCGGCCGGGTGTCGTAACCGTCGGCGCCGGTGGCCGCCGCCAGGACGAGCATGCCCGGCGGGTCGGGGGGCAGCCCGGGGAGCGGGTCGTGACCCGGATCGTGCAGCACCACGGGCACGAACCCGCCCGCGACGCTCAGGCCGTACTCCTCGATGAGAGCGGGTGTCAGGAAGCCGTCCGGGCCCAGCTCGGTCGCGGTGAGGCCGAGGTCGCGCATCTCGGCGAGCACCCGCTCGGGCGGGAGCTGGAAGCCCCAGCCGGGCACCTCGCACACGCCCCACGAGATGGGCGCTCCAGCCAGGTTCATGACGCTACCTCCACCACTCCGACGGGCACGCTCACCGCGCCACCTCCACCACTTGCGACAGACGAGCTCACCGCGTCACCTCCGCGACCTCGACGGGGCGGTGTTCGCGGCGGGAGAGCTCGGCGGCCTCGGCGACGTACAGGGCCGCCAGGGCGTCTTCGATGGAGCACAGGCTCACGTCGCTGCGCAGGAAGCAGTCGATCTCGGCGGCGTACGCGTCGGCGAAGCGGGTGACGAAGTCGGGCCACGGCTCCCCTGGCGGTTGCAGGCCCTCCGAGCTGCTCAGGGGCGCGCGCGGCCCGAGGCCGACGGCCCGGGTGCCCTTCGTGCCGGCCAGTTCCATGCGCACGTCGTAGCCGGCGCCGTTGTAGCGGGAGCCCTGCAGGGTGGCCAGCGTGCCGTCGTCGAGCGTGAGCAGCGCGGCGCTGGTGTCGATGTCGCCCGCCGCGCCGAAGAAGGCGGCGCCCCGGTTCGCGCCGGTCGCGTAGACGGACACCACCTCGCGTCCTGTCACCCAGCGCAGGATGTCGAAGTCGTGGATGTGGCAGTCGCGGTAGAGACCACCGGACAACGGGATGTACTCGGCGGGCGGCGGCGCCGGATCCGCGGTGATGAGGTGAACCCGGTGCAACTCCCCCAATTCGCCACCGCGCAGCGCCATCGCCGCGTCGATGTAACCGGGGTCGAACCTGCGCTGGAAGCCGATCTGCACCCGGTTGCCCCGACTGGCCGCGAGCACCTCCACGGTCTCCTTGACGCTTCCCGCGACCGGCTTCTCGCAGAACACCGGGATGCCCAGCCCGCACGCCTTCAGCAGCAGCTCGGCGTGCGTGCTGGTCGGTGAGGCGATGACCAGCGCGTCCGCCTCGAAGGGGTCGCCCGGCCTGCCGTACGGCGACTCACGGACGGGATCCGAGACGATCAGCTCGTCCACCAGCGGATGTGCGGCCAGGGTGGCCGCGTGAAACGCGCCGATCCTGCCCAAGCCCAGCAGTCCCACGCGCATGGCGCCTCCAATGAGATGGGGATTTCTTTCTAAGCGCGACCTTCTCCATCAGTCAATATTTTGTCCTGACATTCTGACTTTTAAGCCTTGGATGACCGCCGCGGCACGGTGGGCCGGGAGGCGGGCGAAGCCGACCACGACCCCGGGCGGTCCGGGTGTGAGGCGTGTCGGGCCGACCGGGTCGGCGGCCAGGCCCAGCTCGCGCGCCGGCCGTACGAAGGCGTCCTCGTCCGAGCCCGGCGGCAGGTCCAGATAGGCGTGCAGGCCCGCCGCGATGCCCCGGACACGCACTTCGGGCAGGTGCTCGGCCACGGCCTTGACCAAAGCGTCCCTGCGGCGCCGGTACTCCCGGCGCATCCGGCGCAGATGCTTGTCGTAGCCGCCGGTACGCAGGAAGTGGGCCAGGGCGTACTGGTCGATGACCGGCGAGCCCAGATCCAGCTCGCCTCTGGCCTGCCGCATGGACTCGGCCAGCTCGGCGGGGGCCGCCACCCAGCCGAGCCGCAGCCCGGGGGCCAGCGCCTTGCTGACGCTGCCGGACAGGATCACCCGGGCGGGAGCGAGGCCCTGCAGACAGCCGACGGGGTCGCGGTCGAAGCGGAACTCGGCGTCGTAGTCGTCCTCCAGCACGACCCCGCCACTCTCGGCGGCCCACTCCATGAGAGCGGCCCGCCGCGCCGGGGAGAGCACGACGCCGGTGGGGTACTGGTGGGCGGGAGTGATCAGGACCGCGTCCGCGCCGCGCGCCCGCAGTTCCGTCACGACGAGGCCCTGGTCGTCCACCGGGACGGGGACGAGCTCGGCGCCCGCCCGCAGGAGGAGGGGGACCTGGCGGTGGCTGTTCGGGTCCTCGACGGCCAGCCGCAGGCCGCGGGTCCCCTGGGTCAGCACGTGGAGCGCCAGGCTGATCCCCTGGGCCACCCCGCCGACGATCACCAGGTTGTCGGCGCGTACGTCCGCCGCCCGGACCCGCCGCAGGTAACCGGCCAGCTCGTCGCGCAGCTCCGGAACGCCGCCGGGGTCGCCGTAGTCGAACACGTCCGAGGGCATCGTGGTGAGCACGTGGCGTACGGAGGCCAGCCACCGCTCCCGGGGAAAGCAGCCGAGGTCGGGAGAGGTGGGGCGGTGGCCGTAGTGGGGGCTGTAGACCGGGCCACTCGCGGGGACCACGTCCATCGCCGAGCGGGCCGAGGTGGGGGCCACCTGGGTGCCCGCGCCGACGCGGGAGATCAGGAAGCCCTCGGCCACCAGCTGCTCGTACG
The DNA here is from genome assembly GCF_040659625.1 of Nonomuraea sp. NPDC049750. NCBI lineage: Bacteria > Bacillati > Actinomycetota > Actinomycetes > Streptosporangiales > Streptosporangiaceae > Nonomuraea > Nonomuraea sp. NPDC049750. Next base: position 41,717 of record NZ_JBFANB010000007.1, read on the forward strand.
CCTCGACCACGACGCCCCGCGAGACCTGGAGGTCGGCGGCCAGGTCGCGGCTGGCGGGCAGCCGGGTGCCCGGAGTGAGGCGGCCCTGCCGGATGGACGCGCGAATCTCCGCCGCGATCTGCCCGGCAATGCCCCCTTGATCACGATTTATCGTGACATGTAGGTCGGCCACATTGGTCCATCCTTTTAGCGGGACATTGGACTGCTGCTATGAGCCATTGTGTCCCTAGTCTCCTTTTTATGAGAAGCGGAGTGGCCGGCGCCGCCACCGCCATGTTCCTCGTGGGGACGCTGGCGGGCGTGTCCGGCCTGATCCAGGACTACCCCGTGTACGGCGGGCAGGCGGTGCGCTACCTGGTCGCGGCGGTGATCTGGCTCGTCGTCATCCGGGTGCTCGGCCTGCGGTTCGTCCGGCTGACGTGGCGCGAGACGCTGTTGCTCGTCGGCCTGACGCTGCTCGGGCTGGTGCTGTTCAACATGTGCGTGATCGAGTCGACCCGTACCTCCGGCCCCGCGCTGGTCGGGACCGTACTGGGCACTGTGCCGCTCGCCCTGGCGCTGCTCGGCGGCCGTCCAGCGCCCCGGCTGCTGACCGGCGCGGTGGTCGTGGTGGCGGGCGCGACGCTGGCCACCGGGCTAGGCAGCGGCGACCTGCCCGGCCTGCTGTGGGCGCTGGGCGCGTTGGTGGGCGAGGTCAGCTTCTCGATGCTGGCCATCCCGCTGCTGCCGAAGCTGGGGGCGATCCGGCTGTCGGCGTACTCGACGGTGCTGGCCGTCCCCATGCTGGCCACGATCGGCCTGGTCAAGGAGGGCACCGGCATGCTCCAGACGCCGACCACGGCACAGGCCCTCGGCTTCGTCTACCTGGCGGTGGTGGTGACCGTCCTGGCCTTCTTCCTCTGGTACACCGCACTGCCCAAGCTCGGCCCGGGCCACGCGGGCCTGTTCGCCGGCCTCATCCCGGTCGGGGCGATCACCACCGGCCTCGCTTTGGGCATCGCCACCCCAACGGTCTTCGACCTACTGGGCGCCTCATTGGTGATCGCGGGCATCCTGGTCGGGCTGACCACCACGAGGAAACGGGAACCGGTCCCCGTCAGCTGACAGCCCGCCCCCAGAAGGCCGACTCCGTCTCACGGACCGCCCAGACGGCCAACGCCGCCGCACAGACCACCCAGATGGCCGACGTCGCGCACGTCACGGCGGCCCGCCACCTCCACCGGAGGAGCGTGTCCCTGGACAGGGCCCGGCCACGGTCGGCGGGTGGGGCCCACCGGGCTGGCCGTAAAAAAGACTGGTAGAAAAGATAGGCTCTGTGCGGCGAATGGGGAGGATCATGGGCGAGTTCGATTACAGCGAGTTGCTGCCGCTGGGGGCCGACGAGACGCAATACCGGCTCATCACGCCGGACGGTGTGCGGCGGGTCGAGGCCGCCGGGCGCAGCTTCCTCGAAGTGGAGCCCGAGGCGCTGCGGCTGCTCACCGAGACCGCGATCCACGACATCTCCCACTTCCTCCGCCCTTCGCACCTCGCCCAGCTGCGGAAGATCGTCGACGACCCCGAGTCCAGCGGCAACGACCGGTTCGTCGCGCTCGACCTGCTGAAGAACGCCTCCATCTCGGCCGGCGGCGTCCTGCCCATGTGCCAGGACACCGGCACCGCCATCGTCATGGGCAAGCGCGGCCGCCACGTCCTCACCGACGGGCGCGACGCCGAGCACATCTCGCGCGGCGTCTACGACGCCTACACGCGCCTCAACCTGCGCTACTCGCAGATGGCGCCGCTGAGCATGTGGGAGGAGAAGAACACCGGCAGCAACCTGCCCGCCCAGATCGAGCTGTACGCCGAGGACCCCTACGGCCACGCGGACGAGTACAAACTGCTGTTCATGGCCAAGGGCGGCGGATCGGCCAACAAGTCGTTCCTGTACCAGGAGACCAAGGCCGTCCTCAACGAGAAGCGGATGCTCGCCTTCCTGGAGGAGAAGATCCGCTCGCTCGGCACCGCGGCCTGCCCGCCGTACCACCTGGCGATCGTGGTCGGCGGCACGTCGGCCGAGTACGCGCTGAAGACGGCCAAGTACGCCAGCGCCCGCTACCTCGACTCGATCCCCACCTCCGGCTCCCCCTCCGCCCACGGCTTCCGCGACCTGGAGCTGGAGGCCAAGGTCTTCGAGCTGACGCAGAAGCTCGGCATCGGCGCCCAGTTCGGCGGCAAGTACTTCTGCCACGACGTACGCGTGATCCGCCTGCCCCGGCACGGCGCGTCCTGCCCGGTGGCCATCGCGGTGTCCTGCTCGGCCGACCGGCAGGCCCTGGCCAAGATCACGCCGGAGGGCGTCTTCCTGGAGCAGCTGGAGACCGATCCGGCCCGCTTCCTGCCGGAGACCACCGACGAGCACCTCTCGGACGACGTCGTCACCATCAACCTCAACCGGCCCATGCCGGAGGTCCTGGCCGAGCTGTCGAAATATCCGGTGAAGACGCGGCTCTCACTGACCGGCCCGCTCGTGGTCGCCCGCGACATCGCGCACGCGAAGATCGCCGACCTGCTCGACGCGGGCGGCGAGATGCCGCAGTACCTGAAGGATCACGCCGTCTACTACGCGGGCCCGGCCAAGACGCCGGAGGGCTACGCGTCGGGTTCGTTCGGCCCCACTACCGCCGGGCGAATGGACTCCTACGTTGAGCGTTTCCAGGCCGCCGGCGGCTCGATGGTGATGCTGGCCAAGGGCAACCGGTCGAAGCAGGTGACCGACGCCTGCAGGGAGCACGGAGGCTTCTACCTGGGGTCCATCGGCGGGCCCGCGGCCAGGCTGGCCCAGGACTGCATCAAGAAGGTGGAGGTCCTGGAATATCCGGAGCTGGGGATGGAGGCGGTGTGGAAGATCGAAGTGGTCGATTTCCCCGCGTTCATCGTCGTCGACGACAAGGGTGATGACTTCTTCACCGATCGCACCGGGCCGGTCCTGTCGATCGGCCGCCGCTGACGCTCTCCGCGAACCGGTCGCCGAAAGGATGCCGGGTGAGCCGTCTCCGGCCGCTCGGCACCGGCGGTCGGATGACGCTCAGGCGGCACCCGTCAGGTGAAGCTCAGACGACACCCGTCGTGTGACACTCAGACGGCACTGGTCAGGTGGCACTCAGACGGCACTGGTCATTAACGGATCAAGCGGCCACGAGACCGCGGTGGGGCGCGACCACGGAGCCGTCTGGAAGGAGCAACCCGGTGTCCTCGAACAGCACCACGCCATTGCACAGCAGGCTCCAGCCCTGATCAGGGTGAGCCGAGATCACGTGTGAAGCCTCACGGTCGGGTGAGTCGGCGGTGGGACAAAGCGGGTAGTGACTGCACATCGTGCACCTCTCAGGTGGCGCTCCTGTTGTGGGTTTCAAAAGGGCAGCTGTCGCCCCGACGGCGTGCGAAGGTCCAGTGCGGGTGCGACCGGCCTCTTTGCCGGTCGGCGACGAACCTGACTCTGGCGCATCCTCATCACGTCCCTCAACGAACTCGTCTCGGTTATTGGTTCCGGTAAGCACCAGGGCGTTTGTCCCCAGTGTGACCGCCGCCACTGACAGTTTCGGCCGCCTCCGGGTTCATCCGATCCCCTTAACTTCAGTCTGCCCCTGGGCCCTTACGACACCCTTACAAACTGCTGACGGCTGCGTCAGACCCCTATGAGCAACCCTGCCGGACGCCTGCGAACTTCTTGCGGGCATCGCGCACAATCCTGGTGACCAACTTGGGCCGGATGCCATATCCGCAGGTCAGCGACCAGAGGCAGATTCGGACTGACGCCCTGCCGAGGCCCTGGGGGCACGACAAGGGCGAGCTCGGCGGCCGTAGATCTTGGCGCGTTCCCGAAGCGGGCGGGGGTGCGAAGCCGGGGTGTGGGGCCGGGGAGCCGCTGGCGGACGCTGGTCATCGAGCGCGTTTACCACCATCATGGGAACGCCGCTGGTGTTCGACGCCTGGGAGCACGCCTACTCCCTTATCAACCGGACCGATGTGGACGGCAGGTTTGCTGACGTCACGAGTCAGACCAGTTGACTTAACTTCGCAACATTTTATCGGCCCCGCCTCTACTGGTCGGTTTAGACAAATAGGTAAGCTGCCTGCCATGCGTGCGCCCTCCGGTTACCTACTAGCCGCGCGCTACCGGCTTCTGGAGCCGGTCGGCCGCGGCGGCATGGGTACCGTTTGGCGAGCGCACGATGAGCTGCTCGACCGGGACGTGGCGGTCAAGGAGGTCCGGCTGCCGGCCGTGCTCGACGAGGAGCTGCGGGCCGAGCTGTGCGCCCGCACCGAGCGCGAGGGCCGGGCGACCGCGATGGTCGCGCACCCGTCGGTCATCACCGTGTTCGACGTGGTCACCGAGGACGACCGGCCGTGGATCGTGATGGAGCTGCTTCAGGCCAGGTCCCTTGAGCAGCTGATCCTTGAGGGCGGACCGCTCCATCCCCGCAAGGCGGCCGAGATCGGGCGGCAGATCCTCGGGGCGCTGCGGGCCGTACACGCCAAGGGGATCCTGCACCGCGACGTGAAGCCCAGCAACGTGCTGGTGATGGAGGACCGCGCGGTCCTGACGGACTTCGGGCTGGCCGCACTGGAAGGTGACGTTTCTATTACCCAGGCGGGCATCGTGCTGGGTTCGGCGGGATACATCGCTCCAGAACGGGTGCTGGGGTCGAAGGCCAGTCCGGCCGGTGATCTGTGGTCGCTCGGCGCGACCCTCTACACCGCCGTCGAGGGCCGGGGGCTGCACGGGCGCCGTACTGCCGCCGCCGCGCTGGCCGCGCTCACCAGCGGCGAGCCGATCCCGATGACGAAGGCCGGGCCGCTGGCGCCGGTTCTCGACGCGCTGCTGCGCATCGACCCGCAGACCAGGCTCGACTCCGTACGCGCCTCGTTGATGCTGGCCAGGGTCGCGGCGGGCGGCTCCGCGGAGGAGCCGCTGGCCCCGAGCAGATCGGTACGGCCGGCGCCGGTGATCACCACTCCCTCTTTCGCGCGCCGGCCCGCGCACCGCGGGCTGCACCGAGCGGAGGCGACCACGGCCGCTTTGGCGGTCCCGCCACCACATCAGGAACGTAAACCGGGCGAAGGCGTCCATCGGAAACGGGGCGAACCCCGACCTACACCATCCGCTTATGCCCGTTTCAAAGCGACGGTGATAAAGTTGTGCCTTCCTCGACGGTTCTGGCCAAGAGAACTTCGCAAGCGAGGGTAAAGCACTTCCCAAGCGAGAATCGATATCTTCTTCTCATGCCGGAACAGCAGACACGCCTGCTCGCGGAGCGCTACGAGCTCATCGCGCCCCTCGGCCGAGGGACCATGGGCACCGTATGGCGCGCCCGCGACCGCGCGCTCGGGCGCGAGGTGGCGGTCAAGGAAATCCGCCAGGACCCGGGTCTCACCGAGGAACAGCGGTCTGAGCTGCGCGAGCGCATGGTCCGGGAGGGGCGCATCGCCGCCCGGATCCAGCACCCGTCCGTCGCCGCCATCCACGACGTGCTCATCCACGACAGCAGCCCGTGGATCATCATGGAGCTCATCGAGGCCCGCTCCCTGGAGCAGGTGATCGACGAAGAGGGCCCGCTGCCGCCCCGGCTGGTGGCGGAGATCGGCGTCGACCTGCTCGGCGCGCTGCGCGCGGCGCACTCCCAGGGCATCACGCATCGCGACGTCAAGCCCGGCAACGTGCTCATCACCGAGAACGGCCGCGTGGTGCTGACCGACTTCGGCATCGCCAAGGCCGAGGGCGACTCCCGGCTCACCAAGACCGGCATGGTCATCGGCTCGCCCGGATACACGGCGCCGGAGCGGGCCAGGGGCGAATACACCGGGCCCGAGTCCGACGTCTGGTCGCTGGGCGCGACGCTGTACTTCGCGGTCGAGGGCCGTCCCGCGTACGAGCGGTCCACGATCGCGGAGACGCTCGCCGCGCTGCTGAGCGAGAACGCCGACCCGCCGACCCAGGCCGGGCAGCTGCGGCCGGTGCTGACCGGGCTGCTGGACAAGGACCACAAGCGGCGACTGTCGGCGGCCAAGGCGGAGACCTTGCTCAGGATGATCGCCGACACGCCCACGAGCGAGATGCCGGCGATCACGGCGGAGGCCCTGATCGCCCAGGAGGCCGGCGTGCCCGACTCGAACGACACGGCGCCCGCCGTACAGCCTCCCAAGGCGGCTGGCCCGTGGGGTCCCCCACCCGCCGCCCCCGGCCGAGGAGCTCCAGCCGGTCGGGATGCGCGGACCCCGCACGCCGCGACGGGCCCGAGCGGAATGACGCCGGGCGAAGCGGGTTCTAGCGGCCAGGCGCCGGGCGGGGCGTTCGGTCCCGGCGGGCAAGCCGGTCCGCGCGGGCAGGGGCCGATGGGCGGGCCGCAGGGGCCCGGGCCCGGTCCGAACGCGTTCGGCACGCCCCCGCAGGGCCCCCAGACAGGAGCACAGGCCGCGCGGGCAGGCGGGGCGCCTGGCGCGCAGGCCGCCGGTCCGGCGACCGGAGCGCGGCCACACAGCCCTGCGGGTGCCCCTCCCGGATCTCCCGGGTCTTCCGGATCCACGGGCGCGCCATCCGGCCCTGTGGGCGGCCCGCACGGCTCCACGGGCGCTCCGTCCGGGCCCGGTGGCCCTCAGCGTGGTGCCGGAGGAGCTGGCGCCCCGACCGGGCCTCGTCCGAGCGGTGCGTACGACCCCGAGCGGACCATCAGCGTGGCGCGTCCGAAGACCCCCATGCCCCAGGACCCGTCGCGGCGTGGCTCCGACGAGCAGAGCACCGTCACCACCCGCATCCACCACCCTCCGGGACAGCAGGTCTACCCGGTGCCGCCGCCCCAGCAGAGCCCGCGGGGCCCCCAGCCCGGACCGCCGCCCGGCGGCCCGCAGGCAGGGCCGCCCTACATGGGACCGCAGGCCGGACCCCCCATGGGACCGATGGGGCCGCAGCAAGGGCCGCCGACCGGCCCGCACCCGGGCCCGCCGCGCCCGGCGGGGCAGTCGGGGCAGGAGCGCCAGGCCGGGCAGGGGCTGGGAACGGACCTGTTCGCCATCGCGAAGGAGCCCGAGCAGAGCCCCACGGGCAACCGCAACGGGATGCTGGTCCTGATGGCTGTGGCCGCGGCCGCCGCCGTGGTGATCGCCGTCCTCATCGTGGCGCTGCTGTCCAGCTGAGCCGAGACAACCGCGTCCTGTCGAGCTGAGCCGACACGACCTCACCCTGTCCGACTGAGCTGGCACGGCGTCGTCGTGGCGCCCCTTTCGGGCTGTTCCGGGATGCGTGAGCCAGACTGGGAGGCATGAGCGAGTTCCGCATTGAACATGACTCCATGGGTGAGGTGCGCGTTCCGGTCGGAGCCAGGTGGCGCGCGCAGACGCAGCGGGCGGTGGAGAACTTCCCGGTGTCCGGACGGCCACTGGAGCCGTCGCATATCGCCGCGCTCGGCCTGATCAAGGCGGTCGCCGCCGAGGTCAACGGAGAGCTCGGCGTGCTGGAGAAGGACGTGTCCGAGGCCATCGCCCAGGCCGCGGCCGACGTCGCGGAGAACGAGCACGACGATCACTTCCCGATCGACGTCTTCCAGACCGGTTCCGGCACCTCCTCCAACATGAACGCCAACGAGGTCGTCGCGACGCTGGCCGAGGAGCGGCTGGGCCGTCCCGTACACCCGAACGACCACGTCAACGCCTCGCAGTCGTCCAACGACGTGTTCCCGACGTCGATCCACGTGGCGGCGGCGACGGAGGTGACCTACCACCTGCTGCCCTCCCTGGAACACCTGGCAGCGGCGCTGCGGGCCAAGGCGATCCAGTTCGACCAGGTGGTGAAGTCCGGGCGGACGCACCTCATGGACGCCACGCCTGTGACCCTGGGGCAGGAGTTCGGCGGCTACGCCACGCAGATCGAGCACGGCACCGTACGGGTGAAGACGGCGCTTGGCCACGTGCTGGAGCTGCCGCTGGGCGGTACGGCGGTGGGCACCGGCATCAACACCCCGCCGGGCTTCGCGGAGCTGGCGATCGAGAAGCTGCGTGAGGCGACCGGGATCCCGTTCAGGGAGGCGATGGACCACTTCGAGGCGCAGAGCGCGCAGGACTCCATCGTCGAGCTGTCGGGGCAGCTGAAGGTGGTCGCGGTCTCGCTCAACAAGATCGCCAACGATCTGCGGTGGATGGGCTCCGGGCCGCGCGCCGGGCTGGGCGAGATCAACCTGCCCGACCTGCAGCCGGGCTCGTCCATCATGCCCGGCAAGGTCAACCCGGTGATCCCCGAGGCGACGGCCATGGTCGCGGCGCAGGTGATCGGCAACGACGCCGCGATCACGTTCGCGGGCGCGTCGGGCAGCTTCGAGCTGAACGTGCAACTGCCGGTCATCGCGCGGAACATCCTGGAGTCGATCCGGCTGCTGGCCAACGTCTCACGGCTGCTGGCCGACCGGTGCGTGTCGGGGATCACGGCGAACGTGCCGCGGCTGCGGGAGTACGCGGAGTCGTCGCCGTCGATCGTCACGCCGTTGAACCGGTACGTGGGCTACGAGGAGGCGGCGAAGATCGCCAAGCAGGCGTTGGCCGAGCGCAAGACGATCCGCGAGGTGGTCATCGAACGCGGCCACGTGTCGGCCGGCCGGCTCACGGAGGAACAACTCGATGCCCTGCTGGACGTACTCTCCATGACCCGGCCCGCCGAGTGACGACAGCCCTCAGACCATCCGCCGAGAGACGACGGGCCTCAGACCGGCCGCCAAGTGATGGCGGCCTCAGGCCGCTCTGTGGGTGGCCTGAGCCCAGCGGGTGAGCAGGGTCTCGGCTGCCCCTGAGTCGACGGCGTCCGCTGCCCGCTTGTAGGCGTGGCCGAGGGCCCCGGTGAGGTCGGCGGCGGGCGGTGTGCCGTCGGCCGCGACCAGGGCGGCGGCCGCGTTCAGCAGGACGATGTCGCGGACCGGCCCCCGCTCGCCCGCGAGGACCGCCCGTGCCACCGCCGCGTTGTGCGCCGCGTCGCCGCCGGCCAGGTCCGATGGGCGGGCACGTGGGATCGACAGGTCCGCCGGGTCGAAGCGGGTCTGGGTGACCGTGCCCTTGCGGACGAGCCAGATGGCCGAGGGTCCGGAGGTGGTCAGCTCGTCGAGGCCGTCGTCGCCGCGGAAGACGAGCGAGGAGCCGCCGCGCTCCGCGAGGACGCCCGCGATGACCGGCGCCAGGTCGGGGTGGAAGACGCCGACCGCCTGGGCGGCCGGCAGGGCTGGGTTGGTGAGGGGGCCGAGGAAGTTGAAGACCGTGGGCACCCCCAGCTCTCGCCGCGCCCCCGAGGTGCGTCTCAGCGCCGGATGGAAGGTGGGCGCGAAGCAGAACGTGATGCCGACCTCCTCCACGACCCGTGCGACGCCGGCCGGAGACAGGTCGATGACCACGCCGAGCTCTTCCAGCAGGTCAGCGGCTCCGGTGGTCGAGGAGGCCGCCCGGCCGCCGTGCTTGACGACCTTGGCCCCGGCCGCCGCCGCCACGATGGCCGCCATGGTCGAGACGTTGACCGTGTTGGCCCGGTCGCCGCCGGTGCCGACCAGGTCGACCGGGTCGCCGGGGATCCTGATGGCCGCCGATCTGGCGAGCATGCCGTCGGCCAGGCCCGACACCTCCGCCACCGTCTCGCCCTTGGCGCGCATGGCGATGGCGAACGCGGCGATCTGGGCGTCCGTGGCGGCGCCCGACATGATCTGGTCCATGGCCCAGGCGGCCTGGCCCGAGGTGAGCGAGGTGCCGTCGAGGAGAGTGCTGAGCAGCGCTGGCCAGGTTGTCACTGGACGCCCTTTCGTCTGAGGTGCTCGACAAGGGGGTCCTGACATGACGACGGCCGCCTCGTCGAGGCGGCCGGGGTGCGTATGCGCTAGGAGGACCGCCTAGAAGGCGGGCCACCAGGAGTACGAATACGCGTGCATGGGAGAAACCGTATCAGGCAGGCGGGTGCCATGGCCGCTGGGACACACCACATAAGGGGCTGGCGATCTATGTCGTGGACACCCATGCCGCCCTCGGCCCGCGAGCGCTTAGGCTCGAAGACATGGCGAACGAGCTGACGGGGCGGACGGCGCTGGTCACGGGGGGCGGAGCCGGCATCGGGGCCGCCTGCGCGAGACGGCTGGCCGCCGGCGGGGCGAAGGTGCTGGTCGTCGACCGGAGCGCGGAGTCGGCGGAGAAGGTGGCCGCCGAGGTCGGCGGGGTGCCGGTGGTGGCCGACCTGAGCGATCCGGAGTTCGTCGGCGTGCTGCCGGACGGGCCCGTCGACATCGTGGTCAACAACGCGGGGTTCCAGCACATGGCGCCGATCGAGGAGTTCCCGCCCGAGGTGTTCGCCACGATGCTGCGGGTCATGGTCGAGGCGCCGTTCCGGATCGCGCGGCACGTGCTGCCGGGCATGTACGCGCGGGGGTGGGGGCGGTTCGTCAGCATCTCCTCGGTGCACGGGTTGCGGGCTTCGCCGTACAAGTCGGCGTACACGGCGGCCAAGCATGGGCTGGAGGGGTTCTCCAAGGCCCTCGCGCTCGAAGGGGCGCCCCATGGGGTGACCTCCACCTGCGTGTGTCCCGCCTACGTACGGACCGGGCTGGTCGAGGGCCAGATCGCCGACCAGGCGAAGATGCACGGCATCGACCCGGGCGAGGTGGTCGAGGACATCATGCTGCAGCCCGCGGCGATCAAGCGGCTGATCGAGCCCGACGAGGTGGCCGAACTGGTCGCCTACCTGTGCGGTCCCGCCGGGTCGTTCATCACCGGCGTCTCCGTGCCCCTCGACGGCGGCTGGACGGCGCGCTAGTGAGCAGACGCTTTCTGGAGTTGCTGGCCAGAGAGGCGTCGGCTGTCGAGTTCGAGGGGCCGATCATTCAGGCCAGGGCCGAAGGTGCCGACGCGGCCACGGTCGAGGAGCTGGAGCTGGCCAAGGTCGACGCCCTCAAGGTGCGCGCCCTCCTGAAACGCCGGGCCAGGCGCGAAGCCGAGCTGTCGGCCCTCTACGACACCGCCAACGACCTGGCCGCGCTGCGCGACCTCGACGCGGTGCTGGAAGCGATCGTGCACCGGGCCAGGCAGCTGCTCGCGACCGACACCGCCTACCTCACGCTGCACGATCCGGCCCGCGGCGACACGTACATGCAGGTGACCGACGGCTCGATCTCGGCCAAGTTCCGGGCGCTCAGGCTGGCGATGGGGGCGGGGCTCGGCGGGCTGGTGGCGCAGAGCGCCACGCCGTACGCGACCGCCGACTACTTCGACGACGCCCGCTTCCACCACAAGAACCACATCGACGAGGCCGTCACCGAGGAGGGCCTGGTCGCGATCCTCGGTGTGCCGTTGCGGCTGGGGCAGCGGGTGATCGGCGTGCTGTTCGCGGCCAACCGCAGCCGCCGGCCGTTCCTGCAGGAAGAGGTGTCGCTGCTGGCGAGCCTGGCGGCGCACGCGGCCGTCGCGATCGACAACGCCAGGCTGCTGCAGGAGACCAGGAACGCCCTCGAAGAGCTGTCCACCGCGCACCGCACCGTCAGGGAGCACGGCCAGGCCGTCGAGCGGGCCGCGCTGGCCCACGACCGGATGACCTCCCTGGTGCTGCGCGGCGGCGGCATCGAGGACGTGGCCGCCGTGGTGACGGACGTGCTCGGCGGCTCGCTGGCCGTACTCGACGACCTGGGGCGGCCGATCACCGGAGACGTCGGTGAGCTGGACGCGGGCGTGTTCGAGGCCGCGCAGGCGTCCAGGGCGCTGGGCCGTACCGTGCGCAAGGCGGATCTGCTGATCGCCTCGGTGGACGTCGGCGGTGAGCCGCTCTGCACGCTGATCCTGCGCAGCGACGACGCCGACGAGCGCATCCTGGAGCGGGCGGCGCTGGTCTGCGCGCTGCTGCTGCTGTTCCGCCGGAGCGTGGCCGAGGCGGAGGGCCGGGTGCGGGGCGAGCTGCTCGACGACCTGATCTCCAGGCCCGGCTCCCCCGGCCTTGCCGACCGGGCCCGCCGGCTGGGCGTGGACCTGACCGCGCCGCACGTCGTGGTCGTGGTCCGGCATGACGGGCAGCGCGAGCGGGCCGCGTTCTGGGCGTCGTCGCAGGCCGCCGTACGCCATGGGCTGGCGGCGGGGCGGGCCGATGAGGTCGTGCTCCTGCTTCCCGGCGGCGACGCGGGCGCCATCGCGCAGCGCGTCGCGGCCGAGCTGAGCACGTCGCTGCACACGCCCGCCACGGCCGGAGCCTCGCGCAAGAGCGACGTGGCCGCGGCCTACCAGGAGGCCAGGCGCTGCGCGGAGGCGCTCATCGCGCTGGGCCGGGCGGGTGACGGCGCGAGCGCGAGCGAGCTGGGCTTCGTCGGCCTGCTGGTCGGCGACGGCCGCGACGTGCGCGGCTTCGTCGGCTCGGTGCTCGGCCCGGTGGTCGAGTACGACGCCCGCCGGGGCACCGTCCTGGCCGACACGCTCGCCGCCTACTTCGGCTCGGGCGGTTCGCCCTCCCGTACGGCCGAGGCCATGCACATCCACGTCAACACCGTCACCCAGCGGCTCGACCGCGTCGGCAAGCTCCTGGGCGACGGCTGGCTGGAGCCGGAGCGTGCGCTGGAGATCCAGCTCGCCCTCCGCCTGCACCGACTCGGCCACACATCAGCGCCACAGACTGTGGGTCGCGACGCCATATGAGTGACGCCGGTCACTCCCTAGCGTGACGGCATGGCCACTTCCATCAAGAAGATCGTCGCCGCGAGCCTGATCGGCACCACCATCGAGTGGTACGACTTCTTCCTGTACGGCTCGGCAGCCGCCCTCGTCTTCAACAAGCTCTTCTTTCCCGACGCCGACCCTCTGACCGGGACGCTCCTGGCGTTCCTCACCTACGCCGTCGGGTTCATCGCCCGCCCGCTCGGCGGCCTGATCTTCGGCCACTTCGGCGACCGGCTCGGCCGCAAGCAGTTGCTGGTGGTCAGCCTGCTGCTGATGGGCGCCGCCACGTTCCTGATCGGCTGCCTGCCGACGTACGCGGGCGTGGGCGCCGCCGCGCCGCTGCTGCTGACCCTGCTCCGGCTGGTGCAGGGCTTCGCGCTGGGCGGCGAGTGGGGCGGCGCGGTGCTGATCGTCTCCGAGCACGGCGACGCGGCGCGGCGCGGCTTCTGGGCCTCCTGGCCGCAGGCCGGCGCGCCGGGCGGCAACCTGCTGGCCACCGGCGTGCTGGCGGTGCTGGCCGCCACGCAGTCGGACGAGGCGTTCCTGGCGTGGGGCTGGCGGGTGCCGTTCCTGCTGTCGGGCGTGCTGGTGCTGATCGGCCTGTGGATCCGGCTGTCGATCAGCGAGTCTCCGGTGTTCCAGCAGGCCGAGCCGGAGGAGACCGCGCCGATCATCGGGGTGCTGCGCCACCACTGGCGCGACGTCGTCGTCGCGATCGGCGCGCGGCTGGCCGAGAACATCTCGTTCTACCTGCTCACGGTCTTCGTCATCACCTACGCGAAGGCGAACAAGATCGAGAACACCACCGTGCTCAACGCCGTGCTGATCGCCTCGGCCATCCACTTCGTCACGATCCCGATGTGGGGCGCGCTGTCGGACCGGATCGGCCGCCGCCCGATGTACCTGGCCGGGGCGGCCGGCATCGGGCTGTGGATCTTCGCGTTCTTCCCGCTCATCGACACCGGCAACTTCCTGGCCATCACGCTGGCCATCACCGTGGGCCTGCTCTTCCACGGCATGATGTACGGCCCGCAGGCGGCCTTCTTCGCCGAGCTGTTCGGCACCAGGATGCGCTACACCGGGGTGTCGATCGGCGCCCAGCTGTCGGCCATCGTGGCCGGGGCGCTGGCCCCGATCATCGCGGTCGCGCTGCTGAAGGGCTACGGCAGCAGCCTGCCGATCTCCGTCTACCTCGGCCTGGCGGCCGTCCTCACCCTGGTCGCCGTCTACGCCGCCAGGGAGACCCAGGGCCGCGACCTGGCGGAGAAGGTGAACGCGTGAAGGTCACCACGCCCCGGCTCACCCAGCACGTCCTGACCGTGGCGGGCCGGGACAGCGGCGAGGCCGTGCTGTTCGTGCACGGCAACGTCTCCTCCAGCGCGTTCTGGCGGGACCCCATGGCCGCGCTGCCTGAGGCGTACCGGCCGCTCGCGGTGGACCTGCGCGGGTTCGGCGAGAGCGACCCCGAGCCGGTGGACGCCACGCGGGGCCTGCGCGACTACTCCGACGACCTGAGCGAGCTGATCGACCGGCTGGGCCTGGAGCGGGTCCACCTGGTCGGCTGGAGCATGGGCGGCGGCATCGTCCTGCGGCTGCTGCGCGAGCGCCCCGGCGTGGTCAGGAGCGTCACGCTGGTCAACCCCGTCTCGCCGTACGGCTACGGCGGCACGGAGGGCGCGGACGGCCGGCTCACCCACGCCGACGGCACCGGAGCGGGCGCCGGGGCCGCCAACCCCGACTTCGTGTCCCGCCTCAAGGCGGGCGATATGACGGACGAATCCCCCACGTCTCCTCGCTCGGTGTTCCGGACCACGTATGTGAAGAATCCGGTCCCCGACGAGGACTTCTACGTCCGCTCCATGCTCACCACCCGCGTCGGCGAGGCCCACTACCCGGGCGACCCTGTCGGCTCGGCGCAGTGGCCGGGCGTCGCGCCGGGCAAGCACGGCGTGCTCAACGCCCTGGCCCCCACCCATTTCCGGCTCGACGACCTGCACGAGATCGACCCCAAGCCGCCCATCCTGTGGATCAGGGGCGCCGATGACGTGATCGTCTCCGACACCTCGCTGTTCGACCTGGCCCACCTCGGCCAGTTGGGCGTGGTGCCCGGCTCGCCCGGCACCACCGCGCAGCCCATGGTGACCCAGACCAGGGCCGTGCTCGACCGCTACGGCCGTTACCGGGAGGCCGTGCTGACGGAGTGCGGCCACAGCCCGCACCTGGAGCGTCCCGCCGACTTCCAGCGCCTGCTGGCCGACCATCTCGCGGAGTCCTGATGTTAGTCGCGTTAACCCTGGTGGCCAGCCTGCTGACCCCTGCCCAAGGTCTTATGGTGCCGGGCGCCGAGCACACCATCAGCGCCCGGCTCGACGACCTGACCACGGCGGGCACCGTCGGCACGGGCCACACCGATCCGGCCGACTGGGCTGGGCTGCACTCGGCGGCCACCGTCAACCCCACCGGCGTCCCCGGCGTCCAGATCGACGGCTACTTCCCCGACACCTCGGCCACCAACACCAACCACGGCTGGAACCACGACGCCCAGTTCGTCATCAGGCTTCCCGAGAACTGGAACGGCGGCCTGGTCGTCACCGGCACCCCGGGCAACAGGGAGCAGTACGCCAACGACTTCACGATCTCCGACTGGGTCCTGTCGAAGGGCTACGCGTTCGCCGCCACGGACAAGGGCAACACCGGCCTGGAGTTCTACGCCGACGGCCGCCACCCGGGAGACGCGATCGCCGAGTGGAACGAGCGCGTCACCCAGCTCACACTGGCCGCCAAGGCCGTCGTCAGGCAGCGGTACGGCCACCAGCCCCGGCGCACGTTCATGGCCGGCATCTCCAACGGCGGCTACCTCGTCCGCTGGCAGCTGG
This sequence comes from Nonomuraea sp. NPDC049750, assembly GCF_040659625.1. Lineage (NCBI taxonomy): Bacteria > Bacillati > Actinomycetota > Actinomycetes > Streptosporangiales > Streptosporangiaceae > Nonomuraea > Nonomuraea sp. NPDC049750. The sequence continues at coordinate 57,280 of NZ_JBFANB010000007.1, forward strand.
AGAACCGCGGTTGGCTCTACGACGGCGGCGTCGACTGGGAGGGCACGCTCTGGCGGGTCAAGGGCGACAACCTGCTCAACTTCCTGCCCCAGGCGCTGAAGGGGTCGCCGGAGCAGGCCGGCTTCGCCGCGGGCTCGGAGTTCCTGTGGCCCTTCCACCGGCAGTACTACTGGGAGCTCACCCAGCGGCTCTACCAGAAGGAGCTCGACCCCTCCTACGAGGGCGCCCCGGCGGACTACGACTACGACGCGCGCAAGCCGTACGCGGCCGTCGCCAAGATCGCGCTGACCGGCCGGATCACCAAGCCGCTCATCACGATCCACGGCACACTCGACTCGCTGCTGCCGATCTCGCGTGATTCCGACGTCTACGCCAAGATGGTCGGCCCGCACCGGCCGTTCCGCTATCACCGGGTCGAGGGCGGCAATCACCTCGACAGCCTGGTGGACGTCTACCCCGACAAGCTGAAGCCGATGCTGCCGGTCTTCAGAGACTCCTTCACCGAGCTGGAGGACTGGGTCAGTCCCTGAGGTAGCGATGCCTGCCCGCGCGCGCCAGCCGGACGATGTGCCGCGCGCCGGGCAGGCGCCGGCCGATCCGGTGCAGCAGCGTGTCCGTGCCCATCGCCGAGCGCCGCTCGGGGTCCACGGCGGCCGACGGCCGCACCTCGATCCTGCCCCTGCGCACCTCCAGCCCGAACCGCAGACCGATCTCGTCGTCGGCGGTACGCAGCGAGGAGAGCCAGGCCCCGGGACCGAGGCTGTCCTTTCCCGGCATCATCCGCTTGACCGGCACCTTGGCCACCAACTGGCCGGCGATCTTGCCCGGCACCCCCGGCTCGACCAGCGCGGGCGCGCTCACCTCACGTGGCCGCCGCGCGGTGTTGCGCAGCACCAGCTCCAGCGCGGGACCGCCGCTCGGCGGCACGTACGGCACGGGCAGCACGACGTACAGGTGCCCCTCCTGCCGCCGGATGATCACGCCGGGCGACACCAGCGCGATCGACTCCGAGAACGAGCGCGGCTCGACGGCCAGCCCGAGCTCGCCCGCATCGCTCCAGCAAGGCACCACCAGGCGCATCCTGGGCCGCTGAGCGAGCACGCCGAGGCAGTTCAGCGGGCCGTCCGGGCGGCGGACCCGGCTCCTGGCCTGGTGCGCGCCGCCGAACATGCGTACGTGCACCTCCCACTGGCCGGCCTTGAGCGGCTCGCCGTGCGCCGCGGCCGTCACGTCGACCCTGGCCTCGCCGACGATCCGTACGCGGACGTGGCGGCGCCCGTCCTGGACCCGTTCGACCCGGTAGGCGACCGGCAGGTAGTGGATGACGCTCGTCTCGCTGTGCCGTACGTACACCTCGATGCGGGCCCGCTCGATGGCGGCGGTGACGTCCAGGACGCTGTCGGGCAGCAGCCTGGCGTCGACCGATCGGGGTGGCTGCCAGAGCAGCCGCTCACCGTCCGTACGGAACCTGGTGGGCCACCCGTCACCGCCCAGGACCTCCACGGACAGGCCGAGCACCAGCACCTGCGCGTCCCAGCGGACCTCGCTCAGGTCCGCCCGCAGCCCGGCCCGCCCGGAGGAGTTGGCCAGGACGACGAGCTGGTCCAGCCGCCCGGTACGGACGAAGGTGGCCACGGCCCGCAGCTGGACCGGCAGGTAGCGGTCGAGGCGCTCGGGGAAGCTGTCGAGCACGAGCTGCCTGATCAACCTGAAGTGCATGCCCCGGTCCACGGACGAGGCGAAGAACCGGCTGCTCAGCAACGGCTTGAGCACGGTGGTGCGCAGCCAGTGGCCGTACATGCGGTCGCGCTGGCGCCCGTCGCTCACGTAGGCGTCGATGTCGGCCAGCAGGATCCGCAGCTCGGCCACGGTGGTGCGCGGGTCCTCCACGACCTCCTCGCGCTCGCCGATGTGGCAGCAGATCTGATCGGCCAGCACGGCGACGACCTTGGCCTGCAGGTAGGCCCGTACGGCGAACGCCTGCTCGGCCACCTGCCCGCCGGGCACGGCGAAGCCCAGCTCGTGCTCCTCCAGGAAGGCGCGGCGGTAGAGCTTGTGCGGGGTGAGCAGGCTGAGCAGCCGGTCGCGCAGGAGATCGGCGCGCCCCCGGCTGCGCACGAACGCGGTCACCGGTGGCCCCACGTCCCGCACCAGGCGGCCGACCAGCACGTCGGCGTCGGTCTCCACGGCCCGGTCGTACATGCTCAGCAGGGCGCCGCGCTCCAGCCGGTCGCCCTGGTCCATCAGGTAGATGTAGTCGCCCTTGGCGGCGGCCATGCCGACGTTGCGGCCGCGCATCGGTGAGCCGGTGTGGGGCAGGTGCAGCACCCGGACGTTCCTGCGGACCGCGGCGACGGTGTCGAGCCGCTCCGCGATCCCGTCCATGGAACCGTCGTCCACGAAGATCACTTCATAGTCGTCCGCGGGCATGCTCTGCTCCAGGACGGAGCGGATGCACGCGTCGGCACGACTTCCCGGGTTGTGGACATTAACGATCACACTGACCTTCACACCCATGTGGTCAGCGTGCGCCGACCTATCTCATGGGGCGCGGCGGCTTGCCGATTGCAGAAGAAAAGATGGTTCGTTAATACCATCCGCTGGCCTGCGAGTGCCCCCAGGCGGCGCAGGGCGTGCCGTAGCGGCCCTTGATGTAGCCGAGGCCCCACTTGATCTGCGTGGCCGCGTTGGTCTGCCAGTCGCCGCCCGCGCTGGCCATCTTGCTGCCGGGCAGGGACTGCGGGATGCCGTAGGCGCCGGAGTAGCGGTTCATGGCCCGCTCGTTCCAGCCGCTCTCCTTCTGCCAGAGCGACTCCAGGCAGCCCCACTGGTCGGCGCCGAAGCCAGCCCCGGACAGCATCTGCTTGGCGACGGCCTTGTTGCTGCCCGGCGAGGGGTTGCTGCCCGGCGGGAAGTTGGCCGGCGGGAACCCGTCGCCGCCCGGTGACTTCTTCTTGACCACGATCCAGTCGAGGTCGTCGGGCTTGCCGCCCTTGCGGCTCTCCTTGAGCTTGCGCGCCTGGTAGGCCTTGACCCCCGCCTCCTTGAGCGCGTCGCTGTCGGGGTCGGGCGCGTAGAGGTCGCCGCTGGCGATCCGGCCGAAGTCTTCCGCCGAGATGGGCGTGGGCGGCGTGTTGGCGTTCTGGATCGCTCGGTAGGCGACGAAGGCACCGCCGCCACAGACGACCACGACGGACAACCCGATGACCACCACGCGCTTCACTGTCCGCGAGGACGAACGGGCCGGTCGACGTGCCGAGCGGGGGGTTTCCGGCGCGGGGCGCTCACTCAACTGCGGACCAGGGCTCACGACCCATGAGCTTGCCCTGTCATGGGGGGTGGTCCGCAACCGAAACGGGATATCCGATTGGCGCCACATTTACTAACAGGCTGGTTGGCGCCCAGATTTACCAGCGGTGTGATTTTCATCACATCATCCGGCCCGCCCTTCGGGCGCCCGTCACCGAAGGGAGGGCCGCTTCTAGCGTGCCTGGCGTTGTTTTGGGTCTTGTGCGCGCCATGTCACAGTTTCATGACAGAACGCAGATAGTCGCAGCTGGGAAGAATAATGTCCGCGTGGCTGGCATCCTCCTCGTCGAAGACGACCCCTCCGTCCGCACGGCTCTAGAGCTGGCGCTGACCAGGCAGGGGCACTCCGTCACGTCGTACGCGACCGGCGAGGAAGCCCTCGACCACGTCAGGTCCCGCCGCCCCGAGATCGCGATCCTCGACGTCATGCTGCCCGGCATGGACGGGGTCGAGGTGTGCCGGCGCATCCGCCGACTCGACCAGCTCCCGGTCATCCTGCTCACCGCGCGCGGCGACGACCTGGACGTGGTGGTCGGGCTGGAGGCGGGCGCCGACGACTACGTGGTCAAACCGGTCGAACCCCGGGTCCTGGACGCCCGCATCCGCGCCATCCTGCGCCGGGCCGAGTCCGCCGCCTCCGACCGGATCTCCTTCGGCGACCTCATGATCGACCGGGGCGCGCTGAAGGTCACGCTCGCCAGCAAGGAGATCCACCTGACGCCGACCGAGCTGCGGCTGCTGCTGGAGCTCGTACGGCATCCCGGCCAGGTGCTCAACCGGCGCTACCTGCTGCGGGCCGTCTGGGACCACACGCACGTGGCCGACTCGCGCCTGGTCGACGCCTGCGTACAGCGGGTACGCGCGAAGATCGAACCGAGACCGGCGGAGCCGGTGTTCATCCACACCGTGCGCGGGTTCGGTTACCGGTTCAGCCCTCCGTGATCCCGCTGCCCACCGGGCTGCGCGCGCGCCTGGTCATCACGTTCACCCTGGTCGCCGTCACCGCCTCCTTCCTGGTCGCCACCATCGGCTTCGAGCTGGCCAAGTCGGCACTGATCAAACGGGCCGAGGACACCTCCATCGACCTGGTGACCAGGGAGCTGGGCCGCATCACCTTCCCGGTCGGCACGCTCCGGCAGGGCGAGGCCCCGCCCACCACCAAGAACCTGGAGAACGTCGCCCAGTCCCTCAACGGCCCCGGCCGCAGCGTCGTCGTCGAGTACAAGAACCTGGCCTACGCCGAGGGCCCGCTGAACATGAACGACGTGCCCAACGAGCTGTACGGCCGCGCCAAGCGGAACGTCGTCACCCAGCGCACCCTCATCCACGACGAGCTCTGGCTCATCGTCGGCGCCGAGGTCTACCGCAGCACCGACGGTGGACCCGAGGCCACCGGCCTGCGGGCCTTCGTGTTCTTCCCGCTGCGCGACGACGAGCGCCAGCTGTCCACGCTCAGGGGCACGCTCACCCAGGGCGGCGCGGTCATCCTGCTGATCGCCCTGGTCGTGGCCTTACTGTCGGCCAGGCAGGTGCTGCTGCCCGTCAGGCGGCTCAGCGCCGCCGCGCAGGCGCTCGGCCAGGGCCGCCTGGACACGCGCCTGCCCGTACACGGTCAGGACGAGCTGGCCGAGCTCACCTCCAGGTTCAACGACGCGGCGGCGGCGCTGGAGCTCAGCGTGTCGGAGCTGCGCTCGCTGGAGGCGCTGTCGCGCCGCTTCGTCGCCGACGTCTCGCACGAGCTGCGCACCCCGCTCACCGCGATGACCGCCGTGGCCGACATGCTCTCCGAGGAGGCCGAGCGGCTGCCCAGCGAGCCCGCGGAGGCGGTACGGCTGGTGCTGCGGGAGATCGAGCGGCTGCGCGGCCTGGTCGAGCACCTCATCGAGATCAGCCGCTTCGACGCGGGCACGGCGACGCTCAACCTGGAGCCGGTCAACGTCTGCGACGCCATCCACGACTGCCTGGAGGTACGCGGCTGGAGCGAGCAGGTGGAGGTGCACACCTCCCGCATCCTGACGGTCAACCTCGACCCGAGGAGGTTCGACGTCATCGTGGCCAACCTGGTCGGCAACGCGCTCAAGCACGGACTGCCGCCCGTGGTGGTCAACGCCAGGGCCACCAAGAACGGGCTGGAGGTCAAGGTACGCGACCACGGCAAGGGCATCCCGGTCGAGGCGATGCCCCATGTGTTCGACCGCTTCTTCAAGGCCGGCGCGGGGCGGGCGCGCAGCCAGGGCAGCGGTCTGGGTCTGGCCATCGCGCGAGCCAACGTACACCTGCACGGCGGCACCATCTCGGTGCGCCGGCAGGAGCCGGGCACGCTCTTCACCGTCTGGCTGCCTCATGGCTGACCGTCGGGCCCTCGTGGCCGCGCTCCTCGCTCTCTTCGCGGTGGCCGGCTGTGGCATCTCCCCCACGGACGTCGAAGAACGGGCCGCGCCGCCGGTCATCGAGGTGCCGCCGCCGTCGAAGACCATCTACCTGCTCAAGAACGGCAAGCTGACGCTGGAACCCGCCGACGTAGACTCCGACACGGTCAGCAGCCTGCTCACCGCCCTGTTCGACGCCTCCGGGATGCCGCTCGGCGACCGGGACACCGCCCTGCGCGGCTTCACCTTCGAGCGCATCGAGGACTCGCTGAACCCCATCCAGCGCGACGAGATCCAGCTGCCGCGCACCTCGACACTCACCGTCTTCATCAGGGGCGAGGGCACGCTCAGCAAACTGGCCAAGGCCCAGATCGTCTGTACGGCCCAGCAGGACGCCGCGTTCGAGCAGGTCAAGATCATCCACCAGTACCCGGACGACCGCCCCTCCAAGACGGAGGGACGGTTCATCTGCGGCGACCTGAAGTGACCTCTACAGGGTGATGTCCTCCAGCATCTCGGTCACCAGCGCGGCGATCGGCGAGCGCTCCGACCTGGTCAGCGTCACGTGCGCGAACAGCGGGTGGCCCTTCAGCTTCTCCACCACCGCCACGACGCCGTCGTGCCGGCCGACCCGCAGGTTGTCACGCTGGGCGATGTCGTGGGTGAGCACCACCCGCGAGTTGGCGCCGATCCTGCTCAGCACGGTCAGCAGCACCCCGCGCTCCAGCGACTGCGCCTCGTCCACGATCACGAACGCGTCGTGCAGCGACCGGCCGCGGATGTGCGTGAGCGGCAGCACCTCCAGCATGCCGCGGTCGAGCACCTCTTCGATCACCTCGGGAGAGCTGACCGCGCCCAGGGTGTCGAAGACCGCCTGGGCCCACGGGCCCATCTTCTCGCCCTCGGAGCCGGGCAGGTAGCCGAGCTCCTGGCCGCCGACTGCGTACAGGGGGCGGAAGACGACGACCTTGCGGTGCTGGCGGCGCTCCAGCACGGCCTCCAGACCCGCGCACAGTGCCAGCGCCGACTTGCCGGTGCCCGCGCGCCCGCCCAGCGAGACGATCCCGATCTCCGGGTCCATCAGCAGGTCGAGCGCGATGCGCTGCTCCGCGGAGCGGCCGTGCAGGCCGAACACCTCCCGGTCGCCGCGCACCAGCCGCACCGACTTGTCCGGCAGCACGCGGCCGAGTGCCGAGCCCTTGGCCGACAGCATCCGCAGGCCCGTGTGCGTCGGCAGGTCTCTGGCCTCCTCCAGATCCGCCGTGCCGTGCTCGAAGAGTGTTCCCACGTCCTCCGTGGTCACCTGGACCTCGGCCATCCCGGTCCAGCCCGACTCGACCACCAGCTCGGCGCGGTATTCCTCCGCGGACAAGCCGATCGAGGCGGCCTTGACCCTCATGGGCAGGTCCTTGGAGACCAGCACGACATCGCAGCCCTCGGCGGCGAGCGAGCGCGCCACGGTCAGGATGCGGGTGTCATTGTCGCCAAGGCGGAACCCGACGGGCAGGATGGATGGATCACTGTGGTTGAGCTCAACCCTGATCGTGCCGTCTCCCGTGGGCATCGGCTCGTCCAGCCGGCCGTACTGAACTCGTAGATCGTCGAGGTAGCGCAAAGCTTTCCTCGCGAAATAGCCGAGTTCGGGGTGGTGTCGCTTGCCCTCCAGTTCGGTGATGACCACGATCGGGAGGACCACGTCGTGCTCCGCGAACCGGGTCATGGCCGCCGGGTCCGCTAGCAGGACCGAGGTGTCCAGCACGTACGTGCGCTTGGCCGGGTTGATCGAAGGGTTGCTCGAGGACACTGCCACACGTTCTCCCCCGGGCGCCCATCGAGACGGGCACCCTGCAGACGAGGTGGGAACCGGACCGGACCCGCGTCCCCGACCACGATCTGCCGGCGGCGCCGGATTCCGGCCCCCCGCGGCAGGTGTTGGTGCAAAGGCGGGCCCTCTCCGGAGTGTCCGGCCTGTGGCCGGACACTTATCACGTTACGTCCTGAATACCCAGTTGTCCGGTCAGGAACCGTAACGTCGGTGTCTCGCGGCGTAATCGCGCAGCGCCCGCAGGAAGTCCACCCTGCGGAAGTCGGGCCAATATGCCTCATGGAAGTAGAACTCTGAGTGAGCGCTCTGCCACAGCATGAAGCCCGACAGGCGTTGCTCGCCTGAGGTCCGGATGAGAAGATCCGGGTCGGGTTGGCCGCGAGTGTAGAGATGCTCCGCGATGTGCTCGACATCGAGTACCTCGACGAGGTCCTCGATGCTGGCACCCTTGCTGGCGTGCTCCTGGAGGAGTGAGCGCACCGCATCGGCAATCTCACGCCTTCCTCCATACCCAACTGCAACGTTCACAATCAGGCCGGGACGGTGCGATGTGACTTCTTTTGCGTTTTTGAGGACATTCGCCGTGCGGTCGGGGAGCAGATCCAGCGCGCCGACCGGGCTGATCCGCCAGCCCGCCTCCACCAGCTCCCGCGTCACGTCCTCGATGATGCGCAGGAGCGGCTCCAGCTCCTCGCTCGGCCGGTTGAGGTTGTCGTTGGACAGCATCCAGATGGTGACCACCTCGACGCCGGTCTCGCGGCACCAGGTGACCAGCTCGGCTATCTTGTCGGCACCCTTGCGGTGACCGCTCGCGACATCACGCATGCCCATGGCCCGCGCCCAGCGCCGGTTGCCGTCGATGATGACCCCCACGTGCCGGGGGACGCTGTCCTTCGACAGCTTGGTCTCCAGCCGGTGCTCGTACAGCCGGTAGACCAGATCGCGCAGGCCCACGGAGTCCTCCCCATCGGTGCCGTGCCTATGGTCGAATGACCCAACAGGCAATTATCACCGCGTTTCACCCCAGCCTGCCCCCTCAACCGGAATCCCGGCCGCCCAGGCAGTCCTCCGCCTCGTCGACCAGACCGTGTACGAACGCGGCCAACTCGGACGATGTCAGGACCGCCCGCATCCCCACGCCGCTGGAGCCCCAGGCTTCGACGTAAGCCCTGCGGGTCACCCGCCACTCGCCCTGTGCGGGTAGCCAGATGGGGATGGTCCTGAGCTGGCAGCGTAGCTCCCCGCCGTTCACCGCGCCGGACCTCGCGCGATATCGGAACCAGAACAGCTCGCTCCCGCCTTCGTCGCCGGGGAACCTGTCATCAGGATCCGGCCATTTGCCCGCTTCGCCGTTTTCCTGCGCCTCGCGTGCCCGGCTGACGCCGCGCGCCAGCCGTTCCAGCAGCCAGCCGCACCGCTCGCCGACGATCCCGTACGGCGCGCCGTCGCGGCGGAGTTCCAGGGTGATCTCGTAGGGCATGCCGACGCTGTCCGTGCACGCGACGGGCGTGACGGTCAGGTATGAGCCGTCAACACAGCGGAGTCCTCCCATGTCAAGAGGGTATCCCCCGTCAAACTCCGCCAAACCCGTAGAAATACCCAGCTGTACCACCGAATACCTGGTCTCGATCGGTGCCGCCGAGCAGGGCCGTCGCCACCTCCCAGACCGTCCGGTAGTCGGCCGCCAGCAGGGCCACAGGCCAGTCGCTGCCGTACATCAGCCGCTCGGGCCCGAACGCCTCCACCGCGTGCTCCACGTACGGCCTGAGGTCCTCCACGGTCCACTCCTGGTGGTCCGCCTCGGTGACCAGCCCCGAGACCTTGGCGTACACGTTGGGGCACGCGGCGGCCCGGGTGAGCTGGGCGGCCCACGGCTCCCACTCATGGTCCTTGATCCGCGGCTTGGACAGGTGGTCGATGACGATCTTCAGATTCGGCTGCCGCTCGGCGAGGGTGACCACGTGGTCGAGGTGGCGCGGCAGCAGCGACGGCACATCGAGGGTCAGACCGGCGTCGGCCAGCAGTCCCAGCGACTCCAGGACGCGCTCTTGGACCACCCAGTCGGGGTCGGGCTCGTCGTGGATGAGGTGGCGGACACCGGAAAACTTCGGATGTCTCCCGTAGCGATCGATGGCCGCCGCGGCCTCCTCAGGGCGCTCCAGCGGCACCCAGCCGACGACCGCGGCGATGAAGTCGTGCGCCTCGGCCTGGGCCAGCATGGCGTCGGTGTCCTCGTAGCAGTCGGCGGCCTGCACCAGGACCGTGGCTTCTATGCCGATGGCGGCGAGCTCCGGCCGCAGGTCCTCGGGGGCGTAGGTGCGGTGCAAGGGGCCTAGGTCGGGGGTCAGCCAGGTGTACCAGCCGGTCTCGACATTCCAGAAATGCTGGTGCGCATCCACTATCACCCGACAAAACCTAGGATGTCTGGACATCCCAGATCAAGAGCCACCGACCACACGGGCGACCACCGACCACGCGGACGCCCACCGCACCGGTACCGACCACGCGAGCGCCCACCGCACCGGTACCGACCACGTGGCTGGGGACCCCACTCAGGGGGCGTCAGCTGCGCGGGCGCGAGCTTCGGCGACCGGTGAGCCCCATTCCGCGGCGGCGGGACGACCGGGGCCCTCGAAAGCGAGACCACCAGCCGCGCCCGGCCTGAGCGTGCGTCTGCCCGCGCCCGATCTTGGCGAGCAGCTCGGGCATCCAGCCGCGCCTGGACTGGGCGGGTGTCTCGGGCATCCGGCCGTGATCACGCAGCCAGGCGGCGAAGTCGTCGGCGTCCGCGCGGTAGCCCGGGGGCGGCGCCTCGCGCGCAGTGGCGTACGCGGCGAACTCCGCGATCAGGTCACCTCCGGCGGCCCGCGCGGCGTCGGGGCGGAGCCTGGCCACGATGCTTCGCCGCTTGCCGATCAAGCTCCCCGCCTGGACGCCGAGCCGTTCGGGATCGAAGCCGTCCGGCACGTCTCCCCCGGCGATCAGGGCCGCGACGAGCCTCGCCTGAGCGGCGGCCAGGCGCTGCCTGGCGGCTTCCGTGCTCATCGCGGACGGCCCACGCCGTCCTGGGACAGAACGGTCGCGTCCGAGGCCATGACGGCGCCGTCCCGGGCTACGGCGGCGCCGTCCGGGGCTATGACCGCGCCGCCTCGGGCTACGGCGGCGCCGTCCCGGACCATGGCTGCGCCGTCCCGGGCCATGACTGCGCTGCCTCGGGCCATGGTGGTCCTGATTCTGGCCAGCTCCGACGACAGCACCGCGTCGCTGGGGTACTCGTCGTCCCACTCCAGCAGCACGCCCGGCGGTGTGGTGCGGGCGCACAGCTCGGTCAGCAGGTCCAGGACGGGCTCGGGCGCCGCGGTGGTGTGGGTGTCGTGCCAAATCCCTTTGTGCTCATACCCGCCGGCCACGTGGACGTACGCGAGGTGATCCAGCGGTAGCGCGTCGAGTGCTTCCAGCGCCGACAGGCCGAGGTTGCGCTGGCTGGTGTAGAGGTTGGCCACGTCCACGAGCAGTTGTACGCCGGTGCGTGCCACCAGCTCGGCCAGGAACCGCGCCTCCGTCAGCTCGTCGCCCGGCCAGCCGAAGATGGCGGCCACGTTCTCCAGGGCCAGGGGTACCGGGAGGGCGGCCTGGGCCTGGCGGATGTTCTCCGTCACCACGTCCAGCGACTCTCGGGTGCGGGGGATCGGCAGCAGGTGACCGACCTCGTGCCCGCCGCCCCTGACGAACGCCAGGTGCTCGCTCACCAGCGGCGAGTCCAGAGCCTCCGCGCAGCCCGCCAGATGCGCGAGCCTGGCCGGGTCCGGCGGCTCCGCGCCGCCGACGCCCAGGGACACACCGTGCGGGATCACCGGCACGCCCTTGGCCCGCAGGACGCGCAGGGACTCGGGCAGCCGGGCCGGGGTGATGTTCTCGGCGACGACCTCCACGAAGTCGACGTCCGCCATCCGCTCGATCGTCAGGTCCAGCTCCCGCCGCCAGCCGATGCCCACGCCAAGAGCAACCCCCACGTCAGCCTCCTTCACCACCAGCCTCCTTAACGTCAAGCTCCCTAACGCCAAGCTCCTTAACGTCGGCTCCTTAACGTCGATCTCCTTAACGTCGGCTCCTTAACGTCAACCGCCCCCGCAGCCCCCGCCGCCGCAACCGCCGCCCCCGCAACCAGAGGAGCCTCCGCAGCCCGACGAGCCGGAGTCGCCACCGGAACCGAAGTCGCCACCCGCGCCGAACGCGCCGCTCGATCCCGGATTGCCGCCACCGCAGACCCCGGCGGCGCAGCCAGAGCCCTCGTCGGCCTCGTGGGCGTTGAGCTCGGCCTCCAGGCTCGGGTCATGCAGCTCCCCTATCCCGTACAGGGCGACGGACAGGGACAACGCCTCGCCCCCGGAGCTCGCGGATCCCATGGGCGCCCACGCCTGCCTGGCCCGGCTCAGCTCGTCGTGCCCCGCCGAGCTCAGCGCGTCGCGCATGGCCCGCTGGTGCCTGGCCACCGCGATCAGTCCGGCGGCGCCGGTGAACGCGAAGACGAGGCCGCCGACGAAGGTGAACGGCCCCATCGACAGGAAGATCACCGCTGCCACCGAGAGCGCCGCGCCGGCCAGGGCCAGCCACGACAGCAGGCGCAAGCGGCGGAGCAGCGTCTGGACCGGCACCAGCGTCTCGCCGGGAACGAGCAGGCCGAGCCCGGTCAGGTGATGCCGGATCTCGTCCATCGCGACACCGCCGCCGATCTCGCGTCTGATCACGGTCGCGGAGACGCCCTTGGAGCCGGCGGCGACGGCGGCCAGCACCGCCTCCTCGACCGGGTGGCTCGCACGGGCGCCCGCGACCGCGTGCAGGTTGCCGCCGCGTGAGACGCGCAGTCCGCCGGACTTGGCCAGCAGCGCGATGGCGGTGTTCGCGACCCGGCGCGGGCCGCCGGCGAGGTAGGCGATCTCGTAATGGCCGAGCTCATGAACGCGGAAGTTCACGGCACGCACCCTGGCGTGCTCGCGCTTGATCGTGGCCGCGGTGGTCGCGATGACCAGCGCCAAGACCACGGACAGGACCAGGGGGATCAGATCCACTTGCGGCCTCCTCTCCGGTGCGACCGGGAGACGGACGATGCCGGGTATCCGATTGACGCCTAAGCCCGACATAAAGGTTCCCCCCCGCAGGACACCTTTCTGTGGCCTACCGGACGCCTGCCTGAGCCTCGCCAGCACCGCCCGGACACGCGACCGCGCCGGCCGTCACGAAGACGGCCGGCGCGGTCGATGCCGGTTGGTGCCAGCTGGTGCCCGGCTGGTTCCGTTCGGTGCCTGGCTGGTTCCGTTCGGTGCCTGGCTGGTTCCGTTCAGTGCCTGGCTGGTTCCGTTCAGTGCCTGGCTGGTTCCGTTCAGTGCCGGCGAATCAGCTCACCCGGTGAATCAGCTCAGCCGACGAGTCAGCTCAGCCGGTCGAGGAGGGCGTTGTACTCCTCCCACAGCTCCTTGGGCAGGTGCGAGCCGAACTTGTCGAAGTGGGCCGGGATCAGCGCCGCCTCCTCGCGCCACACCTCGCGGTCGACCGTGAGCAGCGTACGCAGGTCCTCTTCCGCCAGGTCCAGGCCCTCGACGTCGAGCGCGTCCGGCAGCAGGCCGATCGGGCTGGACACGGCCTCGGCCTCGCCGTTGAGCCGGTCCACGATCCACTTGAGCACGCGGCTGTTCTCGCCGAAGCCGGGCCAGATGAACTTGCCGTCGGCGTTCTTGCGGAACCAGTTCACGTAGTAGATGCGCGGCAGCCTGGCGTTCTCGCGGCGGCCTATCTCCAGCCAGTGGGCGAAGTAGTCGCCCATGTTGTAGCCGCAGAACGGCAGCATCGCGAACGGGTCGTGACGCAGCTCACCGACCTTGCCCTCGGCGGCGGCGGTCTTCTCGGAGGCGACGTTGGCTCCGAGGAAGACGCCGTGCTCCCAGCTCAGCGACTCGGTGACCAGCGGCACCGCGGTGGCGCGGCGGCCGCCGAACAGGATCGCCGAGATGGGCACGCCCTTGGGGTCCTGCCATTCGGGGGCGATGGTCGGGCACTGCGCGGCGGGGGTGGTGAAGCGCGCGTTCGGATGGGCGGCGGGGTCGTCGGACTCCGGCGTCCACGAGCGCCCCTTCCAGTCGGTCAGGTGCGCGGGCGGCTCGGCGGTGAGCCCCTCCCACCACACGTCCCCGTCGTCGGTCAGCGCGACGTTGGTGAAGATGCTGTTGCCCCAGAGCGTCTTGACCGCGTTGGCGTTGGTGACCTCGCCGGTGCCGGGCGCGACGCCGAAGAAGCCGGCCTCGGGGTTGATGGCGTGGAGGCGGCCGTCGTCGCCGAACCGCATCCAGGCGATGTCGTCACCGACCGTCTCGACCTTCCAGCCGGGGATCGTCGGCTGGAGCATGGCGAGGTTGGTCTTGCCGCAGGCGCTCGGGAACGCGGCCGCGATGTAGCGGGTCTCGCCCGAGGGCGGGGTCAGCTTGAGGATGAGCATGTGCTCGGCGAGCCAGCCCTCGTCGCGGGCCATGACGCTGGCGATGCGCAGGGCGTAGCACTTCTTGCCGAGCAGCGCGTTGCCGCCGTAGCCGGAGCCGTAGGACCAGATCTCGCGGCTCTCCGGGAAGTGGCTGATGTACTTGGTCGAGCTGCACGGCCACGGCACGTCCTCCTGGCCGTCGGCCAGCGGCGCGCCGACGGAGTGGACGGCCTTGACGAACTCGCCGCGCTCCTCGATCAGGCGCAGCGCCCGCTCCCCCATGCGGGTCATGACCCGCATGGAGACGGCCACGTACGGCGAGTCGGTGATCTCGACGCCGAGCTGGGAGATCTCCCCGCCCAGCGGTCCCATGCAGAACGGCACGACGTACATGGTCCGGCCGCGCATGCTGCCGGCGAACAGCTTGTCGAACGTCCGGCGCATCTCGGCGGGCGCGACCCAGTTGTTCGTCGGCCCGGCGTCCTCCTCGCGCTCGGAGCAGATGAACGTGCGGTCCTCGACCCGGGCCACGTCGGTCGGGTCGGACTTGGCGTAGAAACTGTTGGGCCGCTTGGCCAGGCGCGTGAACGTGCCCTGCTCGACGAGCAGGTTGGTCAGGCGCGTCCACTCCTCCTCCGAGCCATCGCACCACTCGATCCGGTCGGGCTGGGTCAATGCGGCGATCTGGTTCACCCAGGCGACCAATTCGGCATTGCTCGTCGGGGCGGGTACTTCCACGGAAACGGACACGGCGGCGGCTCCTCCACTCTTCAGGGCCCAAACATCATTCACGACGACGGCGCGAAAAAGCCAATTGGCATAGACCTATGCCTGGATCCGGCCGTCGCCGCAGGCTGCGGCCTCGATGATTGGGGGAGCCTACCCCGAAGAAGCGGTTTCAAAAGAAAGCGACCCGCCCACTGCCCGGCGAATGAAGTTGGTCTAAACCAATTTCGCAAGAGGTTTAGTCCATTCGCCGGAGAGTTTCTCCTGCGTACTCTCAGGAATTGACGTCAGGCCCGGCGGAGCGAACTCGGTCGACGTGTTGCAGCGCGTCTCGCAGTTCGGACAGCCAGGTGTCGGTGTGCTTTCCGACCAGTCGTACACACCAGGCCAGCGCGTCGCTGCGGCTACGGGCCACGCCCGCGGCGACGAGCGTGTCGAGCACCTGGCGTTCCTGCTGTCGCAGGCGTGTCATGACGGGCACCGAAAGAGTGGTGAACATCACAGTGGTGTCGCCGCAGACGACACCCCAGGACACCTTCTGCCGGAACCGCCGCTCGGCCTCCTTGGCGATCTCGATGCGGCGCTCGCGCGTCTCTTCCCTGAACCGCCCGATGAGCCCCTCGATCAGGGCCGCCTGCTCGACGTCCGATCCCTCGGAGCTGGGCTCCGGCAGTGTGCCGAGCACCGCGATCTCCTCGCGGTCCAGGACGATCTCCGGCGCCTCGGTGAACCATTCCTCGGGCAACCGCCCGGTGAACCAGCCCTTGATCTGGGCCGCTGCTTCATCACTTGCCATGTAATTAGAATTACACGGTTGCGGGGAAAAAGCACGTACGGAAGGGCTGCCTCTTTATGAATGAAGCCGTCAGCGAACGCGGGCCGCGAGCATCGGGCTGACCCTGACGATCCCGGCCAGGTTCCGGGTGCTCATCGGGGCGATCTTGACCACGTCGCCGGTGCGCGGGGCCACCACCATCTTGCCGTCGCCCCAGTAGATCGCCACGTGCGAGATGTAGCCGGGATTGGTCGGGTCCAGGCGCCAGAAGATCAGGTCACCTGGCTGGATCTGGGCGAGGGGCACCTGCGGCCCGGCCATCCATTGCTGGTGCGTCACCCGCGGCATGCGCACGCCCGCCTGCGCGAAGGCCCACTGGACCAGGCCCGAGCAGTCGAACGTGTCAGGGCCTTCCGCACCCCACACGTACGGCCTGCCCAGCTTGGTGGCGGCGGCCCTGAGCGCGACGGTGATCTGCTCGCCGCTCATGAACGAGCCGGCCGCCCAGGTACGGACCTTGGCCTGCGCGGGGGGCAGCACCGGGTTGACCATGGCCGTCTGCGTGCCCTTGGGCAGCACCTTGAGCAGGGCCTTGCGCAGCTTGTCGGAATTGGCCTTGGGCGCGCTCACGATCAGCGCGTTGTCGCGCGGCAGGCCGAGCGTACGTCCGACCTCGCGGGAGACGACTGCGTCGACCGCCCCGAAGCCGGTCGTGGCGTAGGCCCCGATGCGCAGCGGCCCGGCGGGGCCGCGGACCCGGCTGTGCAGGCTGAGGCCCCCGTCGCTGCCGAGCACGAACGAGACCGCCACGTCGCCGGCCGCCACGTTGTTCCACAGCGCGTCGGAGGCCGCCGTGACCTTGGGCGTATAGGCGCGGAAGGTCGAGGGGTCCACCGCGAGGGTCTGCACCCGCTTGTCGTCGAGCATGATCGAGGCCGCGTCGGCCAGTTCGAGGGCGGTCACCCCTCGCAGCCGCGCCACCTTGCGCAGCAGTTCGTTGGTCAGCGGCTTGCGGGTGACCACGAAGAGGTTGGGCTTGTGTAATTGGCCGAGCGGCTTCACCGGCTGCGTCACCGATTGCGCGGTCTTGCCACTCTCGGCCGCAAGGGTCTGCTGGGGCGCGGGGCGGTGCTGCGGGCGTACGGCGGCCGCGGGCAGCTGGCCGCCCACCTGCCGCTGGCCCACCTGCGCGAGCAGCAGCAGGTCGGCGGTCAGCACCGCGACGAGCGAAACCACGATGAACGGGACCAGCTTGTGGTGGTCACGCCGCTTCCTGGAGCGGACCAGGAAGCTGAGATCCTGCCGAATACCGGAGGAACGCGAAAAATCCGCCGGACCGTCGTGGGCCCGGCGGGTTGTGTCTTCGGAAGTCAGTTGCCGATGTACGGAACGGCCTCGAGGATCTCGACGGTGTTCTGGCGACCGTTGGGCATGGAGTAGGTCGCCTTTTCGCCGATCTTTTTACCATTGATCGCCGCACCAAGGGGCGATTTCGGCGAGTACACGTCGATCGGGGCGCCGCTCTCCTCACGGGACGCCAGCAGGAAGGTCACCTCATCGTCGTCACGGACGAACCGGATCGTCACGGTCATGCCGGGGCCGACGACCCCTTCGGTCTTCGGTGCCTCTCCCACCTGGGCGTTGTCGATGATCTGCCGGAGGTGGAAGATGCGGGCCTCCATCTTGCCCTGCTCATCCTTGGCCGCGTGATAGCCGCCGTTCTCCTTCAGGTCACCTTCCTCACGGGCGGCCTCGATCTTCTTGGCGATGTCGACGCGCCCTGGGCCCGAGAGGTATTCGTACTCCGCCTTGAGACGGTCGTACGCCTCCTGCGTCAGCCATGTGACGTTCTCATCGCGAGAGTCGGCCACGGGTTCTCCTTGCTTGCCTAGGGGGCCCTGAGATCACTTGAGGTTGCGTGCGGTTGAATTGCGAAAGGCTAACAACTCAACAGCTCGTACGCTTCCTCAAACGTCTCATTCTACGAGATTGCAGTACTGGATGTGGACGGACGTGGCCTGGGCACTCGTGTCCAGGCGCTCCTTGAGCTGCTTACTACCCCCACCAGCCGGAATTCTTACTTCCCTGCTGCCCACTTCTGCGTGGTTGACATCTGTGGCCCTGATCCGGCATACGGCGACCCGGTCGGCCGGCTTGCTCACCTCGAAGGTGATCTCGGCCTCGTCCGGGCGATTGGCCTGGAACGACACCACCTGGGGGATGGCCCCGGTGTTGCCGCCGGTCATCGACCACATCACGTAGCCCCAGCCACCTGCGATGATGGCCACCAGCACGCCGATGACGACGTGCACGACGAAGCGGCCCCTGCGTTCAGGACGATCGGGGAAGTCGTCGGGTGTGCCGAGAACTGGACGGCTCTCGACATCTTCGGTGGCCATGGCGGAATCTCCCTGCACTCCCTCAGCGTTATCCGAGACAATTGTTCCCTGCGGGGGTCACGCCCTCGCGACTGCCCAGCTGAACCTAACCTCTCTGGGCGAGTGATCGGTCCAACTGAGGAGACATCGAGCCCGTGAGTGCACCGTTGAGACTGATGGCCGTCCATGCCCACCCCGACGACGAGTCGAGCAAGGGCGCCGCCACCATGGCGCGCTACGTCCGCGAAGGCGTTGACGTGCTGGTCTGTACGCTCACGGGTGGTGAGCGAGGCTCTGTGCTCAACCCTAAGATGGACCGGCCGGAGATCGTCGACAACATCGGCGAGGTCCGCAAAGCGGAAATGGCCCGCGCGCGGGAGATTCTTGGAGTTCAGCAGGAGTTCATGGGCTTCGTCGACTCCGGCCTGCCGGAGAACGAGGAGGAGGAGCTGCCCGAGGGCTGCTTCGCGGTGCAGAAGCTCGAAGACGCCTCCGCGCCCCTTGTCGCCGCCGTGCGCGCGTTCAGGCCGCACGTCATCGTCACCTACGACGACGACGGTGGCTACCCGCACCCCGACCACATCATGACCAACCGGGTCTCGGTGGAGGCGTTCGAGGCGGCCGGCGACCCCGACCGCTACCCGGGCACCGGCGACCCGTGGCAGCCGCTGAAGCTTTACTACCAAATGGGCTTCACCAAGGAGCGGTTCGAGGCGCTGCACGACGCGATGACCTCGCGCGGCATGGGCTCCCCCTACTCCGACTGGATCTCCCGCTGGGAGGACCGGCCCGCCAAGTGGCCGGTGACGACCCGGGTGCCCTGCGCCGACTACTTCGAGCTGCGCGACGAGGCGCTGCTCGCGCACGCCACCCAGGTCGACCCCGACGGCTTCTGGTTCGTCTGCCCGCGTGAGCTCCAGCAGGAGATCTGGCCGACCGAGGACTACCACCTGGCGCGCTCCCTGGTCGACACCGAGCTGCCGGAAGACGATCTGTTCGCCGGAATCCACGCCGACGAGGTCTCCGCCGCCTGCCACTGACGGCGATCCACGCCCGCCGCCTGCCGCTGACCGGAGCATGACCCCCCGGTGGCAGACTGGAGGAGTGATAACTCTCGCAGCGGGTGATGTGAGTCCGGGCCTGCTCGGCTTCGTCGTCGTCGCCCTCATCGGGGTCGCCCTGTACATCTTGATCAAATCGATGAACAAGCAGATGTCGAAGATCCAGGTGCCCCGGGCGGCCGACATCGACGACAAGAAGGCCGAATAGATGCCGGTCGAAATAGTCGACAACGCGGCGGAGAGCCGGTTCGAGATTCTTGTGGACGGCACGGTCGCCGGGTTCGCCGACTACCGCCTGCTGCCCACGAAGATCGTCTTCACGCACACCGAGGTGCTGCCCCAGCATGAGGGGCAGGGCCTGGCGGGCAAGCTGGTCGGGCACGCGCTCGACGCGAGCAGGGACACCGGCCTGCGAGTGGTGCCCCTCTGCCCGTACGTCGCCAAGTACATCCAGCGCCACCCCCAGTACAAGGATCTGGTCGACGACTCAGCCGCTGGGTGACCACGCGCTTTCAGCCGCTCAGGCGACGTCAGTCGCTGGGTGACCAGGCGCGTTCGAGGGCCTTGGGCAGGCCCCACCAGCCCAGCGGGGTGAGCACGTCCTCGGTGTCGACGATGCCCAGATAACCCCACAAGGTGACCACCGGCACGAACAGCCGCTCGGTCGCGTCGAGGTCGTCGGCGTCCTGGTCGTCGATGTCGATGTCCTCCGACTCGGCGATGAGCCGGGCCAGCCGCTCGGGCGAGGCGAGCACGCCGGGCCCCAGCCTGGTCAGGGCCGCCACCGCGGCCAGCCAGTCGGCGTGCTGGATGGCGCACAGGTTGGCCAGCACGGTGTCCTCGTGGCTGAGGTCACCGTCGATGTCCGCGAACTCCTCCAGGCTGTCGCCGGCCTCCGACAGGTCGGAGATGGGCCCGGCGATGCCGGCCGCCACCGACAGCCACAGCTCGCCGTCGTCCTCGGGCATCAGCCGGTCGTCGAGCCCAGCGCAGGCCCGCAGCACGTTCGCCGGGTAGCCGGGCAGGCCGAGCAGCTCACGCAGCAGCGCCCCGGCCCGCCGCAGCTCGTCGGCGGGCAGCTCGGGCGGCTTGGGCAGCTCGCCGACGATCCGCCGCAGCTCGGCCAGCGCGAACGCCTCCTCCTCATCCCACGCGGCGAACAACTCCTCGTCCTGCTCGTCACTGACCGCGAACCCGGGCACCCGGCCGTCAGGCTGCGGCTCGCTCAGCCAGCGCTCCTGAAGCTCCTCGTACGTCCTGCGGGCCCCCGAATCACCGGCGACCAGCGCGTCGGGGTCGATCTCCCCCGCGCTGACACGTTCCTCCAGATACCGCACGAGCAGCGAGAACATCTCCTCGGCCACCGGCCCGCGCTCGTCCTCCTCCGGCCAGACGAAGTAGCCGGGCGTCATCAGCATGGGCTCGGTGCCGGTCGACTCGACCCAGCGCTGCACGTCGCCGACCGTGGCGACACCCGACTCGATCGTGCTGAGTGTCGTCCTGGCCGACTCCCAGAACGCCAGGGAGAGCGGGTTGCCCGCGGCCATCAACGCGCGCCGCAGGTCGGGCAGCGCCACCAGCGCCACCCCGGAGGGCACGGCGAGCAAGGCGCGGGCCACGTCCCTGCGGGTGAGGGCGGCGGCGGGGCGGCCGGCATGCGTGCACACGAAGTCCAGATCCACGCTCCGTAACCTACGCCCCCGCCGTCCCCACCACACGTGTTGCCACCGACCCGACGAGCCGCTGCTGATCGGCGTCGGCTTCGCCGTGCCACCGGTGCCACGGGATTCCTGCGGACAACTGAGATCAGGACGTACGCTGAACAGCGTGAAAGGTGGTGTCATGAGCGCTCAGCCTGTCCACGGTGGCACAGCGGACCACCCCAGGGTGCCACGGACGATCGGCGGCATCTCCAGCGCGCTGCGGGGTGGCCGCCGTGCGCAGTTCTTCGCGGAGCTTCTGGAGGCTCAGCAGGGACCTGAGCTGGACGGCGTGCTCAACGCCTGGTGGGGACGGGCGATGCTCGACACCGACCCCAATCGTGACCGCGTTCGCGCGGCGGCCGAAGCAGGCACTCTGCCCACCACGACCATGGACAAGATCGTGCGCCGACGGCAGGAGCGCGGCGCGAAGTGAGCGAGGACGACAACCTACGGCCCGTGGTGCCGTCGGAGGTCGTGGCGGACACGCTCGCCGACCCGTCGGTCTCGGCGGAACTGTTCTCGACCGTGGCCGCACTCACTGTTGCCATCTGCCAGGACCCCTGGCTGACGGGAAGCGATCAAGTCGGCGCTGATCCCGACTGGCGGGAAATCCTCATCCCCAAGGGACACGGCATTGCCGAGTATCGGATCGACCGGAAGAATCAACAGGTGCTCCTCACCCGCATCGTCCTGTTCTGACGGCGTTGTGAGAGCCTTGGCCGTATGAACCGGCTAGCTGATGCAACGTCGCCGTATCTGCTTCAGCACGCTGACAATCCGGTCGACTGGTGGCCCTGGACGCCGGAGGCGTTCGAGGAAGCGCGCCGGCGCGATGTACCCGTTCTGTTGTCGGTCGGCTACTCAGCGTGTCACTGGTGTCACGTGATGGCGCACGAGAGTTTCGAGGACGCCGACACCGCGCGGCTGATGAACGAGCACTTCGTCAACGTCAAAGTGGACCGCGAGGAGCGGCCCGACGTCGACGCCGTCTACATGAGCGCCACCCAGGCCATGATCCACCAGGGCGGCTGGCCGATGACGGTGTTCGCCACGCCCGAGGGCCATCCGTTCTACTGCGGCACCTACTTCCCGCGGCTCCAGTTCCAGCGGCTGCTGCGTGGTGTGCGCGACGCGTGGGCCGGTGACCGGGCGAGCGTCACCGAGCAGGGGTCGAAGGTGGTCGAGGCGCTCAACGCGCACACGACGCTGCCCACCGGGCCGCTGCCCGGCGAGGAGACGCTGGCGCTGGCCGTACGGAATCTGCGGGAGTCGTTCGACAGGGTCCGCGGCGGGTTCGGCGGGGCGCCCAAGTTCCCGCCGTCGATGGTGCTGGAGTTCCTGCTGCGCTCCGGCGAGACCGAGATGAGCGGCCGCACGCTGGAGTCGATGGCGCGCGGCGGGATGTACGACCAGCTCGGCGGCGGTTTCGCGCGCTACAGCGTCGACGCGGGCTGGGTGGTGCCGCACTTCGAGAAGATGCTGTACGACAACGCGCTGCTGCTGCGGGTCTACACGCACTGGTGGAAGGCGAGCCGGGCGCCCCTCGCCCGGCGGGTGGCGCTGGAGACGGCGGAGTGGCTGCTGCGCGAGCTGCGTACCGCCGAGGGCGGTTTCGCCTCGGCGCTCGACGCCGACAGTGAGGGCGAGGAGGGCCGGTTCTACGTCTGGACGCCGGAGCAGCTGCGTGAGGTGCTCGGCGAGGAGGACGGGGAGTGGGCCACGCGGCTCTTCGAGGTGCGGGGGACGTTCGAGCACGGCACGTCGGTGCTACAGCTGCTCACCGACCCTGACACGGATGACGCGACGCGGTTCGACGACGTACGGGCGCGGTTGCTCGCCGCCAGGGAGCGGCGGGTCCGGCCGGGTCGTGATGACAAGGTCGTGGCCTCGTGGAACGGTCTGGTCATCGCCGCCCTGGCGGAGACCGGCACGGTGTTCGACCGGCCGGACCTGGTGGCGGCCGCCCGGCAGGCGGCGGAGCTGCTAGAAGACGTGCACATGGACGGCGGCAGGCTGCTGCGGACCTCGCGCGACGGGCGGGCGGGCCGCAATGCCGGAGTCCTGGAGGACTACGCGAACCTGGCCGAGGGGCTGATCGCCCTCTACGGCGTGACCGGGGAGACGCGCTGGCACCGGCTGGCGGGCTCGCTGCTCGACACCGTGCTCGACCGGTTCGGGGACGGCGAGGGCGGGTTCTACGACACGGCCGACGACGCAGAACGGCTGTTCCAGCGGCCGCAGGATCCCACCGACAACGCGACCCCGTCGGGACAGTACGCCGCCGCCGGGGCGCTGCTGTCCTACTCGGCGCTGACGGGGTCCACACGGCACCGTGAGGCCGCCTACGCGGCGCTGGGCACGGTGTCCGTGCTGGCCACGGGGCACGCGCGGTTCGCCGGCTGGGGGCTGGCTGTGGCGCGGGCGGCGCTCAGTGGTCCCGTCGAGGTGGCGGTCGTCGGGCCGATGGACGACCCGCGTACGCGGGCGCTGCACCGCGAGGCGTTGCTGGCCGACGTTCCCGGTCTGGTGGTCGCGCTGGGCGACGGCGAAGGCGTGCCACCGGGCGGGCCCGAGCTGCTGGAAGGCCGCGGGCCGGTCGGCGGCGCCCCCGCCGCGTACGTGTGCCGGGGCTTCACCTGCCGGATGCCCGTCACCACCCTGGAGGAGCTGCGGGCCGAGCTAGCCGATCGGTGACGGGCCTAGCCGACCAGTCACCGGCCCAACCGACCGGTGACCGATGACCGGCCTGGCCGACCCGCGATCGGCCTAGCCGACCGGCGACCGGCCGGTGTCGCTCCACCGACCGGTGTTGTTCTCGTCGGGTCCGGTCGTGGGGACGTCCGGCTGGCCGGTGGGCGGGCCGCCGGTGTCGTTCTGCCGCGGCGGATCCTGCTGGGTGTCCGGGCCCTGCGTGGTGGGCTGCTCCGTGCTCGGCTGCTCGGTGGCCTCAGGGGTGGGCGAGGACCACGGGTCGGGTGCCTGGGTGTGCTGCGGTTCCTGCGGCATGTCCTGGCGCTGATCGGGGCGGGCCCAGTCGTCGGAGCCATAGCCGTAGTTCGACGGCTCGGGGAACTCAATGACCGGCTTGCCCGCCATGGCCTCGGTCATGAACGCCCGCCAGACCTGGGCGGGCAGCTGCCCACCGAACTGCACCCCGTAGCCCGGGATCTCCACCGGCTTGTTGTCCTCGCGGAACATGTCGACGGCGACGGCGAGCTGCGGCGTGAAGCCGTTGAACCAGACCGCCTGGGAGTTGTCCGTGGTGCCCGTCTTGCCGGCCACCGGGCGGTCGTACAGCCTGGCCGCGGTGCCGGTGCCGTACTTGACGACCTGCTGCATCGCGTACGTGGTGTCGGCGGCGGCCTGTTCGCTGACCACCTGGGTGGACGCGCCCTTGATCACGTTCTTCTTGCTGTCGGGGGCGGTCACCGACTTCACGACGTGCGCCTCCATGTGGACGCCGCCGTTGGCGAAGGAGGAGAAGCCGGAGGCGTTCTGCACGGCGCTCAGCGAGGCGACGCCGAGCGGGAACGTGGCGGCCGCCTCGTGCTGCTTGAGCTGCGTCTCCGGGATGCCCGCCGCGACGGCGGTGGCGGCCACCTTGTCGAGGCCGACCTTCTGGCCGAGGTCGACGAAGGCGGTGTTGACGGAGTTCTGGGTGGCGCTGATCAGGTTGATCTCGCCGTACGAGCGGTCGCTGTCGTTGGGGATGGGCTTGCTGGCCGAGGCCACGCGCATCGGCGAGTTGCCGTTGACCCTGGTGGACAGGTCGAAGCCGTTGTTGAGCGCGGCGGCCAGCGTGTAGGGCTTGAAGGTGGAGCCGGCCATCACCTTGGCCGAGAAGGCGTTGTCGTACTCGGAGCGGTCGGGCCGCCCGCCGTAGAAGGCGACGACCTCGCCGGTGGCCGGATCGACGGCCGCGAGCCCGGTGCGCACCTTCTTGGGCGTCGAGTCGGGCAGCACGGTCTTGACCGCGTTCTCGGCCGCCTGCATGAGCTTCTTGTCGAACGTCGTGACGACCCTCAACCCGCCGCCGTTGATGTCCTCGTCGGTGTAGCCGCGCCGGTTGAGCTCGGCCGTGACCTGGTCGAGCATGTACTGGGCCTGGCCCTTGAGCTCGAACGGCTTCTTCGGCGCCTTGAGCACCGGGAACGTCTGGGCGGCGGCCTGCTCGGCGGTGAGCGTGCCCGTCTGCCGCATGGCGTCGATCACGGCCTGCCAGCGGGCCTCGGCGGCGTCGAGGTCGGCGCCCTTGGGGTCGGCGAAGCGGCTGGGCTGCTGGATCACCGCGGCCAGGTAGGCGCCCTCGGCCACGCTCAGCTTGCCGACGTCCTTGCCGAAGTACGCCTGCGCGGCCGCCTGGGCGCCGTTGGCGCCGCGGCCGAAGTAGATCGTGTTGAGGTACTGCTCAAGGACCCAGTCCTTGGACTTGGACTGGTCGACCTTGATGGAGATCATGATCTCCTTGAACTTGCGGGTGATGGACCGTTCCTGGCTGAGGCCGCTGTAGTAGTTGCGGACCAGCTGCTGGGTGATCGTCGAGCCGCCCTGGAGCTGCTGCCCGGAGATGGTGGACCACACGGCTCGCGCGGTGCCTTTGACCGAGACGCCGCCGTCTTGGTAGAAGGAGCGATTCTCGGCTGCTATCACCGCGTCACGTACGTGCTGGGGAACCTTGTCCAGCGGAACGTTCCTGCGATCGATGCCCTTCTTGGCGAGCACGCTCTTGCCGTCGCGGTAGTAGATCACCGACCCCTGGGCCGTGGCGTCCTTCTGGGTGCTGTCGGGGATCGGGGTCATCGCCCACGCGACGGCGAAAAGCCCTATGGCCAAGAGGATCCCGGCGCCGAAAACGATCAACAGCCGTTTAAGGATTCGCCGCTTTCGCATGCCCTTTTCACCACCGATCCGCACCCAAAACCCCCGATCGCGCCTCGCCAAACCCCCGTCAGCTGGGCG
This sequence comes from Nonomuraea sp. NPDC049750, assembly GCF_040659625.1. NCBI lineage: Bacteria > Bacillati > Actinomycetota > Actinomycetes > Streptosporangiales > Streptosporangiaceae > Nonomuraea > Nonomuraea sp. NPDC049750. The sequence goes on from NZ_JBFANB010000007.1 coordinate 82,857, forward strand.
AATGTCAAGGTTAAGCGATCGATAACGGTGCCTCGTCCCCTCCCGCGATAGTACGGCTAGCGCGTTTCGCGCTGGGGAACATTCGCCACCAATGGCAAAACGCGGTAGGGAACAGGTGTGTCGAGGGCGATGATCGAAGAAGTCCTGAGAACACCCTGAACTTCGACGATCTGGTCGATCACCCGCTGCAGATCGGCGTTCGTCCGCGCCACCACCCGGCAGAGCAGGTCGCTGCCGCCGGTGATCGTGTGGACCTCCAGCACCTCGGGGATGTGGGCCAGCCGGTGCGCCACCGGGTCGTGCCCGGCGACCTGCCTGATCTCCATGGTCACGAACGCGGTCACGTCGTAGCCGAGCGCCACCGGCGAGATGTCGGGCCCGAACCCGGTGATCACTCCCCTGGCGATCAGCCGGTCGAGCCGGGCCTGCACGGTGCCGCGGGCCACGCCCAGCCTGCGCGAGCACTCCAGCACGCCCAGGCGCGGCTCGGCGGCCAGGAGGGCGATCAGCCGGGCGTCCAGTTGGTCGATCGTCATGGTGTACAGATCTCCTGCCTTACGCGAGGGTAGGCCGTACATATTGTCTAGTCAAAAAAGTAGCTGTTGCGCAACTCGTCCAGAGAATCCAAGTATTGATGCTATGACTGATGTCTTTCCGGTTAACGGGATGCACGCCGTGGTGTTCGCCGTGGGCAACGCCAGGCAGGCGGCTCACTACTATTCGACCGCGTTCGGCATGCGGCTGGTGGCCTATCACGGGCCGGAGAACGGCAGCCGCGACGAGGCGGCCTATGTCCTGACCTCGGGAAGCGCCAGGTTCGAGTTCAGGGCCTCGATCCGGCCGGGGACCGACCTGGCCAGGCACGTCGCCGAGCACGGTGACGGGGTGATCGACCTGGCCATCGAGGTGCCGGACGTGGAGGCCGCCTATCGGCACGCCGTCGAGCAGGGGGCCCGCGGGCTGGCGGAGCCGTACACGCTGGAGGACGAGCGGGGCAAGGTGGTGCTCGCGGCGATCGCCACCTACGGCGAGACGCGGCACACGCTCGTCGACAGGACCAACTACAGCGGCGCCTACCTGCCCGGGTACGTGGCCGCCGAGCCGCTCGTCGCCCCGCCCACGACCAGGTCCGGACGGCTGTTCCAGGCCATCGACCACTGTGTGGGCAACGTCGAGCTGGGCCGGATGGACGAGTGGGTGGAGTTCTACAAGCATGTGATGGGCTTCACCAACATGGCGGAGTTCGTCGGTGACGACATCGCCACCGAGTACTCGGCGTTGATGTCCAAGGTCGTGGCCGACGGGAGCCGCAAGGTCAAGTTCCCGCTGAACGAGCCGGCCGTGAGCCGCAAGAAATCGCAGATCGACGAATATCTGGAGTTCTACCGCGGGCCGGGCGTACAGCACGTCGCGCTGGCCACCAACGACATCCTGACCACGGTCGACCACATGCGCGCGGCCGGGGTGAGCTTCCTGGACACCCCCGACTCCTACTACGACGACCCCGAGTTGCGCTCGCGCATCGGGCGGGTCAGGGTGCCGATCGAGGAGCTGAAGAAGCGCAAGATCCTGGTCGACCGCGACGAGGACGGCTACCTGCTGCAGATCTTTACCAAACCCGTGCAGGATCGGCCCACGGTCTTCTTCGAGCTCATCGAGCGGCACGGCTCGCTCGGGTTCGGCAAGGGCAACTTCAAGGCGTTGTTCGAGGCCATCGAGCGGGAGCAGGAGCGAAGAGGCAACCTTTAGTTCGCGCCGCCGTTGCCCTGACGGCGCAGGGGGAGTCTGCCCGACTTAGGCTGGATTCTGGTCGACCCGCGCCAGCAGGCTGCGCATGCCAAAGCCGCGAAGACGGTCGTGGTCGATGCCTGACTCCGCGTAGAATTCCTGTCACTTAGCGAAGGGAAGAGCGCAGCCTATGGGGTTTGACCAGCGCAGGGCCGCTTCGCTCGTGGCGCTTCTGAGCATCCTCGCCTGCGCGCCGTCCAACGGCGCCATGGCGCCCACAGCGGCCCGGCCGGTGAGCGGAGACACGGGCGCGCCCGGCATCGGCGACCCCGACTTCCCCCTTGACGGCAACGGCGGCTACGACGTCTCCCACTACGGCCTCGAGCTCGGCTACACGCCGAGCAGCAAGCGCCTCGACGGCGTGGCGACGATCAAGGCCACGACCACGCAGGCGCTCTCGCGGTTCGACCTCGACCTGTCCGGCCTCGACGTGAGCGAGGTCACGGTCAACGGGGAGAAGGCCATCTTCTCGCGCAACGGCACCGAGCTCGGTGTGCTGCCCGCCACGCCGCTGGGCAACAAGGCCGACTTCACCATCAAGGTGAGCTACTCCGGTGTGCCCAAACCGATCAAGGACTCCACCAACCTGGGCACGTTCGGCTTCGTCCCGACGCCCGACGGCGCGTTCGTGGCCTGTGAGCCCGACGGCGCCAAGACCTGGTATCCGGTCAACGACCACCCCGCCGACAAGGCGGCCTACGACTTCGCGATCACCGTGCCCGACGGCGTGACCGCGCTGGCCAACGGCGAGCAGGTCGGCGAGCCCACGACCGCCGACGGCAAGACCACCTTCCGGTGGCGCGAGCGGCATCCGATGGTGAGCTATCTCGCGACGGCCACGATCGGCAAGTTCGAGCTGCGCAAGGGCCGCACGCCGGGCGGCATCCCCAACCTCGCGGCGGTCGATCCCAAGCACCGCGCCTCGCTCGACGACCTCTACAACATCTCGGGCGAGGTCACCGACTACTGGAGCAAGGTCTTCGGGCCCTACCCCTTCTCCTCCACGGGCGGCATAGTCGACGACTTCTCGGCCGGCTACGCCCTGGAAAACCAGACCAAGCCGCTCTACGGCGGCTTCGAGCCCGACCAGAGCATCATCGCGCACGAGCTGGCCCACCAGTGGTTCGGCGACAGCGTGAGCATCAAGCGCTGGCGCGACCTGTGGCTCAACGAGGGCTTCGCCACCTATGCCGAGTGGCTCTGGGCCGAGCACAAGGGCACCAACACCGCCGACCGGCTCTTCCAGACCTTCTACAACCGCGCCGCGAGCGAGCCGATGTGGAAATATCCCCCGGGCCGGGCCCAGCCCAAAGACCTGTTCAACGACTCGGTCTACACCCGGGGCGGGCTGACCCTCCACGCCCTGCGCAAGGCCATCGGCGACGAGACCTTCTTCACGCTGCTGAAGACGTGGACGGCCGACCACAAATACGGCAACGTCACGACGGACGAGTTCATCGCGCTGGCGGAGAAGCTCTCGGGCAAGGATCTCAAGCCGCTGTTCGACGCCTGGCTCTTCCAGCCGACCAAGCCCGCCGCCTGACCGCCTGACCGGCTGACCGCGAGCCTCACGGGCTGAGCGCGAGGCTCACGGGCTGAGCGCGAGGCTCACGGAGCGCCGGGCGTGCCCGTGGGGGCCGAGAAGACCAGGACGGACGCCGTGAAGCCGTGCACGTGGTTCTGGCCGCCCACCGGCCCGACCTCGCCGGCGGCGAAGAAGCCCGCGATCCCGATCGGCCCGAGTGTGTCGCGCAGCGCCACCGGATCGTGGTCGGCGGTGCCGAACATCGCCGACCCCCGGCCGTTGCAGGAGAACAGCAGCGCGCCGTCGATCCGGCCGAGCTCCTCCCGGTGCGCGTCGAGCAGGTCGTAGAGGTCCTCGTCCGCCGTGGCCGCGTCGCGCACGTGGAAGCGTACGGTCCTGCCGACGTCCACGACGTCGCCGATGGCCACGGCCTCGCGTTCCGGGTCGATGCCGATCACGCCTCTGATGAGGAAGTCGCCGCGTTCGTGCCGTTCGGCGTACTCGTCCATGGCCACGCCGATCTGCAGGCCGGCGGCGACCAGTTCGCGGTCGTCCTCGTCCAGCTCGCTGACGATGTCCTCCAGCCGGGCCAGGGCCGGTTGGCCGGCCAGCTCCAGCAGCAGGTTCTCCTCGGAGCGGGTGACGACCATGGTCGGGCCGATCGGCCGGCAGCCTTGGCTGACCACTGTGCTGACGCGTACGGAGCCGCTGAGCAGCACGCCGATGGCGCCCTCGGTGTAGACCTCGCCGTCGGCGAAGAGCCGGACCGACCCCCGGCCCCGCATCCCGTTGGCCAGCCCGCCGATCAGCGGCAGATTACCCAGCACGTCCACAGAACGTTCCACGAACGCGTCCGTGGGGAAGGTGTACGGATCGGCCAGCAGGATCGCCACGTGATCCTCCGCCGTCCGCTCCGGCAGCCCCACCACCACGAACCGGTCCTCGGCGGTCAGCGTCTCCAGCGCGAACGTGGTCAGCTCGGCCCCGTCCAGCGTGGCCGCCCACGCGCTCACGGCGGACGTCAGCTCGACCCCCTGCCCGTCACCGATCACGCCGGTGGCGCTGCAGCCGATCACGTGGGCCTCGGGGGCCAGCCTCATCGCGCTCTCCCCCGCCCTGGCGACCTCGTCCGGATCGTCGCCGCAGATGAAGAAGCACACCAGGTCCGCCTCGCCGCTGAGTCTCGACACGGCCTGACCGACAGCACGTTCTGCGGCCTCCACCAGGTCGGGACCCACGGCGAGGCCGTCGGCGAAGCGGCTCGTCATCACAGCCACGGATCTCGCCTCCTCAGCGGCTCGAAGTTCCCTAGGAACCGATTCTCCCCATTAAAGGAACAAGCACGCGCATGAACCGTCACGCAATAGTCAAGATCCGAAATCTCCGCCAGATGCGAAAGTGTCTGCCGCAGTGGTCCCAGGGGACGTAGTCTCGTTCCCGTGCATCAGCCTCTAAACATCCGCGAGCTGCGAGAGAGCGGTCACGTTCATCGCACCGTGAAAGCAGAGGTCCGCGAAAACCTGCTGGCCAAGCTGCGGGCAGGTGAGCCCCGTTTTCCAGGCATCGTGGGCTTCGACGACTCCGTCCTGCCCCACTTGGAGCGGGCGCTACTCGCCGGGCACGACCTCGTCCTGCTCGGTGAGCGGGGCCAGGGCAAGACCCGACTCATCCGCACCGTCACCGGGCTGCTCGACGAGTGGACCCCGGTGGTCGACGGCTGCGAGATCAACGACCATCCGTACGCGCCGGCCTGTACGCGCTGCATCGCGCTGGCGCGGGAGCTGGGCGACGAGCTGCCCGTGGCGTGGAAGCATCGCGACGAGCGCTATGGCGAGAAGCTCGCGACCCCCGACACCTCCGTCGGCGACCTGATCGGCGACGTGGACCCGATCAAGATCGCCGAAGGCCGGACGCTCGGCGACCCGGAGACCGTCCACTACGGGCTGGTGCCGCGCACCAACCGGGGCGTGTTCTCCGTCAACGAGCTGCCCGACCTGGCCGAGCGCATCCAGGTGTCGCTGCTGAACGTGCTGGAGGAGCGCGACATCCAGGTGCGCGGCTACAACCTGCGCCTGCCGCTCGACATCCTGCTCATCGCCAGCGCCAACCCCGAGGACTACACCAACAGGGGCCGGATCATCACCCCGCTGAAGGACCGCTTCGGCGCCGAGATCCGTACCCATTATCCGCTGACGGTCGAGGACGAGCTGGTGCTCATCCGCCAGGAGTCCATGCCGGACATCGGCGCGGACCTCCCCGAGCACCTGGTGGAGGTGATCGCCCGGTTCACCCGCCTGGTCCGCGAGTCCACCGCGGTCGACGCCCGTTCCGGCGTGTCGGCGCGGTTCTCGATCGCGGCCGCCGAGACCGCCATGGCTTCCGCCGTACGCAGGGGGGCGATCGCCGGCGAGGAGCAGGCCGTCGCCCGCGTCTGCGACCTGGCCAGCGTCGTCCACAGCCTGCGCGGCAAGGTGGAGTTCGAGGTCAGCGAAGAGGGCAGGGAGACCGAGATCCTCGCCCACCTGCTCCGCCGGGCCACGGCCGAGACGTTCAGGAGCCGGTTGGGCGGCATGGACCTGTCGCCGCTGACGGACAAGTTCGCCGAGGGCAACCAGGTGGAGTCCGGAGAGCTGATCCCGGCCGCCGAGCTGCTGCGCCGCATCGGCCCGGTCAGCGGCCTGGCGAAGGTCATGTCGCGGCTGGGCATGGGTGAGGGCGAGGAGTCTCCGGGGCACGCGGCGGCCGCGCTGGAGTTCGCCCTGGAGGGCCTGTATCTCATGCGCCGCCTGTCCAAGGACGACGTGGACGGGGTCTCCGTCTACCGGACGTGAACATTCGGGCGGTCTCACACGTCGAACGTGATAATTGATCACGCTGTCGGGGGAGACCGCCCATGCGTCTGCTTGTCTGTGCCACCGCCCTGAGCGCCACCGCCTTGTGCGCTTTCGCCGTACCCGCCAATGCCGCGGACACCACGATCGTGTACGGGTACGCCTGGGCGGCCGGCGCGACCGAAATCCGCATCACGCCCATGACCGCCACGTACCGCAAGCCGCTCCACACCTTCAAGGCCGTCTCCGGCGCCAAGGAGGTGCGGCTCGACTACGCCAAGGCGGCGTTCCGGCGGGTGACCGTCGCCTGCGACCTCAAGGAGACCGAGGGGCGTGTGGCGATCGACCGCAAGGGTCTGGGCACCACCGTCTGCAAGGCCGACGCCTTGACCGACAAGCTGGCGTCCGGGCCCGCGCCGGTCCGCGTCGAGTATCGCGGTACCGAGGCCGTCAAGATCAATGAAGTGCTCGCCAAGTGGCCCTCGCCGCGCACCGTCCGCGGCACGGTCAAGCGGGTGGACGACACGACGGTCCTGTTCACCGGGGCGGGCAGGACGCTCAAGCTCGGCTACACGAACCTGATGTCGTTCGCCAGGACCACCAAGCGCTGCGGCGACGGCTGGCTGGCCGGCAAGCCGGTCAACGCCGACAAGCACGGCCTCGGCAAGAAGGCGTGCCAGAGCCGCTACTTCACCAAAGCCCTCAAGTCGGTCAAGCATCCGGTGCTCGTACAGGTCGATTACGTGCCGGATGTCAACGAACTCTCCGGTGTGCGTGAGGTCTTCGGGGACGCGTAGCCCCCGTTCTCGGGTTAGCGTGTGTTCGTGATGGCCTACCGCTATGGCGAGTACAACGATGGCCCCGACCCCCTCGCCCCGCCGTACGACGTGCGCGCCGCGCTCGACGAGATGGGCGACGCCATCCTGTCCGGCTCCACCCCCGTGCACGCCCTGCGCGACCTGCTCAAGCGCGGGCTGCCCGGGGCCCAGGACCGCCGGGGTCTCGACGACATGCTCAGAGAGGTACGACGGCGCCGCAGGGACCTGCGCGAGAGCGGCCGACTCGACGGCACGCTGGAGCGGGCCCGGGCGCTCCTCGACAAGGCCATCGGCCAGGAACGGGCCGAGCTGTTCCCCGACCCGTCCGACGACGCGCGGCTGCGCGAGAGCGAGCTCGACTCGCTGCCCGACGACACGGCCAGCGCGATCCAGCAGCTGACCCCCTACGAGTGGCGCTCCGCCGCCGCCCGGCAGACCTTCGAGGAGCTGCGCGACCTGCTGCGCCGCGAAGTGCTCGACAGCCAGTTCAGAGGGCTGCGCGACGCGCTGGCCCAGCCGGACCCGGCGGCGATGGAGCGCGTCCGGCAGATGATGTCGGACCTCAACGACATGCTCGACAAGGACGCCAGAGGTCAGCACACCCAGCAGGACTTCGATGCGTTCATGAAGGAATACGGCGATCTCTTCCCGGAGAAGCCGCGCGACCTTGACGAGCTGGTCGACGTCCTGGCCCGGCGGGCCGCCGCGACCCAGCGCATGCTCGCCTCGATGACCCCGGCCCAGCGCGAGGAGCTGGCCAACCTGATGAGCCAGACGCTCGACCAGGCGGGGCTGTCCGACGAGATGCGCCGGCTCGGCGAGTCCCTCCAGGCCCGCCGGCCCGACCTGGCCTGGGACACCCCCGAACGGCTGACCGGTGAGGAGCCGCTGGGCATGGGCGACGCCGTCACCGCCCTGGAGGAGCTGGCCGACCTCTCACAGCTGGAGACCTCGCTCCGCCAGGACTATCCGGGCGCCAGGCTCGACGACGTCGACGAGTCCGCGGTCCGCCGCGCACTCGGCCGCTCCGCGGTCGACGACCTGGAGGCACTCAAGCGGATCGAACGCGAGCTGGAGGAGCAGGGCTACCTCCTGCGCCGCCGGGGCAAGCTGGAGCTCACCCCCAAGGCCGTCAGGAGGCTCGGCGAGACGGCGCTGCGCCGGGTGTTCGCCTCGCTCGACGCGGGCCGGCGCGGCGACCACGACCAGCGCGACGCGGGCTCGGCCGGGGAGCTGACCGGCTCGTCACGGCCCTGGCGCTTCGGCGACGAGCAGCCGATCGACGTGGTCCGCACGCTGGTCAACGGCGTCCGCAACGGCGGCGTCCAGTCCGAATCAGGCGCCGTACGCCTGTCGGTCGACGACTTCGAGGTGGCCGAGACCGAGCGGCGCAGCGCGGCGGCCGTCTGCCTGCTGGTCGACCTGTCCTACTCGATGGCCCTGCGCGGGACCTGGGCGGCGGCCAAGCAGACCGCGCTCGCCCTTCAGGCGCTGGTCGCCTCCAAGTTCCCGCAGGACGCGGTGCAGATCATCGGGTTCTCCAACTACGCGCGGGTGCTGCAGCCGGACGAGCTGGCCGGGCTCGACTGGGACATGGTCCAGGGGACGAACCTGCACCACGCCCTGCTCATCGCCGGCCGGCACCTGGATCGCCACCCCGACTTCGAGCCGGTCGTGCTCGTGGTCACCGACGGCGAGCCGACGGCTCACCTGATGCGCAACGGGCACTCGGCCTTCGAGTGGCCGCCGTCGCCCGAGACGCTGGAGCTCACGCTGGCCGAGGTGGACAAGATGACGCGGCGGCGGGCGACGCTCAACATCTTCATGCTGGCCGGCGACGACCGCCTCAAGGAGTTCGTGGACGAGGTGGCGCGGCGCAACGGCGGTCGCGTGTTCTCCCCCAGCGCGGATCGGCTGGGTGAATACGTGGTGAGCGACTTCCTACGGGTGCGCAGGTCTCGCTGAACGCTGGGCGCTCAGGCGTCGACGAGGGGCGCGTAGAAGTCGAGGGCGACGTCGAAGCCGTCGCGGCAGTTGCGGTGCGAGCGGTAGCAGGGGCGCCAGGCGGAGCTGGCGCCCACGCCCGTGCGGGCGTCGCTCAGCGCCGACGGCACGCGCTCGGGCCGGGGCAGCAGGCCACCCCCCAGGTAACGGACACCGTCGAGCTGGGTGTGCTCACCGCGGCCGCCGGAGACGAAGCCGCCGAGCCGCCACCCGCTCTCCTCGTCCCACACCAGCGCGCTGCCGTCCGCCAGACGGACGGTCGCGCCACGCGGCTCACAGGGGCCCTCCCACCAGTCGGCGACCTCGGCTCCGAGCAGGTCGACGACCCGCTGCACGTAGCCGGTCGGCTGCTGCAGCCACTCGTCGGTATACGGCTCGACATGCCTGATGGCCACGGACGGCACCCCCTTGTGCCCAAACGGTAAGGAAAAAGCGACGGTGGTCAACCATACCGGCGCTGAACTTATTCCGTTGCCAGAGCGTCTAGTCATTACGGACGATATTTACGTCCGACACGGGGAAGGAGGGGGGCTCCATGATTGCCATGATTCTTCTGATCGTGCTCATGGTGGTCGCGATCGCGGCCACCGAGCTGATCATGCGCTGCTCCTCAGAGGGTAAACAGAGTGTCGAGTCCACGGGCGAGATCGTCGGGGACTAGTCTCCTACGCATGTCGCCCCTGCTTCTCTGGCTGCACATCGGCTTCGCGATCTTCACGATCGGCCCGCTCACGGCGGCCACCATGGCCGCTCCGCGGGCCATCCGCGGCAAGAACGTGCCCGTCCTGCAGAACATCCAGCGGACCACCCGGATCTACAGCATCGGTTCGCTGGGCGTGCTGATCTTCGGGCTGGCCGTCGGCATGTCGATCGGCGGCGGCGTGCTCGGCAAGTGGTACATGACGGCCTCGATGACGCTGTTCATCGTGGCCGTCGTGCTGCTCGTCATCATCGACCGCGACCTGCGCGCCGCCGTCAAGGTCCTCGAAACCGAGACCCCGGACGACGACGCGAAGGTGCAGAACGGCAGGATCGCCGCCATCAGCGGGCTGCTGTCCCTGATCTGGCTGGTGATCCTGTTCCTGATGGTCGTACCGGGTTCCTGACCGAACGACCGGGCTCCTAGCCGAGCGCCTGCGTGAGGTCGGCGAGCAGGTCGTCGACCGTCTCGATGCCGACCGACAGCCGCACCAGGTCGGCGGGCACCTCCAGCGGCGAGCCGGCCGCCGAGGCGTGCGTCATCCTGCCCGGGTGCTCGATGAGCGACTCGACGCCGCCCAGCGACTCGCCCAGCGTGAACAGCTTCGCCCGGTTGCAGACCTCGACCGCCTCGGCCTCGCCACCCGCGACGCGGAACGACACCATGCCGCCGAACCGCTTCATCTGCTTGGCGGCCACCTCGTGCCCGGGGTGGTCACCCATGCCCGGGTAGAGCACCTGCGTCACGCGCGGGTGCGCGAGCAGCAGATCGACGATCCGCTCGGCGTTGTCGCAGTGGCGGTCCATCCGTACACCCAGGGTCTTGAGCCCGCGCAGCGTCAGCCAGGCGTCGAACGGTCCGGCCACCGCGCCCATCGCGTTCTGGTGGAAGGCCAGCTCCGCGCCGACCGACTCGTCGGCCGCGATCAGCGCGCCGCCGACCACGTCGGAGTGGCCGCCGACGTACTTGGTGGTGGAGTGCACGACCACGTCCGCGCCCAAGGCGAGCGGCTGCTGCAGGTAGGGCGAGGCGAAGGTGTTGTCGACGACCAGCAGCGCCCCGTTGTCGTGGGCCAGCTGGGCGAGCGCGGCGAGGTCGGCGATGCCGAGCAGCGGGTTCGTCGGCGTCTCCACCCAGATGATCCGTGTCTTCTGGGTCATCGCCGCGGCCACGGCGTCGAGATCGCCGAGCGGCACCGGATCGTAGTGCAGGCCCCAGCGCTCACCGACCTTCGCGAACAGCCGGTACGTACCCCCGTAGGCGTCGTTGGGGATGACGACGTGGTCCTGGGGCTTGCAGAGAGCGCGCAGCAGGGTGTCCTCGGCCGCCAGGCCCGACGCGAACGCCAGCCCGCGCGCACCGCCCTCGACCGCGGCCAGCGCCTCTTCGAGCGCGGTCCTGGTCGGGTTGGCCGAGCGACTGTACTCATATCCGGAACGCAGGCCACCCACACCGTCCTGCTTGTAGGTGGACGTCGCGTAGATCGGCGGCACGACCGCGCCGGTAAGCGGGTCAGGCTCCTGACCTGCGTGGATCGCCAGGGTTTCGAAACCGTTCGTCATAGGCCCACGGTAACGGAAGCGGCCCGCGGCCCGTTCCCCAACGGACCGCGGGCCGAGGCGGGCGCCGTCCCCAACCGCGCCCGCGTGGCTCGCGCGTCATGCCCCGCGCGAACCGGGTCTCAGGCCGCTTGAGGCTTCTTCCTGTCGCCACCTGCCCGCGATGCCAGCGGAATGACATCGGCGTCACGTGCGGGCACCTGGATGTGGCGGCCGCTGCCACCCTCCGCGTGCTCCCCGTTGATGCGGGAGAGCAGCACCGGGTCGGCCAGCGCCAGCAGCAGACCCACGACCAGACCGGCACCCAGTAGCACGAATCCAAGGACAATCATTTTCCCGTCCCCCTTCCGGACATACATCAGCATCGTCGACGGCCCCCCGCCGCCGCCTCCACTGAAGGGCCGGTCCTCGGCGAGCCTCCTCAGCCGAACGGTCGATGCCCGCCATCCGACTTGCGGCTTAGGCTCCTAGGGGTGGGGGAAGCCAAGCACGTCGTCTATTGGATCCGCCGGCTGAGCGACATCGCGGCGATCGGCTGGCTGGCCATGATGCTCCTCATGGACCTCGCCATAGCCGCCACCAGGGGCGGCGTCCAGTGGCTCGTACCGATCTGCGGGGTCGTGGGTGTCGCGGCCGCCATCCTGCGACGCCGTTTCCGGGTCGAGACGTTCGTCGTCATGCTGGCCCTCTCGCTCGTCTCCTCGCTGGTGATCGCCGTCTGCGGGTTCGTGGGCGTGCCCGGCGCGGCGGAGACCGGCGCGCTGATGATCCTGACGATCGGCGTGCTGCGCCACGTCGAGCCGGTCCGGCGGGCCGCGGTGCTCGGGGGCGCCGCGCTGGTCGTCCTCATGGCGGAGGGCAGCTCACGCGATCCCCAGAACAAGCTGGCCTTCTCGTTCATCCTCTTCACCGCGTGGACGATGATCGCCGCCGTCGGCGGCTACCTCCGCTTCCAGCAGGAGCGCCGCAAGGAGGCCGTCCATTCCGTACGGCGTGCGGAACGCCTGGAGCTGGCCAGGGAGCTGCACGACCTGGTCGCCCACCACATCACCGGCATCGTCGTACAGGCCCAGGCCGCCCGCACGGTCGCCGACCTGAAGCCCGACGCCGTGCTGCCCGCCCTCGACGCCATCGCCAGCGCCGGGACGGACGCGCTCACCTCGATGCGCCGCCTGGTCACCGTGCTGCGGGCCGAGGACGAGGCCGCCAGGACCCCCGGCACGTCACTGTCCGATCTGCGGCTGCTGACGGAACGGTTCTCGGAGAACGGGCCGCGAGTCGCGTTCGAGATCGGGTCCGGCATCGACGACCACACCCTGGCGCCGGAGGTCATGACGACGGTCCACCGGGTGCTGCGGGAGGCGCTCACCAACATCCGCAAGCACGCGCCGGGGGCCAGTTGGGTCGAGGCCGAGCTGCGCCGGTTCGACCAGCTCGTGATGCTGCGCATCCGCAACTTCGGCTCAGCCGCCGATCCCCGGCTCTCGCGCCTGGGCGGCGGGTTCGGGCTGGTCGGGATGGCCGAGCGGGTGGAGGCACTGGGCGGCCGCCTCTACGCCGGGCCCGGTTCCGACGGGGCCTGGGAAGTGGTCGCGGAGTTTCCCGCGTCCTGAGGCGTGCGCCGCGTCGAACTCCGCGCCCATCGCCGCGCGCAGCCTGGCGGTGATCCGGTCGACGTCGGCCCGCTCGGGGGCGGGCAGCGGCACGCCCACCGCCTCCCTGAGCGCGGCTGCCACGCCGAGCATCCCGGCCGCCTCCCGGTACTGCCCGGAACGACTCCATCGGTCCTGTCGTCCCGCCCTGGTCCGCTCGGCCGTGAGCGACAGCGCGCCTGCCAGCCCTTCCAGGGCGAGCGCGACCGCTCTCGGGTCGCCGGTGGCCTGGGCCGCCTCGTAGCCCTGCCGCTGCCTGGCCAGCGCCGTCGCGGCGTCGCCGCGCTGCTCGGCGGCGAACCCCAGCTCGGCCAGAACGAACGCGATGCCGGGCGTCCCCCGCACCTCGCGCAGCCAGCCGAGCCACGGCGTCAGGAGCCCTTCCGCCCGTACGTAGTCGCCCTGCCGCCTGGCGCTCAGTGCCAGCCCGAGCACGGCATGCTCCTCCGCGGCCTTGTAGGACTGCTCCACGGCCAGCAGTCTGGCCCGCTCGTGGAAGTGGTCGGCCCGCTCGTACCGGCCCGCCAGGAGCGCCACACGGCCCAGCCCGGCCAGTTTGAACGCGACCTCGAAGCCGAGCTCCTCCGCCAGCCGCAACTGCTCCTCGCGCAACCTGGCGGCCTCGGCGTAGTCACCCCGTATCTCGGCCAGCCGGTCGAGCGCGTCCATGGCCTCCAACCGCCCCCACGCGTCACCCAGCTCGACGAACAGCTCCAGACTCCGCCGCCCGTCCCGCTCCATCGCGGCCATGTCCGCCCGGCCGACGGCCAGCTTCGCGCGCAGACTGAGCGCGGCGGCGATCCCCCAACGGTCGCCGAGCGCCTCGTACGCGGCCAGTGCCCGGCTCGCCGCCGCCTCGTGCGCACCATGATCGCCGTACGCCCAGCGCACGTGGGTCAGGAACCAGTCGGCCAGTGCCCGCCCTCGGGCGTCGAGCCCGGCCACCCGCACCGGCGGCGCCATCTCCCCGACGGACAACGCCATCCCCGCCAGCCACACCGACGCCACAGCCGCCTGACCGGCGGTCAGATCAGTGACGGGCACGGCCGAGGTGACTCCGGGCCCCGGGGTGGCGCTGGACGCCGGGTCGGCGTTGGACAGGGCGGTGGCCAGGGAGCGGCGGGCCTCACCCATGCGGCCACGTAGGAACCAGTACCAGGCCAGCGCGTTGACCAGGCGGAGCGGCTCCGGACCCGACAGGGCGAGCCGCAGGTTGGCGGTCTCGGCGTCCAGGCGTTCGAGCCACTGTCTCTGCCTCGGGCCGCGCAGGTCCGCCCGTTCGGCCAGCGCCGTGTAGTAGCGGGCGTGACGTGCGGCGATCCGCCGGTGCTCACCCGCCTCCGCCAGACGCTCGGCGCAGTAGACCCCGACGGACTCCAGCAGCCGGTACCTGGGCCCGGCGGACACCACCACCAGCGAGCGGTCGACCAGACGAGCCAGCACGTCCACCACGTCCACGCCGGGCTCGGCGCAGACCACCTCGGCCGCCTCCAGCGCGCACCCGTCCGCGTGTACGGCCAGCCGCCGCAGCACGACCCGCTCGTGGTCGGACAGCAGGTCCCAGCTCCAGTCGATCACCGCCCGGAGCGTGCGCTGACGTGAGGGAGCGTCACGCATGCCGGAGCTGAGCAGGCGGAACCGGTCGTCGAGCCGCTCGGCCACCTCCCGCGCGCCCAACGCCCGCACCCGTGTCGCGGCCAGCTCCAGCGCGAGCGGCAGGCCGTCGAGCCGCCGACAGATGGTCGCGATCGCCTCACCCACCTCGTTCGACTCACTCGCCCTGCTGGTGGCATCTGTGGGGGTGGCGTTCGGCTCGTTCGACTTACCCGGCCCGCTGGTCGCGTCCGCGGTGGTGGCGTTCGGCTCGTTCAGCTTGATTCCGGCGCGGATGGTGAAGAGGCGTACGGCGTCGGGCTCGGTCAGCGGCGGTACGACACGGACGCGCTCGCCGGTCACCCGGAGCGGTTCCCGGCTGGTCGCCAGGATCCGCAGCCCTGGGGCGGCCCGTAGCAGTGCGGAGATCAGCTCCGCCGCTTCCTCCACCAGGTGTTCGCAGTTGTCGAACACGAGCAACGCGCGCTTGGTGGCCAGGGCGGTCGCCAGCCTCGGCGGCAGTGGCGCGGCGTCGTCGTCACGTACGCCGAGCACGTCCGCGACCGCCTCGGCCACATCCGTGATCCCACCCAGCTCCACCAGCCACACCCCGTCGGGGAAGGCGGGGCTCTCGTCGGGGAAGGCAGCACTTGCGCCAGGGAAGGCGGCGCTGTCGTCAGGAAAGGCGGTGCTTTCGCCAGGAAAGGCGGTGCTTTCATCGAGGAGGGAACGGGCGGTTTCCAGGGCGAGGCGGGTCTTGCCGACGCCGCCAGGCCCGGTGAGCGTCACCAGGCGGGCGGCATCCAGGAGCTCGCGAGTCTGGGCGACTTCCACGTCCCTGCCGATCAGCTCCGTGAGCGGCGACGGCAGGTTGGAGCGGGGCGGCTGGGCAGCGGGCGGAGGGTCCCGCCGGACGAGCGAAGGATCCTGCCGAAGGATCGCCTCCTGGAGTGCCGCCAGCTCGGGCGTGGGGTCCAGGCCCAGCTCCTCCGCCAGCCGCTCGCGCAGCTCCCCGTAGCTGGCCAGGGCCTCGCTCTGCCGACCGGCCCGGTACAGGGCCGTCATGTGCTGGGCGCGCAGGCGCTCGCGCAACGGGTGCCGGGAGACCAGGTCGGCCAGGTCGACGCCCTCGCCCAGGGCGAGCCGTACCTCCGCCTGCTCTTCGAGAGCGGCCAGGCGCAGCTCCTCCAGACGTGCGATCTCCGGACGGAGGAACTCCTCGTCGGCGAGGTCGGCGTACGCGGGACCGCGCCACAGACTCAGCGCCTCGTGAAGCTGGGCGGCCCGCTCACGCGGATCCGCGGCACGCTCGCCGACGAGCTCGCGGAACCGGTCCGCGTCCAGCGCGACACCGGGGTGCCCCGCCTCCCGCCAACCCCCGGCCCGAGAGGGGTCGGCGAACGCCAGGCGGTAGCCGGCCGGAGTGTGGACGATCGAGCCGGGGTCACCCAAGGCGCGTCGGAGCTGGGAGACGCGCGCCTGGAGGGTGCCGACGGGATTGCGAGAGGGCCGCTCCCCCCACAGGTCGTTGATCAGCCGGTCCATCGAGACCGGCCCGCCCCCGTGAGCCAGGAGGTCGGCCAGCAACGCCCGCATCCTGGGCTCCGTCACCTGGATCGGGCGGCCGTCGTCCGTCCAGGCCGCCAGCGGCCCGAGCACCCCGAAACTCACCACGTCAGAGACAACCCATAGCGAGGCGGAAGGATTTCCGTAGGGGGACGTCCCATGGTGGGGCTCATGAGTCGAGTGACAGTGATCGGAATGGGCCCGATGGGGTCGAAGATGGCGGAGACGTTCCTCGCGGCGGGCCACGAGGTGACCGTCTGGAACCGAACGAGGAGCAAGACGGACCCGCTCGTGGCCAGAGGCGCCCGGCGAGCGGACGAGGCGGCCGAAGGCGAGCTGCTGGTCATCAGCCAGGTGAGCTACCAGGCCATGTACGACAGTTTGGGCGACGCGCGGCTGGACGGGAAGGTGCTGGTCAACCTCAGCTCGGGCACCCCGGAGGAGTTGCGCGCGGCGGCGGAGTGGGTGGCCGGGCGAGGCGGCACGCTCGTCACCGGAGGGATCATGGTGCCGCCGCCGGGCATCGGCCTGCCCATGGCGTACACCTTCTACAGCGGCCCGAAGGAGGCCGTCGACCGGCACGCCGAGACGCTCAAGGCGCTGGCCACGATCACCTATGTGGGCGAGGACCAGGGCCTGGCGATGATGTACTACCAGGCGCAGCTGCTGATCTTCTGGTCCAGCCTGACCAGCTACATGCACGCGCTCGCGCTGCTCGGCACGGCGGGGGTGCCGCCCCGGGACTTCCTGCCGTTCGCCAGGGAGACGTTCACGCAGCTCGGGGGCGACGGGCCGATGGGGTTCGCCAAGATCCTGGCCGAGGAGGCCGAGGCCCGGGTGTATCCGGGCGAGCTCAACTCCCTGCACATGCAGGCGGTCGGCATCGGCCACGCCGTCCACGCGCTGAAGGACGCCGGGCTGGAGACCACGGTGCCCAACGCCCTCAAGGAGCTGTTCGAGCGCGCCGACGCCGAGGGACGCGGCTCGGAGGGGCTCGGCACCGTGATCGAGTCGATCAGAAAGCCCTAGCCCACCGACGTTCGCCGGGGGTCCGTGCTTTCCTCTTCCCCGAAGGGGGATCCCCTCCAAGGGACCCCAGCCACGACGGACCGTCACGAGCATCGAGACGGTCCGTGGCCACCGCGCCAGTGGTGGAGGCCGTAGTGACTGCGAGGCCGTAGTGACTGCGAGGCCGTAGTGACTGCGAGGCCCTAGTGGTTGGCGAGGAAGGCGAGCAGGTCCTGGCGGGTCAGTAGCCCGGCCGGCTTGCCCTCTTCGAGCACCACCGCGGCGTCCGCCTTCTCCAGCGCCTCCACCGCGCGCGCCACCGACTCGCCGCTGCCGATCATCGGCAGCGGCGACGACATGTGCTCGGCGATCGTGTCCTCGGAGGAGAGCCGGCCGCGGTAGAGGGCTTCGAGCAGGTCGCGCTCGACGATGGAGCCGACCACCTCGGCCGCCATGACCGGCGGCTCCTCCTTCATCACCGGAAGCTGCGACACCGAGTATTCGCGCATGATGGCGATGGCCGTACCGACCGACTCGTGCGGGTGCACGTGCACGAACTCCGGCAGGCCCACCCCCTTACGAGCCAGTACGTCACGGACCAGCCCCTCCTCGGAAGAGGTGGTCAGGAAGCCGTAGTCGGCCATCCAGTCGTCGTTGAAGATCTTGGACAGGTAGCCGCGCCCGCCGTCGGGCAGGAGGACGACCACCACGTCCTCGGGCCCCGCCTTGGCCGCCACCTCCAGCGCCGCGACCACGGCCATCCCGCACGAGCCGCCGACCAGCAGGGCCTCTTCGCGGGCGAGCCGCCGGGTCATGTTGAAGGAGTCCTTGTCGGACACCGCGATGATCTCGTCGCAGATCTTCGTGTCGTAGGTGGCCGGCCAGATGTCCTCGCCGACGCCCTCCACCAGGTAGGGACGCCCCGAACCGCCCGAGTAGACGGAACCCTCGGGGTCGGCCCCGATGATCTTCACGCGGCCGTCGGAGATCTCCTTGAGGTAGCGGCCGGTGCCGCTGATCGTGCCCCCGGTGCCGATGCCCGCCACGAAGTGGGTGACCCGGCCCTCGGTCTGCTCCCACACCTCGGGACCGGTCGAGTAGTAGTGGGAGTCGGGGTTGTTGACGTTGGAGTATTGGTCGGGCTTCCAGGCGTTGGGCACCTCGCGGGCCAGCCGGTCGGACACCGAGTAGTAAGAGTCGGGGTGGTCGGGCGACACGGCGGTCGGGCAGACCACGACGTCGGCGCCATAGGCGCGCAGCACGGCGATCTTGTCCTGGGCCACCTTGTCGGGCACCACGAACAGGCACTTGTAGCCACGCTGCTGGGCCACGATGGCCAGGCCCACGCCCGTGTTGCCGGACGTCGGCTCGACGATCACGCCACCGGGCCGGAGCTCCCCCGACGCCTCCGCCGCGTCGATCATGCGGACCGCGATGCGATCCTTGACCGAGCCGCCCGGGTTGAAGTACTCGACTTTGGCGAGCACCTGGGCGGGTAGGCCGGCGGAGACCTTGTGCATCCTGACGAGCGGGGTGTTGCCCATGAGCTCGACCAGGGAATCGTAAACGCGCACCGAGGTGTTCACCTTCTTTGCCGAAGCTTGGTCAGCTTGCCGAGGGCCGAGCTCCCGTGGGGGTGGCGGGCACTCGGCTAGTTTTCAAGGCAAACGCTACCGCCGTGTTCGGCTGAGGGGAGCACGCACGTGGTCTGGGCAGCGGGCACGGCGCGGGCAGCGCGCAAGATCGCGACGGCGGCGGCACTCGGCGGCGGCGGGCTGACGGCCCTCGGCGCCACCGCGTACGGCCTGCTGATGGCCGAAAGCCTGTTGGCCAGGAAGGTGATCGGCCGCCCCCACGGCATGGAGGGGCCGCCGTCCGACGGCGTCTACGGCGACTTCCCCGGCACCCCGGTCTCCATGGTCCTGCTGGGTGATTCCCTCTCCGTCGGCCTGGGGATGACCGATCCGGCCGGGACCCCGGGCGTGTTGCTCGCTCACGGCCTGGCCTCAGTCGCCGAGCGCCCCGTACGCCTTCACGTGGTCGGCAAGTCGGGAGCCCCGTCGGCCGAGCTCGCCGACCAGGTCGACCGGGCGCTCACGGCGGAGCCCCAGCTGGCCGTGATCTTCGTCGGCGCGAACGACGTCACCACCCAGACCCCGCCCGCGGTGGCCGTACGCCACCTGAGCAAGGCCGTGCGCCGGCTGCGCGAGGCGGGCGCCGAGGTGGTCGTGGGCACCTGTCCCGACCTCGGCACCGTACGGCCCATCGCGCAGCCGCTGCGCTGGGTGACGCGGCGCTGGAGCCGCCAGCTGGCCGCGGCC
The DNA here is from genome assembly GCF_040659625.1 of Nonomuraea sp. NPDC049750. Taxonomy (NCBI): domain Bacteria; kingdom Bacillati; phylum Actinomycetota; class Actinomycetes; order Streptosporangiales; family Streptosporangiaceae; genus Nonomuraea; species Nonomuraea sp. NPDC049750. Next base: position 102,222 of record NZ_JBFANB010000007.1, read on the forward strand.
CAGACGGTCGCGGTGGTCGACGCGGGCGGGCGTACGGTCTCGTTCGCCGACGTCCTGGGGCCGGATTTCGCGACAAATCCGGGCGAGATGTTCGGACCCGATCGTTTCCACCCATCTGCCCGAGGTTACGCACAGGCAGCTTACGCAGTGCTACCTTCTGTATGCGCTGCGTTGGGATTGTGGCCAGAGCCTCGACCCGCGCGCGGCGAAGGACTGCAACCGATTTACCTCGCGGCGGCTACGGCCGCGGAGGAGCCCGGCACCGAGGTCTCCGCGACCACGGTCGCCGGGCGGGCGACGGGTCTCCACGGCAAGTGGGCGACGTTGTTCCGCCGCCGGCTGGGAGAGTCGCCCAACGACGCCTGATCCCGGTAACCCTCCGCACCGAAGCCGTCACTCCTCGTCCCTTTGGAGTGGATTGCTCGTGCTTCGGCCCCTCGCGAACGCCGCCCTCACTCTCGCCGGAATCCTGGCCCTGGCCGGCTGTTCCGACAGCGGCGCGGCCACGGCCCACTTCCCGACCTGGCACAACGACGAGATCGACGCGGTCAGCCGGATGTCGGCCGCGGGCGGGGTCGTCACCACCACCTCCATGAAGCCCGACGGCTCGCTGGAGACGGTCGCCGTCGACCTCACCCACGGCAACAAGCTCTGGGCCCAGCCGGCCACCATGGCGGGCCGCCTGCCCGGCATGGGGGTCTCCGCGCCCGCCATCGTCGAGACCGCCCCCGGCCAGGCCGTCGTCGTGGCGGTCGACCCGGTCAAGAAGGGCCGCTGGAACGCCACCGTCGTCGCCCGCGACGCGCGCACCGGCGCGAAGAAGTGGACGCGGCCGGTGCATTCGACGTTCGGCCCCCAGCGCTGCGGGAGCTACATCTGCCTGTCGGAGCACACCGCGCTGTCCACCGCCCGCGTGGTGGTGCTCGACCCGGCCAGCGGCAAGCAGATGTGGAAGCTGCCCGGCATCGCCGAGGTCGAGTGGTCGGATCCCGACCGGGTGCTGCTGCTCCGCCTGGCCGCCAACCCCATGATCGAGTCGTACGAGCTCAAGACCGGCAAGCTGCAGTGGCAGCAGCCGATCGAGCAGGCGCTCGGCCCCGGCATCGACATGTCGGGCGGGTGGGCCTTCGGCGCCACCAGCGACAACCTGATCGGCTACGTCGCCCCCTACACCAACCCGCGGACGAAGAAGGCCTCCACCTTCGGCCTGTTCTCCATCAAGATCGGCGACGGCACGATCAACTGGATGCGTCCCTCGGTCGTCCGCGTCTACCCCAGCGGCAGCCCCGGCTACGCCCCCGTCGTACGCCCGGTCGACCAGCAGGGCACCTACGGCGGCTTCGCCCGGCTCGACTCCGAGAGCGGCCGGGTCATCGGCCAGATCCCCGCCTCCGAGGTGCCCGGCTCCGGCTGGTGGCTGGCCTTCCCCGACCGCATGGAGAAGCTCGGCTTCCTCAAGCACGACGCCAAGGGCGCCGCCTTCGACCTGACGACGGGCGGGCCGGTCCCGGTCGAGGACCAGCGCGGCTGGTCCTTCTGCGTCACGGACCCCAAGCCGCTCCCGCTCCGCGGCCAGGCCCCCGGCTTCTACTCGATAGCCGCCGTCTGCGAGTACGACCTCGCGACCGGCAAGCGGCTCGCCTCCACGACGACCCCGCCCCCCTGGTTCACCGGCAGCCAGGACGGGTGGCGCCTCTGGCGTGACGAGAAGGGCGCCGTCCACGCCGTCAACGACGGCACGGCCACGGCACCCGGCATGTACGGCTGACGCCCCACCCACCGTGCTCCGCCACCAGGACTGGAATATAGTTCTAAAGGCCGACACAGGAGGATGAAGATGGCTGAAGCTGTGATCGTCGCTACCGCTCGCTCGCCCATAGGGCGGGCCTTCAAGGGTTCCATGAAGGACATACGTCCTGACGATCTCACCGTGCAGATGATCCAGGCCGCGCTCGCCAAGGTGCCGCAGCTCGACCCGACGACGATCGACGACCTCATGCTCGGCTGCGGCCTGCCCGGCGGTGAGCAGGGCTTCAACATGGCCCGCGTGGTGTCAGTGCTGCTCGGCCTCGACAACGTGCCGGGCACCACGGTCACCCGCTACTGTTCGTCGTCGCTGCAGACCACCCGGATGGCCTTCCACGCGATCAAGGCGGGCGAGGGCGACGTGTTCGTGTCCGCGGGCGTGGAGATGGTGTCGCGGTTCGTGAAGGGCAACTCCGACTCGCTGCCCGAGACCCAGAACCCGGTCTTCAACGACGCCATCGGGCGCAGCAAGGCCTCCGCCGAGGGCGGGCACAGCTGGCACGACCCACGCGAGGACAACACGATCCCCGACGTCTACATCGCGATGGGCCAGACCGCCGAGAACCTCGCCCAGATCAAGGGCGTCACCCGGCGCGACCAGGACGAGTTCGGCGTCCGCTCCCAGAACCTGGCCGAGAAGGCGCTGGCCGACGGCTTCTGGCAGAAGGACATCACCCCGGTGACGCTCCCCGACGGCACCGTGGTCAGCAAGGACGACGGGCCGCGGGCCGGGACCACCTACGAGGGGGTAGCCGGGTTGAAGCCGGTCTTCCGCCCCGACGGCACGGTCACGGCCGGCAACTGCTGCCCGCTGAACGACGGCGCCGCCGCCGTCATCGTGATGAGCGACACGCGGGCCGCCGAGCTGGGCATCACGCCACTGGCGCGCATCGTCTCCACCGGCGTCACGGGCCTGTCCCCCGAGATCATGGGTCTCGGCCCGGTCGAGGCGTCCAAGCAGGCGCTGGCCCGCGCGGGGATGGCGATCGACGACGTCGACCTGGTGGAGATCAACGAGGCGTTCGCGGCGCAGGTCATCCCGTCCTACCGGGATCTGGGCATCGACCTCGACCGCCTCAACGTCAACGGCGGCGCGATCGCCGTCGGGCACCCGTTCGGCATGACGGGCGCGCGCATCACCTCCACGCTGATCAACAGCCTCCGCCACCACGACAAGTCGATCGGCTTGGAGACCATGTGCGTGGGCGGCGGGCAGGGCATGGCGATGGTCCTCGAACGCCTTTCCTAAGTCTCACGACCGGGCGTTCGGCGCCCGGGTCAGTGGGCGCCAACCGCCATACGGGTTGGCGCCCACCCAGGAACTCGCGTCAGCCGGGGTAGTCCGGACCGGCCTCAGCCGTGGCGGTCCGGGCCCGCCTTGGTCGGGGTCACACGGACCAGGACCCGCTTGTCGCGGACCATCGCCGCCTCGTAGTCCGGCCAGTCAGGATGCTCGCCCGAGATCCCCCGGTAGTAGGCGATCAGGTGATCCATGGCCTCCGGGAGGGAGATGATCTCCGCCTCGCCCTCCACCTGGATCCAGTTTCCGTAGAAGGCGTCCGTGAAGGCGCAGATCGTCACCTTGTTGTCGCGCCGGATGTTGCGCGTCTTGGCGGCCGTCTCCCTGGTGCTGATGACGAGGTAGCCCTCGTCGTCCACGCCCACCGACACCGGGGACATCTGCGGGCGGCCGTCGCCGTGCTTGGTGAGCAGCACCGCGCGGTGGTTGTCTCGCAGGAAGTCGCGTGCCTTGTCTAGGTCCATCCACCCATGATTCCGCGCCCGTACCGAGGGCACGGGCGCGGGTCGGGTCGGAGTGTGGGCTCTACAGGAAGCCCATACGGTTATGGCGGTACCGCTCGTGTTCGTGCACGATGGCGGCGGCGTAGCCATGGGACAGCCCGTGCTCGTCGGCGAGCCAGTTGGCCCGCTCGTCACACCTCAGGAAGGACGGGCCGTTGTCGATGGCTTGAAACCACTCGGGGAGTTCGCGTCCCGTTATCGTTGGGACCCTTGCGATCAGCTTCGTCTGCGTCTCCGGTGAGTGGTTCAAGGACATGGGCACCTCCACGGATTAAGGTCCTTTGCTCGACACTGCAACACGTCCCCCCGAATGACAAGCCCCAACCTCCGAGGTTTTTGTAACGGCGGGTAGATTTTCGGTCGCGCAAAGAGAAGGACCCCGCCGGATCGACGGGGTCCAGGCGGGGTCCGGGAGGCGAACGGTCAGTCGCTACGCGTGAAGATGCTGATGAACCGGAGCACCTCGAGATAGATCCACACCAGGGTCAGCGTCAGCCCGAAGGCGCACTGCCAGGCGAACTTCTCCGGGGCGCCCTGCCGGACGCCCTCCTCGACCGCGTTGAAGTCGAGCAGCAGGAAGAAGCAGCCGAGCAGGATCATCGCGACGCTGAAGATCCACCCGATCGGGGAGTCGGTGCGCAGCCCGAGGCCGCCCGGGACGAAGAGCCCGACGATCAGGTTGACGAGCACCAGAGCGATGGCCGCGAAGCCCGCGGCCACCACGAACCGAATGAACTTCGGTGTCACCCTGACGACGCGCAGCGCGTAGACGGTCAGGACTCCGCCGAAAGCGAACGCGGTGCCGAGCACCGCCTGGAGGACGATCCCGTTGTAGAGGGATTCGTAGGCGCTGCTGATCGCGCCGAGGAAGATCCCTTCGAACGCGGCGTAGCTGAGGATCAACGCCGGGTTGGTGCTCATCCTGAACGAGGCGATCAGCCCCAGGACGAGCGCCACGATGGCCGCGCCGATGGCGACGCCCACGGGGACATTGAGGTACCAGGCGGCGGCCGCGGCCACGACGAGCGCGCCCAGGGTCATGAAACCGCGCACCACGACGTCGTCGATCGTCATCGTCCGGTGGGCGGTCGGTGCCGGGGGCGCGTACGACGGGGAGTCGTACATGTTCTGCAGTTGTCCGGGGGTGGGCGTCGCGCCCTGCCACCCGCCGGCCTGCCTGGACCGGTTGAAAACGGGGTTCTTGCTCTCCATCGCTGCCTCCTGTGCGCCGAGCTTATTGGACGCGGCGTCACCTAGGTCAACACGCACTCAGATCTATGTGGTTTCGAGACTTCAGCAGGAGGACAACGAACGGATCCGTTCCTGAGTTCCCGCGGTTACTGAGGGTTGTTTAGTGAGGCATTTCCTCTGGTAGATGCGGGTGCCCCCGGCGGGATTCGAACCCGCACTACAACCCTTTTAAGGGGTTTGCCTCTGCCTTTGGGCTACGGGGGCGCCGCAATCATACGAAACGGACCATGCTTCCGAGGAGCACAACTTCGTATCAGGCGTCACAACTGTGAAGTCTGCGGTGAAGTGATAGGGCTCCTGACACTCTGTCCAGGAACAGAACGCCGTCGAGATGGTCCAGTTGATGCTGAATGCACCTAGCTTCGAATGCATCCGCCTCGATGGTGACGGGATCTCCCGTGCCAGGCAAGCTGCCGAGCACTGTGATACGCGTCGCTCGCCGTACGTCAGCCGTCAAACCCGCGATCGAGGCGCAGCCTTCCCGCCCGACGCACCAGTGAGACGCCTCAGCGAGCCGTGGATTGACCACCACGAGCTCGCCGGCCCACGACCTACCCCTTGGGTGCCCGGCGGCGTCAAAGGCGATCAGCCGCCAGCTCAGCCCGATCTGGGGGGCGGCCAGGCCCGCGGTCCCCGGCTCGCCGCGCAGAGTGGCGAGGAGATCGGCCGCCGCGGCCACCACGCGAGGGTCGGTGGGATCCACTTGCCGGGCCCGGGCGGACAGGAGCGGGTGCGGAGCGTCGAGCACTCCGCGGGCGATCCCGTCCGGCGGGGTCACAACAGGTCCGGTTCAACGGGCCGGAAGGTGATCTCGGACTCGAGGCCCGAGCCGACCGTGGCCAGCCCGCGCATCAGCCCGGCCACGTCGACCTCCTCGGGCAGCTCGACGTCGGCGATGAGGACGTACAGCCGGCCGGTGAGCCGGGTGCTCATGCCGGTGATGTTGCCGCCCACCGAGGCGAGCTCGGCGCTGATGGCCGAGATGATGCCCGGCCGGTCCGGGCCGTGGACGGTCAGGACGTAACCGAGCCCGGTCGGCCGGCCGCCGAAGTAGCGGCGGGCCTCGACGGCCGAGGCGGTCACCACCAGGTCCGGCGCGCACAGGTGCTTGGTGAGCTCGTCGGCGCTCAGGTCGCCCGAGACCAGCAGCATCATCGCGACATGGCCGCCGAGCAGCGTCATGGTCGAGTCCTGGATGTTCGCCCCGCAGTCGGCGAGCGAGCCGGTGACCGCGGCGATCACGCCGGGCCGGTCCACGCCGAGCACCGTCACCGCTGAGAGCCCCACTCGTGGATCCCCTCTCGATTGAGACCGAGAATATTGAGTCAAGAATGCCGAAACGCCCCGATGCGGCCGCACCGGGGCGCTGCTGTACGCGGGCTAGCGGCGGGTCGTCGCCACGGCGGCTCTGAACCCGTCGCGCGGGTGCTCCATCTCGCCCAGTGAGATGGTCTCCCGCTTGAAGAACAGGGCCAGAGTCCAGTCGACGACGACACGGACCTTGCGGTTCAGCGTCGGCACCCGCGACAGATGGTAAGTGCGGTGCATGAACCACGCAGGGAATCCGCGAAGCTTGACTCCATAGACGTTCGCTACCCCCTGGTGCAGGCCGAGACCGGCGACCGATCCGACATACTTGTGGCGGTAGTCGACCAGTTCCTGCCCCCGGAGGTGGCGGACCAGGTTGTCGGCGAGCACCTTGGCCTGGCGTACGGCGTGCTGAGCGTTGGGCGCGCAATACTGGCCGGGGTTGGTCACGTCGGGGACACCCGCCGCGTCACCGGCGGCGAAGGCGTCCGTGACGCCCGCGACCGTCAGTTTCGTCGTGGTCTTGATCCGGCCGCGCTCGTCGAGGGGCAGGCCGCCGTCGTTGACCACCGGGCTGGGCTTGACGCCCGCGGTCCACACGAGGGTGTCGGCGTCGAACTTCGAGCCGTCGGAGAGCACCACGTGGCCGCCCTCGCAGGACTCCAGGCGCGTGTCGAGCTTCACGTCGATGCCGCGCTCGCGCAGCTGCTCCAGCGTCCACTTGCCCATCTCGGGGCCGACCTCGGGCAGCACCCGGTTCGTGGCCTCCACCAGCACCCAGCGGATGTCGGAGGGCTTGATGTTGCGGTAGTAGCGGGTCGAGTCCTTGGCCATGTCCTCGAGCTCGGCCAACGCCTCGACGCCCGCGAAGCCCGCGCCGACGACGACGAAGGTGAGCGCCCGGCGGCGCGCCTCCAGGTCCTCGGTCGACTCGGCCACGTCGAGCAGGTGCAGGACCCGGTTGCGCAGCGCGATGGCCTCGCCCACGTTCTTGAACCCGATGCCGATGTCGGTCAGGCCGGGGATCGGCAGCGTCCGCGAGATCGAGCCGGCGGCCATCACGATCACGTCGTAGGCGATCTCGCGCGGCTCGCCCTCGACCGGCTGGAAGGTGACGGACCGCTCGCCGTGGTCGACGGCGGTGACGCTGCCGTTGAGCACGCGCACCTTGGGCAGGACCCGGCGCAGCGGGGCGACCACGTGCCGCGGGGAGAGGTTGCCCGCCGCCGCCTCGGGCAGGAACGGCTGGTAGGTCATGTACGAGTGGGGGTCGATGATGGTGATGCGCACCTGGCCGTCGCGCAGCTCCGAGCGGAGCGTGCGCTGTAGCCGCAATGCCGTGTAGAGGCCGACGTAACCGCCGCCGACGATCAGAATGTGCTTGTTCATCCTCGGTTCCCCATCCCATGGGAGCGCTTGTGAAACTATTCACAAGGCTACGTCAAGGGCACCCCATAAAGCCAATCCCCAGGTGGTGCTACGCGTCACACCCCCAGCGCCCTGGCTCTGACGAAGACGTCGTCGAGCATCTGGGCGGTCACCCTGCCGGTGAAGGTGTTCTGCTGGCTGGGGTGATAGCAGCCCATGAGGGTCACCGGCGCCTGCCCGTAGGAGACCTGGACCTCGACGCCGTGCCCGAACGGTGGCCTGACACGCGGCAGCGTGTAACCCGCGTCCCTCAGTGCGGGCCACATGGCCTGCCAGGCGAACCCGCCCAGCGCGACGACCACCCGCACGCTCGGCGCGGTCAGCGTCAGCTCCCGCGACAGCCACGGCGAACACGTGGCCCGCTCCTCGGGCGTGGGCTTGTTCGCGGGTGGCGCGCACCGCACTGAGGCCACCACCCGGGCGCCGATCAGCCGCTGCCCGTCACCGGCGTGCGTGCTCGTCTCCTGTACGGCCAGTCCGGCGCGGTACAGAGAGGCGAACAGCCAGTCTCCGCTGCGGTCACCCGTGAAGATCCGCCCGGTCCTGTTGCCCCCGTGCGCGGCCGGGGCCAGGCCGACGAGCAGGACGCGCGGCCGGTCGTCGCCCCATCCGGCGACAGGCCGCCCCCAGTAGGTCTCCTCCGCGAACGCGCGCCGCTTCACCTCGGCCACTTCCTCGCGCCATTCCACCAGGCGCGGGCAGGCCCGGCAGACGGACTGCGCGGCCGTGAGCTCCGCCAGGGTGCTGCCGGCGGCGGCGATGCGGCGCACGTCCGCGGGGTCGTGGGCGACCGGGGTGTCAGCGGTCGCCGGGTCGCCGGGCCAACCGGTGCCTGGAGGTACGAAGCTCATGGCACCGATGGTGCCCGATCACTTGGTGGCCGAGGGACTCGGGCTGGGGCACGGGGCGGCGGTCTGCGTCTCGGGAGCGACCTCGACCAGCGGCAGCGGGTAGCGGTTGAGAATCGGCTCGCCGCATGAGCGGTCGACCATGTAGCCGTGCTCCTCGGGGCGGGTGATGATCGGGTTGCCGTCCTGGTCGTACAGGTAGACGTCGGTCAGTGGGGTGCCGTCCTTGGCGTACGGCTTGATGTTGTAAAACCCGTCCGACCGCGCCATGTTCCGCACGATCACGGGGGCGTCGGCCACCGCGTAGTCGACCGGCGAGGACGACTCGACCTCCTGCGCCGCCACGAACCCGGCGGCCAGCGCGAGCACGGCCGCCAGATTGACGGCGAAGGCGGTCGTCGCCGCCAGCCGTCCCCTCGACCGCCTGCCCAGCCAGACCGAGGCCCAGACGCACACGGCCAGCACCACCCAGTCCGTCAGGGTCCGCGGCACGAGCCGGCCATCGATGGCCACACTCAGCAGCACCATGGCCACCAGGTAGCCGCGCAGCACCCACCACCCGGGCCGTAACTCGGGCAGGAAGCCCGTGAGGCCCCGGTAGGGCGCCTGTCGCAGGAGCCGGGAATGCACGGTCGCCATCCGCTCCTTCGTCCGGCGGCGGGGCTTCCGGCCGCTCTCCGGCCGGCCCCCGTAGGCGGCCACGAGCTCCTCGGCGTAGGCGGCGGGCGGCCCCAGCCGCTCTTCCAGCGGCACGTCGGACTCGGCCGCGATCTCCGCCAGGTGGTCGTCCAGGTCTTCGAGCAGTTCCTCGCGCTCCGGGTGATCGGCCACGGCATCCCGTACGGCCTGCGCGTACTGTTCGGGCGTGATCATGCTTGCCCCTCCTTGAGCAGGGAGGCCATGGTGGCCGCGAAAGAGGTCCAGGTCTTGGCCGACGAGGCGTACATGCTCCTGCCGACCTCGTTGAGCCCGTAGTACTTGCGGTGGGGCCCCTCGTCGGAGGCCACCACATAGGAGTTGAGCGCGCCGGCCTTGAACAGGCGGCGCAGCGTGCCGTACACGGAGGCGTCTCCGACGTCGTCGAGCCCCGCTTCCCTCAGCCTGCGCACGACGTCGTAGCCGTAGCCGTCACGTTCGTCGAGCACGGCGAGGACCGCCAGATCGAGCACGCCCTTGAGCAGCTGGCTACTATCCACGCGATGCACACTACTCCGCAAAGCGCAGTAGTGGCAAACAGAAAAACCGGGCGGCGCCACGAGGGCACCACCCGGTTCAACTCAACTCAACTGATCAGGCACCCTTTGGGCAGCTCACCGAGAAGCTGGTGGAAGCAGAAGCCGAGTCGGGGCTGGTGACAACGAGCTGGACGGAACCCTTGGTCTCGCTGGCGCTCTGCGCACCCGCGATGCCCCAGGTCACGTCGACGCTGCCGTTGACCTGACGCTCAAGGTCCGGGTTCTCCCGCTTGCCGTCGATCACCCAGTAGTACTTGACGGTGGTCGGGGCGGTGCTGGAGATCGTCGCCTTGAAGTCGACGCCGGGGCCGCGCTTGTCGGCGCAGAACTCGTTGCGCTGGCCGGAGACCGAGAGGCTGGAAACCGAGACCTTCGGCTTCGGGGCCTCGCAGGCGGCGTAGGACTGGCTGATCGAGTCGTTGTTCCGCGGACCGGAGACAGCCAGGGTCACCCGGCCACCCTTCGTCGCGGAGCCGGAGAGAACGCGGTCGGACAGCTCGACGGTACGCGAGCCCTCACGGCCGAACCCGACCTCACCACGGTCAACGGACTGGCCGTTGACGTACCACGTGTACTCGACCCGCGCGCGGCCGGTCGAGTTGATGGTGGCGTGCGCGCCGACCTTGCAGCCGTCGTTGTTGGTCGCGGTCACCAGGTTGGTGGCCGACACCCGCGTCGAGGGAGCCTCGTCCCTGCACCAGACCTTGTAGTAGGCCTGGTCCGAGGAGGAGCCGCCGCGCCCGACGACCTGCAGAGTGGCGTAGCCCCGCTGGCTCTCACGCGGCGAGTAGCCGAAGGAGACGGTCTTCGAGTGGTAGACCTTCGTCCGGCCGTAGTCGACGACGCGACCGTTCAGCACCCAGCGGTACTTGACCCACGTCGGGTCGTTGACCTTGATCCGGCCAAGGAAGTTGACCTTGTCGCCGGGGGTACAGGGCCCGACGTACGAGCTCGGGTCGGCCCAGGCGCTGACCGAGATCCTCTTGCCGCTGCTCAGCTGATCCTTGTCGACGACGACGGCGTCCTGGCAGGTGACCGAGAAGTAGCCCTTCTTGGAGGTCACCTTGCGCGGACCGAGGACCTGCACGGCCTCCCAGCCCTTGACGTCCTCGTTGAAGGTGAGCGTCTGGCCGATCTTGACCGACTTGGTGCCGTGGCCCTTGAGCTTCAGCACCTTGACCTTGCCCTTGGAGCCGTCTCCGTGGAGCCAGCGGTAGGCGAGTTCGGTCTTGCCGTCGAGCTTGACGTTGATGTTGGCCGAGATGTCGACCTTCACCGGGCAGGAACCGTCGGTGTCGCGGCTCGACGCCTTGGGCGTGGACACCGAGACCTTGGGCCTGGCCTTGGTGGAGGTCGCCGCGGCGCCGGCCTTGCCCGCGGTGGCCTGGGTGGACGCCTGCGCGGGAGCGGCTGCCAGCCCCGCGACCATGGCGCCCAGCACGGCGGCGGAGGCGCCGAACGCCGCCGCCTTACGCGCTAATGGACGAGATGAGTTCATGTGAGAGTGCTCCATTCCGTTAGGGAAAAGATGCGCTCCGGGAACGGTCGCCACGCCGACACCACCCGTGTCCGGCAATATGACAAAGCCCCCGCAATGCCCCTTTACCTAAGCATAAAACTGATTGCACACTCAACACAGCCGAATCCCAGATTTGTCCGATTTTCCCCGGAAAAATCAGACCATGGAGTAGGCGATTCCGTCGAGGATGTCGTGTTCACTTACGACGACCTGCGGAAACTCGAAACGCCGCACGATGCGGTCCAGAATCAGGGCACCCACGCCAATCACGTCAACTCGACCTGGGTGCATCACTGGAATCTGTGAACGCTCACTATGGGTCATCGCGAGCAGCCGTCGCGTGACCTCGTGGACCTGCTCGGCGGCCATCCGCGAGTGATGGATCCGCTCCGAATCGTAGGCGGGCAGGTCCAGCGCGATGCCCGCCACCGTCGTGACGGAGCCGGCCAGACCCACCAGCGTGTGCGCCTCGTGGACGGGCACCGCCTCGGCGACCCGGTCGAGCGCGGCCTCGATGTCGGCCACGACGGCCTCCAGCGCCTGCGCCGGCGGCGGATCGCCCGCGTCGCGCAGGTGCCGCTCCGTCAGTCGTACGCAGCCGATGTCGACCGACAGCGCGCCGATGACGTGCTCGGAGCCGACCACGAACTCGGTCGAGCCGCCCCCGATGTCGACGACCAGGTAGGGCGGAAGCGGCCCCTGCGGCACCCCGGTCTCCCGCGACAGCCGGACCAGCCCCCTGGTCGCGCCGACGAACGACAGCTCGGCCTCCTCCGCGCCCGTCACCACCTCGGGCTCCACCCCGAAGATCTCGCGCACCCCGTCGACGAACTCCTGCCTGTTGGCGGCGTCGCGCGTCGCGCTGGTCGCCACCACCCGGGTCGCCGTGGCGCCGTGCTGGTCGATGAGCTTGCGGTAGGTGCGCATCGCGGCGAACGTCCGCTCCAGCGCCTCGGGAGCCAGCCGCTCCGTCTGGTCGACCCCCTCGCCCAGTCGTACGATCTCCATCCGCCGCTCGATCTCGGTGAGGTCGTTGTCGCCGACGTCGGCGATCAGCAGGCGTACGGAGTTGGTGCCGCAGTCAATGGCGGCTACACGCATGGTCCGTCACTCCACCACTCGGGGAGGGCATCCAGCGCCTCCCGGCCGAACGGGTTGGATCCGGGCACGGCCAGCTCGTGCGCGACGAGCGCGTGCAGGCACTTCACCCGCAGCGGCATGCCGCCGGTGCTCTGCATGTCACGCGGCAGCGGCTCCGTGCCCTGCTCCTGCGCCGCCTTGTCGCGCCTGGCCACGTAGTCGTCGTGGGCGGCCTGGTAGGCGGCGGCCAGCTCCGGGTCGGTGGCCAGCCTGGCCTGCATCTCGCGCATCAGCCCCGAGCCTTCGAGCGTGCCGATCGCGGAGGCCGCCTTGGGACAGGTCAGGTAGTAGAGCGTGGGAAACGGCGAGCCGTCGGGCAGCCTCGGCGCGGTCTCCACCACGTCAGGGTTGCCGCACGGGCAGCGGTGCGCCACCTCGCGCAGCCCTCTCGGCGGGCGGCCCAGCTGCCGCTGCACCGCGTCGACGTCTCTGCTGTCCAACGCTCTCCCCTCACACACCACCGACGCTCCCCCGCGCCGGTGCTCATCCAGCCTTACGGCTCGCGGCTCCGGCCCGAATCAGTGCCTTGCGGCCCTGGCTTGAGTCGGTGCTCATCCGGCCTTGCGGCCCTGGCCCGTGTCGGCGGCCTCGACCGATTCCCACAGCGTTTGGTACCACGGCGGCGTCGCGGCGGGCTGCTTGACCGTCGTCGTGGTCTTGTCCGGCTTGGCGTCCATGACCACGTAGCACTTCTCGCCCGGCCCGCAGTAGTGAAGCCGTTCCTTGGCCGTCCGCTTGATCCAGTTGGGGTCGCGGATCCGCTGCGCCTGCTCGGCCAGCGCCTGGCGGTCGGCCTCGACCCGCGCCTTCTCCGCCCGCAACTCCGCGATGCCGCGGCGCTGCGCGATGTACTCGCGTACAGGGTAGGCAAGGCTCATCGCGATCGCGCACACCACGATCGCCAGGATGGCGGCCCGCCCGGTCAGCTGCGGCCTCTTAGCCAACGGTTCACACCTCCGTGTCCAGTTCGGTGGCCGAACTTAGCGGATGGTGCTATTTGCACCCTTCTGACCGGCTCGCGGCATACCCGCCATGCCGCGAGCCGTACCCGAAACTAGCGCTGGAAACGCGGAAAAGCGCCGCGACCCGCGTAGCGAGCGGCGTCGTCGAGAATTTCCTCGATGCGCAGGAGCTGGTTGTACTTGGCCACGCGGTCCGAGCGGGCGGGCGCGCCGGTCTTGATCTGGCCGCAGTTGACCGCCACGGCCAGGTCGGCGATCGTCGTGTCCTCGGTCTCGCCGGAGCGGTGGCTCATCATGCAGCGGTAGCCGCTGCGGTGGGCCAGGTCGACCGCGTCGAGGGTCTCGGACAGGGTGCCGATCTGGTTGACCTTGACCAGCAGCGCGTTGGCCGTGCCTTCGGCGATGCCGCGGCCGAGCCGCTCCGGGTTGGTCACGAACAGGTCGTCGCCGACCAGCTGGACCTTGTCGCCGATGGCCTCGGTGATGGCCTTCCAGCCGGCCCAGTCCTCCTCGTCGAGCGGGTCCTCGATCGAGACGAGCGGGTAGTTGTCGACCAGGTCCGCGTAGAAGGCGATGAGCTCCTGGGCCGAGACACCCTTGCCGTCGATCGTGTAGACGCCGTCCTTGTGGAACTCGGAGGCGGCCACGTCGAGCGCGAGGGCGACGTCGTCGCCCGGTGTGTAGCCGGCTCGCTCGATGGCGACCAGGATCAGGTCGAGCGCGTCGCGGTTGGACGGCAGGTTGGGCGCGAAGCCGCCCTCGTCGCCCAGCCCCGTGGCGTAGCCCTTCTCCTTCAGCACGCCCTTGAGCGCGTGGTAGACCTCGGTGCCCATGCGCACGGCCTCGCGGAACGTGCTCGCGCCGATCGGCGCGATCATGAACTCCTGGATGTCGACGTTGGTGTCGGCGTGGGCGCCGCCGTTGAGGATGTTCATCATCGGCACGGGCAGCAGATGGGCGTTGGGACCGCCCAGGTAACGGAACAGCGGCAGCTCGGCGCTGTCCGCGGCGGCCTTGGCCACGGCCAGCGAGACGCCCAGGATGGCGTTGGCGCCCAGCTTGGCCTTGTTGGGCGTCCCGTCCAGATCGATCATGATCTGGTCGATGATGCGCTGGTCCTCGGCCTCGATGCCGTTGATCTCTTCGAAGATCTCGTCGGTGACGGCGAGCACGGCCTTCTCCACGCCCTTGCCGCCGTAACGCTCGTCTCCGTCACGCAGCTCCACGGCCTCGAACTGGCCGGTCGACGCGCCGCTGGGCACCGCCGCGCGCCCCCTGCCGCCGTCGTCGAGGATCACCTCGACCTCGACGGTCGGGTTGCCCCGGGAGTCGAGGATCTCGCGCGCGTATACGACCTCGATGGTAGCCACGGGTTTGCGCTCCTAAATCGAAAGGCAATATGCCTTCAGAGCCTATCGGTGCTCCGACTCCCAGCGGAGCACGCGGTCACGGTAGTCGCGAGCGGCGGCGCGGAGCTCGGCTTCGGCGTCGATTCCCGCGTCCTGTGCACGGCGGACGAGGTCGAACAGCTCACGCCCCACACCCTGCGAGATGGCGGCGGCCAGCCCGTCCGGCGCGCCCCCGCGCTCGGCCCGGCGCACCAGCTGGGCGGCCAGCGACAGCGCGGGCTGCCCCATCGGCACCCCGTCGAGCACCGACGGACTCTCGTCCTTCGCCGCCCGCTCGGCCGCCTTGATCGCCTCCCAGTTGTCGTTCACCTCGTCGGCGGTCTCCGCCCGCACCGAGCCGAACACGTGCGGATGCCGCCGCACCAGCTTCTCGACGATCCCCTCGGCCACGTCGTCCATGTCGAACCCGTCGGCCACCCGCGCGTGGAAGACCACCTGCAGCAGCAGATCGCCCAGCTCCTCACGCAGCGCCGGGTAGTCGCCCCGCTCGATCGTCTCCAGCACCTCGTAGGCCTCTTCGAGCAGGTACGGGACCAAGGTCTCGTGCGTCTGCTTGCGGTCCCACGGGCACTCGGCGCGCAACCGCTCCATCACCGCGACCAGGTCGAGCACCCGCGCGCCCGGCAGGTCGTAGGAGCCCGGCACGACCTCGATCAGCGGCGGCTCGGCCATCGCGACGGCCGCGTGGCCGACCGCCCGCATGAAGTCCTCGGAGTCCTCGGCGGCCAGCCAGACCACCGACTCCGTCACCGCCCGCCGCGCCAGGTCGGCGGGGACAGGCGTGATGACGGCCACCTCGACCCCGGCCTCGGCCAGGTAGGGCAGTTGCGGATGATCCGCGGACCCGGTCAGCACGCGGCCCGAGCCGAACGCCTGCCACGCCTGGTGGCTCAGCAGACCCGGCGCGACCCGCGGCGAGGTGGTGACGATGATCAGCGGCACGGCTAGCCCTGCGACTGCTGCTGTTGCTGTTGCTCGCCCTGGCCGGCCTGCTCGGTCGTCGCCGACGGCTTGCCGAAGCGGCCGGCGTCGACGAAGCCCTGCTGACTGATCGTGCCGTAGCGCGGGCTGAAAACCGGGGCGATCGCGTTGTAGGCGACCTTGAACTTCTCCACGGCCTGCTGGTTCTGCGGCCCGCCGAGCTTCTCCAGCACCTTGTTCACGCCGAGCGCCGCCCGCAGGTAACCGCGCGGGTCGGCCGGGGAGACGCCCTTGGACAGCAGGTTCATCTCGGCCGACTGCTGCTCGCCCTTGTCCTGGGCCGCGGCGTCGATCTCCGAGTCGCTGACCTGTACGCCGAACTTGTCGGCCAGCTGCTGCTGCCGGCTCTGCTCCGCCATCCTGGACAGAACGAACTGGTTGACCGACACACCGAGCTGCGACGGCTCGATGTTGACCTTCCGCAGCGCGGCCTCGTACTCCTGGACGTTCTTGTTCAGATCGCGCGACGAGATCCGCTCACTGCCCACGACGGCCGCGGCTCCGGCCTCCATAGGCGAGGAGCAGGCGGTCAGCGCGACACCCACCACGGCAGCGGCCACAGCCACTCGAATCGACTTCACGTGCGTCCTTTCCCGACAAAACCGCGGCTAGCTTACCCTCGCGGGCTCCAAGAACATGGCCTCGACCAGGTCACCGCACCATTTGAGCAGGTCGAGGTCACGCAACGGCTGCCCGCCCAGGGGCTTGGTCTTCGGCGCGGGCACCAGCAGCGTCTCCGCCGCCTGCTTGTAGATGGCCTTCTTGTACAGGCGGTCGAGGCGTACCTGCTGCGACTCCCGCAGCCTGACCGGACCGAACTTGATGTTCTGGCCCTGCAGTGTGACATCGGTGAGCCCGGCCTGGCGGGCGCTGATGCGGAAGCGGGCGACGGCCAGGAGGTTCTCCACCTCCACGGGCGGCTTGCCGTATCTGTCCGTCAGCTCGGCGCGCACCTCGTCGATGTGGATCTCGGCGGAGATGGTGGCGATCCGCTTGTACGCCTCCAGGCGCAGACGTTCGGAGGTGACGTAGTCGTGCGGGATGTGCGCGTTGATCGGCAGCTCGACCTTGACGTCGGGGTGCTCCTCCGTCACCTCCGCGCCCGACAGCTTGGCCTTCTGCTCCTGCACGGCCTCGGCCATGAGCCGGACGTACAGGTCGAAGCCGACGCCCGCGATGAAGCCCGACTGCTCGGCGCCGAGCACGTTGCCCGCGCCGCGGATCTCCAGGTCCTTCATCGCGACGTACATGCCCGCGCCCATCTCGGTGTGCTGCGAGATCGTCGCCAGCCGCTCGTGGGCGGTCTCGGTGAGCGGCTTCTCCGGCGGGTAGAGGAAGTAGGCGTAACCCCGCTCCCTGCCTCGCCCGACGCGGCCCCTGAGCTGGTGCAGCTGCGAGAGGCCGTAGTTGTCGGCCCGGTCGACGATCAGCGTGTTGGCGTTGGGCACGTCGAGCCCGGACTCCACGATCGTGGTGCAGACCAGCAGGTCGTACTCGCGTTCCCAGAAGCCGACCATGATCTTTTCCAGCTGGTGCTCGTTCATCTGCCCGTGCGCCACCGCGATGCGCGCCTCGGGCACCAGCTCCCTGATCCGGGCGGCGACCCGGTTGATCGAGGCCACCCGGTTGTGCACGAAGAAGATCTGGCCGTCGCGCATCAGCTCGCGCCTGATGGCGGCCCCGATCTGCTTCTCGTCGTACGGCCCCACGAAGGTGAGGATCGGGTGCCGCTCCTCCGGCGGGGTGAGGATGGTCGACATCTCCCTGATGCCGGTCAGGCCCATCTCCAGCGTGCGCGGGATCGGCGTGGCCGACATGGCCAGCACGTCGACCTGGGTGCGCAGGTGCTTCATGGCCTCCTTGTGCTCGACGCCGAACCGCTGCTCCTCGTCGATGATGATCAGCCCCAGGTCCTTGAACCGAACCTCCGGGCTGAGCAGCCGGTGGGTGCCGATCACCAGGTCCACGGCGCCGGTGCGCAGGCCCTCCAGGGTGCCCTTGACCTCGCCGTCGGTCTGGAAGCGGGAGACCGCCCTGAGCGAGACGGGAAAGCTGGAGAAGCGCTCGGTGAACGTCGACATGTGCTGCTGCACCAGCAGCGTCGTCGGCACCAGCACGGCGACCTGCTTGCCGTCCTGGAGTGCCTTGAACGCCGCCCGCACCGCGATCTCGGTCTTGCCGTAGCCGACGTCGCCGCAGATCAGCCGGTCCATCGGGACGCCGCGCTCCATGTCGCGCTTGACCTCGTCGATGGCCTCCAGCTGGTCGCCGGTCTCGACGTACGGGAAGGCGTCCTCCATCTCCCGCTGCCACGGGGAGTCGGCGGCGAAGGCGTGACCGGGCGAGGCCATGCGGGCGGAGTAGAGGCGGATGAGCTCGCCCGCGATCTCCTTGACCGCCTTCTTCGCCCTGGTCTTGGCCTTGGCCCAGTCGGCGCCGCCCATCCGGTTGAGCGTCGGGGCCTCGCCGCCCACGTAGCGGGTGACCTCGTCCAGCTGATCCGTGGGGACGTAGAGGCGGTCGCCCTTGGCGTACTCGATGACCAGGTATTCGCGCGTCGCGCCCTGGACCGTGCGCTGCACCATCTCGATGTAGCGGCCGACGCCGTGCTGCTCGTGCACCACGTTGTCGCCGATCTTGAGCTGGAGCGGGTCGACCATGTTGCGGCGGCGGGAGGGCAGGCGGCGCATGTCCTTGGTGGACGCCTTCTGGCCGACGAGGTCGAGGTGGGTGAGCACGGCCAGGTTGGGGGTGATGAACCCGTGCTCGATCAACCCCGTCGAGACATGGACGACCTTCGCCTCAGGCGACTTATCCAGATATTTCACCAACCGGGCGGGAACGTCCACGCCCTTGAGGACCTCGACCATCCGCTCGGCCGGGCCGTGCCCCTCGCTCAGCAGCACGACCGCCTTGTCCTCGGCCAGCCAGCCCTTGACGTCTTCGAGCGCCTTCCTGGTGTCGCCCCGGTATGCCTCGGAGTCCTGCGCGTCCAGCTCGACCCCGGCCCCGAACGGCGCCATCGTCCACCACGCCTGCCCCAGCACGTCGGCGTGACCGCGGATGTCGTCGAGCGAGCGGAACGCCGCCGCCCCGAGGTCGATCGGCGCCTCGCCACCGGCCGCCGCGTTGATCCACGACGCCTCCAGGAACTCCTGCGAGGTACGTACGAGCTCCTCGGCCCGGCCCCTGATCCGCTCGGGATCGCAGACGAACACCGCGGCGTTGCCGGGCAGGTGATCGAGCAGCAGGTCCATCTCCCCGGCCAGCACGGGCGCGAACGCCTCCATGCCCTCGACCGGCGTCCCCTCGGCGAGCTGGTCGAGCACCTCGAGCAGCGCCGGGTGCTCCCGGCCCAGCTCGCGCGCCCGCTCCCTGACCTCCGCGGTGAGCAGCAGCTCGCGGCACGGCGGCGCGAACAGCCCGCCGTCCGCCGCCTCCAGCGAGCGCTGGTCGGCCACCTTGAACCAGCGGATCTCCTCGACCGTGTCGCCCCAGAACTCCAGCCGCAGCGGATGCTCCTCGGTCGGCGGGAACACGTCGAGCAACCCGCCGCGTACCGCCACCTCGCCGCGCTTCTCCACCATGTCGACCCGGTGGTAGCCGTTGTCGACCAGCCGCCGTACGACCCCGTCGAGGTCGGCGTCGTCGCCCGCGCGCAGGCGGGTCGGCTCCAGGTCGCCCAGGCCCTTGACGATCGGCTGGAGCAGCGCCCTGACCGGCGCGACCACCACGCTGAGGGGCCCGGCCGCCTGGTCGTCCTTGACCGGGTGCGCGAGCCTCCTGAGCACGGCCAGCCGCTGCCCCACGGTGTCGCTGCGCGGGGAGAGCCGCTCGTGCGGCAGCGTCTCCCAGGCCGGGAAGACGGCCACCGAGCTGGGCTCCATCAGGCTGGTCAGCGCGCTCGCCAGGTCCTCCGCCTCGCGGCCGGTGGCGGTGATGGCCAGCACGGTCCGCTGATCGTGCCCGGCCAGCGCGGCCACCCCGAACGGCCGCAGCGCGGACGGCGCCACCAGCGCGATGTCGCCGCCCTCTTCGAGAGCGGCGGTCAGCTTGGGATCGGTGACGACAAGATCAAGCAGCCCGGACAGACTCATTTTCGACAGCCCCACGACGATTACCCCCAGCCGGCGGGCATGGGGGTTGTGCTACAAGCCTATTCGCATCTACGCCACGCCCCCGTCCGGCTCCGGGACCTTGCCTGGCTCCAGGAGTTTGTCCGGCTGCGGGACCTCGTACTACTCCAGGACCTTGTCCGGCTGCGGGACCTTGTAGCCCGGGACGGACGGCCAGCGGACCGTCAGGACCACCGACTCCTCCTCCGCGCGCCAGGAGTGGTCCACGCCCTTGCCCCAGACCACGTAGTCGCCCCGCTCGGCGAGCAGCACGCTCCTGCCCGGTAGTTCGACGCGGAAGCGACCCGAGATGAGAATGAGCAGCGCCGTACGCTCCTCGCCGCGCACCCACTCGGCGCGTTCGTCACCCGGGGAGTGGGTGCCCCATTTGATCTCCACCCCGTCGCTGTGTCTCGGGTCGCCGTAGGGTTTGAAATGGCCCAGGAGCCAGCCATGGTCCGTCGCGGCGTCGACATTCGCGTTGCCCACGTACACGAGATCACTCACGGCGCAGGACGCTAGCAGGGAAATGGCTTACTAATTGGCGTCGATTGATTACTCTGGGTGACATGTCTGAGGTGCGGTCGGTAGCCCCAAGGGGCGATCTCTTTGGTCAGCGCATCCGCGAGCAGTGGGCCGGACGGCTCGGCAGGCGGCTCGACGTGCTCGTCGCCGGATGCGCGCACGACGAGCCACTGGTCCTGGACCGGATCGACACCAGGGCCACCGGCGTCGACGAGGACCTGCCCCCGATCAGGAGAGTGGTCGGCGAGCGAGCCGATCTCGCCATGTGGTCACTGGGCGACCTGCGCTGCGTCCCGCTGCCCCCGAGGTCGGTGGATGTGATCCAGCTGTCGTTCCTGCTGGAGCGCATTCAGCACGCCGAACTGGTCTTCGACCGGCTGCTGCAGGCGCTGCGCCCCGGCGGGCTCATCCTGCTGCGCATGCGCGACCGGAAATCCGCCTACGGCCTGCTCGACCGGATCACCCCGTGGTGGCTGCGGCGGCTCATCTGGCGGCACCTGGTGTCGGCGGGCACACCGGGCCCGCTACCGGCCGTCTACGGGCCGGTGACCTCGCGCGACGGGATCCACACCTTCTGCCTCACTCGCGGGCTTATGATCACCGACGACCACACGGCGACCAGCGGTCCGGCCATGGGGCGTATCGGACGGATGGCTGTCAGGATGACGGCCAAGCTGACCCGCGACCGGTTTCCGGCTACGCATGATGAGATCGCCATGGTGATCAAAAAGCCGCAGAATCACTTCGCTCGGCTCATCTAGCCCCCTGTGGTTCGTCACGACCGTCTCGGGCACCGTGACGGTCCGTGGTGGCCGACGTCCCTTGAGGTGGGACACCCCCTCCGGGGGCGAAGAAGAAGACGGCACGTCGTGGCCGAGGCCCTCATGGAGGGCTCCACTCCGGGGAGCGGCAGAAGTTCCCGTGGAGGGACGGTCCCGTCGCAGGCGCGGAAGCAAGCGGCCCGCCATGACAAAGTCCTCACGAAGAGACACCCCCATAGTGGGAGCGGAATGTCTGGTGAAGGTTCGGGGACATCGCACTAGCGACACACTTGTACCAAAGGCTAGACTCCTTTCCTACCAAGTCAATCGGAATAGTTGGGATGGCAGACCGTGGAGTGGACCCCAGGGGCGTACGAGCTGGCCGACCTGGAGCTGCTGCTCTCCGGCGCGTTCCAGCCGCTGAGCGGGTTCCTTGGGCACGACGACCTGCACACGGTGCATGAGCGCGGCACCCTCGCCGATGGCACCCCGTGGCCGGCTCCCGTCACGCTCCATCTTCCGGAAGCGGCCATCCCCGGCACCGAGGTCACGCTGCTCGACCCTGAGGGCGTGCCGCTGGCCGTGCTCACCGTCGCCGAGCGCGAGCCCGACGGCCTGGCCTCCGGTCCGGTGAAGGGTCTGGGCGCCCCGGAGCACGGGCCGTTCGCCCGGCTTCGCCGTACTCCGGCGCAGATACGCGAAGAGCTCGACGGGCGGGCGGCGCTCGCCGTCACCATGCGAGGGCCGCTCGACGACCTCACCGAGATCGTCGCCACCGCCAAGGAGCTCGACGCGGTGATCGTGCTGCTCCCCCTCTCGTACGGCGAGACGGGCCCGGCTGTCGTACGCGCCGCGCTGCGCGCCAAGGAGCAACTGCCCGAGGGCACCCTGGTGGTCTCGGTGCCGCTGGCGCCGCGCGCGGAGCCCGAGATCGACCTGGAGCTGCGCGAGCACGTCGCCACCGCCTACGGCGCGACCGAGCACCTGGCGGGCCCCGAGCCGGTGCGCATCCCCGGACCGCCGCACCGGCGCGGGCTCGTGGTCTTCTTCACCGGTCTGTCCGGCTCCGGCAAGTCCACGATCGCCCGCGGCCTGCGCGACTCGCTGCTCGAACTGGGCAGCCGCCCGGTCACCTACCTCGACGGCGACGTGGTACGCCACCTGCTGTCCAAGGGCCTGACGTTCTCCAAGGACGACCGCGATCTCAACATCCGGCGCATCGGCTTCGTCGCCGCCGAGGCCGCGCGCCACGGCGGGCTGGCGATCTGCGCCCCCATCGCCCCCTACGCCGCCACCCGCGAGGAGGTGCGCGAGATGGTCGAGTCGGTCGGGGCCGACTTCCTGCTCGTGCACGTGGCGACCCCACTGGAGGAGTGTGAGCGCCGCGACCGCAAGGGCCTGTACGCCAAGGCCCGCGCCGGGCTCATCCCCGAGTTCACCGGTATCTCCGACCCCTATGAGGAGCCGGACGACGCCGATCTGATCATCGACACGACGCACATCTCTATCGAGGCGGCCGTCACCCAGGTGCTGGGGGCGCTGCGGAGCGGAGGCTGGGTTCGTTGATCGACTTCCCCCTGATCGCCGGGTCCTTTCTGGTCGCGATCGTCGTCGGGCTCACCGGCATGGGCGGCGGCGCGCTCATGACGCCGATGATGATGCTGTTCTTCAACGTCCCGCCGCTGGCCGCGGTCTCCAGCGACCTGGTCGCCTCCGCCGTGATGAAACCCGTCGGCAGCGCCGTACACCTGCGCAGGGGCACGGTCAACCTGCGCCTGGTCGGCTGGCTCTGCGTGGGGTCGGTGCCGGCGGCGTTCTGCGGGGTGTTCATCGCGCGCGCGTTCGCGGTCGGCGACGGTGTGAAGTACGCGCTCGGCGTGGCGCTGCTACTCGCCGTCGCGGGTCTGGTCGCCAAGACGTGGCTGGCCGGGAAGGGTGGCACGTCGAGCGCCCGCGACATTGTCGTGCGCCCAATCCCGACCGTACTGGTCGGTACGGTAGGCGGACTCGTCGTCGGCATCTCCTCGGTCGGCTCGGGCTCCCTGATCATCGTGGCCCTGCTGGCTCTCTATCCGGCGCTCAAGGCCAACCAGCTCGTCGGCACCGACCTGGTGCAGGCGGTGCCGCTCGTCGCCTCGGCCGCGCTCGGCCACCTGCTCTTCGGCGACTTCCAGCTCACTCTGACGGTCTCGCTGCTCATCGGCTCGATCCCGGGCGTCTACCTCGGCGCCCGGATCTCCTCCAGGGCGCCGGGCGGCCTCATCAGGGCGCTGCTCGGGATCGTTCTGCTCGCCTCCGCGCTCAAGCTGCTCGACGTGAACAACACGGTGACGGTGTGGGCGCTGGCGGGCGCCGCGGTCGCGACCGTCGCGGGCTGGCGCTGGCGCGTCAGGGCCGCGGCACGGGCGTCGAGTGAAAGTAGGGATCTCGCGCGAGCTCGCTGAACGCCCGCCCGGCGGCGGGATCGGAGTCGAAGCTCGTGTCGCCGCGCGGCGCGTGCGGCGAGTCGAAGTAGATCAGCGCCTTGATCTGCGGATAGCGCTGAATCTGCGTACGCACCGACTCGAAGAACGAGCGCTTGGCCGCACGGTCGTCGGCTCGCTCGAACACGCCCCATTCCGCGACCATGACCGGCTTGCCGGGAAAGCGCCACTGCATCCACCGGTAGAACCCCGGCCACTGGTCGAAGTCGGGCCGGGTCTTGTTGACCAGGCCGTCGAAGTCGCGGACCCGGCTGTCGGCGTAGGGGTCGAGGGCCACCCAGTCGACCACGTCGTCACCCGGATAGAGCTGCTCGAACCACGGCTTGGCCGCCCAATTGGGCGCGCCCATGTAGGTCATGACCGTGACCGCGTTCTTGACGCCCTCGTCGCGCAGCCTGAGCACGACATGGCGGTACATGGCCGCGTAGTCGGTGGCCTGCATGCCCGAGCCGGGGGCGGCGTCGACGTCGTTCTCCGGCTCGTGGTGGAGGGTGAGGAAGAACCGCTCGGGGAAGGTGCGCCTGATGTAGTCGGCCAGCCGGTCGATCCTGCGGTCGATGGCACCGCGGGCGATCTGCGCCCAGGTGTAGTCGAGCGACGGCTTCCAGTTGATCAGCAGCAGCCTGGGCCGGACCGGGTCGCGGGCCAGCGCGACCTCCTCGCTGGTCGGAAACTCCTCCTTGCCCCGGTGATAAACGTGCAGCACGTCGGCGGTGCCACCGATGCGGGATTCGGCGCCGTGGAGCGACCTTTCGATGCCCGCGCCGGTGAAGACCTCCGGGGCGATCCCCCACCAAGCACCGCAAGATGGAATAAGCCGGGCAGTGACGGCGCAGGCCGGCGAGGTCTCCGCGTTCGGCCTGGCGCTCGGCTGGGCGACCTGCGCCGGACTCCCCGCACCCTGCACAGCTGAGCAGCCCGCGAGCACGGCGACGACCAACAGCGCCACACCTTTGACGCTGATATTTACCGCTTTATGAGAAATTCCCCACCGGTTCAAGGCCGTTCAACCCCCTCAACCAAGGACCCCCGTCCTATCAAACCTGAACCATGCCATGCCATTCCCAGAACTTCAGCCGGAGCGGGTGTATCGCCAGGTCAGCAACCATCCGACCGGTCCTCAATTTCGCATTATTTCGGGCTATCGTGGGGCGAATTGCTGGCCGTACCAGAGAAAATCTTCTGGATTCAGCCTGGGTAATATCTGTCCGGCCTATAGTGGGCGGACGCCGCGACTTGTGACGCACAGTCGCCGATCGGCGACACCGCGCACACACTCGAAGGAGATCCGCTCCAATGAGCCTGTCGCCGGACTTCCCGGGCCGCCGCCACGCCAGCGACCTGGCGGACCATCTGTCGCTGGTGCGCAGGCGCTGGCTGCTGTTCCTGGGGTTCCTGCTGGCCGGCGGCACGGCGGGGCTGGCGCTGCTGCGGTTCACCCCGGCCGCCTACACCGCGACCACCCAGGTCCTGGTCGCGCCCGTGGGCGTCCAGGACCAGAACAACCAGGTGACCAACCGGCAGCGCGAGCCGCTCAATCTCGACACCGAGGCGCAGATCGCCCAGTCGTCCGTGGTGGCCGACAAGGCCGCCAAAGAGCTCAAGACGGGCACGCCCGAGCCCGTCGAGGTCTCAGTGCCGCCCAACTCGGCCGTGCTGTGGATCTCCGTCACCGCCGCCGACCCCGCCGTCGCGGCGGCCCAGTCGCGGGCGTACGCGCAGGCGTACCTGGCCAACCGCACCGAGAACGCGCAGGCGACGATGACCGCGCAGCAGAAGGCGATGCTGGTCAAGCTCAAGCAGGTCAACACCGCGCTCGACACCGTGATCAAGGAGCTCGCCCTGGCGAGCAAGGGCAGCATCGAGCACACGATCGCCGCGCACCGACAGAGCGTGCTCAACCGGCAGGCCTACAGCCTCACGCTCAAGTACGACGCGCTGCGGACCGTCGCCATCACTCCCGGGTCGGTCATCAGCCAGGCCACGCCGCCGACCGTGCCGAGCTCGCCCAGCCTGCCGCTCTACCTCGGCACCGGGCTCATGATCGGCCTGCTCCTCGGCACGGCCACCGCCTACGCCCGCGACCGGCTCGACACCCGGTTGCGCACCGCCGCCGACGTCGAGCGGCTGACCGGGCTGCCCGTCCTCGGCGACCTGTCGGACCCGCTGCGCCAAGGCCTGCCGCACGACCTGGCCTCGTCCGTGATCGCCGCCTGTCCGGGCAAGCGGCTGCTGGTCAGGGCGATCCCGGCGGAGCTCGGCGCGACGCCGGTGGTCGGGCCGCTGGCCGTAACCGCCCCGCTGTCGTTGCTGACCGGCTCCGACGTGGGCGACCTGGCCCGGGCCGACGCGGCCTTGCTGCTGGTGGGGCTGCGCCGGGCCACCTCGGCACAGGTGGCCGCCGCCGTACGCCATCTGGGCAGGCACAACGTACCGATCATCGGTGTGGTGACGACGAGGGACCTGACCCCGAGGCCCGAGCCGGTCGAGGGCAACCCGCTCGGCAAGCTGGTCGCCAGCGGCGAGCTGGAGTCCGGCGAGGCGGCGCCCATGACCTCGCTCCCCCGCCCGCCGGGCACCTCGGCATGAGAGGTCCGGCGTGGCCGATCGGCGCGCTTCTCATCGGCTATCCCGTGTGGTGGGCGCTCGGCTTCGGCGGCCTGTCGGTGATCGTCCTGGCGGTGCCCATGGCCGTCGTGCTCTGGCGGCGCCGGCCGATCCGGGTGCCGCGCGGGTTCGGGCTGTGGCTGCTGCTCCTGGCCGGTTACACGGTGAGCGCGCTGATGCTGGCCGACATGCCGCCCGACACGTACGGGGCGTTCAACGCCGGGCGGGTCATCGGCTACCTCATACGGTTCGCGCTCTACGCGGCGCTGTTGATCATGGTTCTCTATCTGGGCAACCTGACCGAGCGGGAGCTGCCGCAGCTCAGGCTCGTACGGATGCTCGGGGTGCTGTTCGTCACGACCGTGGCGGGCGGGCTGCTCGGCGTGTTCTTCCCCCGGCTGGAGTTCACCTCGCCGGTGGAGATGGTGCTGCCGGGGTGGATCAGCGACAACGCCTTCGTCCAGAACCTCATTCACCCGACGGCCGCCCAGACCCAGAAGGTGCTCGGCTACGCCTCGCCGCGCCCCGAGGCGCCGTTCGAGTGGGCCAACGCGTGGGGCAGCAACGTGTCGGTGCTGCTCATCTGGTTCGTGGTCGGCTGGTGGGTCTACGGCGGGGGCGGCCGCAAGGCGGTGGCCATCGCGTTGACCGCCGTGGCCGCCATCCCGATCGTCTACTCGCTCAACCGCGGCCTCTGGATCGGCCTCGGGCTGGCCGGGCTCTACCTGATCGTCCGGGTCGGCGGACGCACCAGGCTGGCCCTGTGCGCCACGGCGGTGGCGGCGACGCTGGCGTTCGCGCTCAGCCCGCTCGCCTCGCTGGTCGGCCAGCGCCTGGACAACCCGCACTCCAACGACATCAGGGCCTTCACCGTGTCGGCGACCATCTCGGCGGCCACGCACTCGCCGATCATCGGCTACGGCAACACCCGCAACGCCATGGGCAACCACCGCACGATCACCACCGGCAAGACCGAGTGGTGCGGCGGCTGTGGCCATCCGCCGCTGGGCAGCGACGGGCAGCTCTGGCTGCTGATCATCACCCAGGGTTTCGTGGGGGCGGCGCTGTATGTGGCGTTCTTCCTGGGCGCGATCCGGCGCCACTGGCCCGACCGCAGCCCGATCGGGCTCGCGGGGGTGCTCGTCATGATCCTCGTGCTGCTCTACATGTTCGTGTACGACGGCCTGGTCACGCCGCTCAGCCTCTACCTCATCTCCTTCGCCCTCCTGTGGCGTAACACCGGGGAGACCGCGTGAACGACGCGAAGGTGCGGCTGCGCTACCTCGACCAGACCGTGCGGGCGCTCTACCCCGGCCCCGGGTCGCCGCGCGCCTACAGCGTGCTGCCGCACCGGCTGCTGCCGCGCCGCCTGGCCCCCCGGCGCCGATGGCACGGGCTGCTGGGCCGGCCGGTCATGGTGCCGGTCGAGGGCTCGATCGAGACGTACCTGAGCGACATTCTCGGCGTCCCCGTCGAGACCGTCCTCCACGTACGCCCGGCTCGCCGGGCCAACCGCAAGCCCATCCTGGAGGCGTACGGCGAGGGCTCCCGCCTGGCCTTCGTGAAGATCGGTGACACCCCGCGCGCCCGCGAACTGGTCGACGGCGAGGCCGCCACGCTCAAGAAGCTGAGCGGTCTGGCGCTCAAGACGGTCGTCGCGCCGACCGTGCTGCGCCACGAGCGCTGGGGCGAGTACTCGGTCCTGGTCCTCTCGCCGCTGCCGATCAGGCGCGGCCGGGTCCCCGCCGCCCTGCTCACCGAGGCCGTCAAGGAGATCGCGGGCACCGGTGGCTTCGAGGGAGCGGCCTGGCACGGCGACCTGTCGCCCTGGAACGTCGCCCCTTCCGGTGACGGGCGGCTGCTCGTCTGGGACTGGGAGCGCTACGCGGTCGGCGTGCCCTACGGGTTCGACGCCGTGCACCACTTCTTCCAGCGCGCGCTGCGGCGGATGGACCCGGCCACGGCCGCGCGGGCCTGCCTGGCGCAGGCCGTACCCGTGCTCGCCCCGCTCGGGCTGTCGGCGGCGCAGGCCAGGCGGACGGCCCTGCACTACCTCATCACGCTGGCCGACCGGCACGCCGCCGACGGCCACGAACCCCTCGGGCCACCGGACACATGGCTCAACCCCCTCGTCGATCACCAGGAGCCGCTGACGTGAACACGATGAAGCAGTCGGTCCTGTCCGTCTCCCGGACCACCGGGAGGTTCACGTCGAGCGTACGGATGCTGCCGTCGTTCCTGATCGCCGGAGCGCAGCGGTGCGGCACCACGTCGCTCTACCGGGCTCTGGCGCGGCACCCGCTGCTGCTCAAACCGGTGCTGCACAAGGGTGTTCACTACTTCGACGCCGACTACGGCCGGGGTCTGTCCTGGTACCAGGGGCACTTTCCGCTCCGGGTGGCCGCCGCGCGGCTCGCTCGCCGCCACGGTACGCATCCGCAGGCGTTCGAGTCCTCGCCTTACTACCTGTTCCATCCGCTGGCCGGGGAGCGTATCGCGGCCGACCTGCCCGGGGTCAGGCTCATCGTGCTGGTGCGCGACCCGGTCGAGCGGGCGTGCTCCGCGCACGCCCACGAGCTGGCCAGGGGCTACGAGACCGAGTCCGACTTCGAACGGGCTCTGGAGCTGGAGGAGCGGCGACTGGCGGGCGCCGAGCAGAGCATCCGCGAACGGCCCCACATCGTCCACCACGCGCACCGCCACCACGCCTACCTGGCGCGCGGGCGCTACGCGGAGCAACTCGACCGGCTGGAGCCGCTGTTCGGCCGCGAACACGTCCTGGTGCTCGACAGCCACCGCTTCTTCGCCGAACCGGAACGCGCCTACGACCGCGTCCTGGACTTCCTCGGCCTGCCCCACCTGGGCTACCCGGTCTTCGAACGCCACAACGGGCGGCCGCTGCCCCGGCCGCTGCCCGATTCGGTCAGGCAGCGGCTCAAGGACCATTTCGAGGCGTACGACACGCGGCTGGCCCGCTGGCTGGGCGGTGAGCCGTCGTGGCGTCGCTGACCACGGGGCCGCTCGGTCAGGTGGCCAGGGGCGGCATCGCGGGCATCGCCGGGGCCGTCATCAGCGCGGGGGCCCAGTTCCTGCTGGTCGTGGTGGTCACCAGGGCGTTCAGCGCGCACCAGGCGGGCACCTTCTTCACCGCCACCGCTCTGGCCCTCATGGTGGCCGGTGTGGCCAAGCTCGACGCGGGCAACGGCCTCATCTATTTCATCGCCCGCGCCAAGACCTACGGCTACCACGGCATTTCCGGATATATCCGGGCGGCCCTGGTACCGGCGGTCCTGCTCGCCACCGCTTGCGGAGCGCTCCTCTACCCGCGACTCGGCCTGCTGGCGGCGGCCCTGCCCGTGATGGTCGCCGCCGACCTCCTGCTCGCCGCCACCCGCGGCTTCGGCGCCATGCGGCCCACCGTGCTGCTCGACGGGATGGCGTTGCCGACGCTCCAGTTCCTGCTCGTCGCCGCGGCGGCCGTCGCCGCCAGGCCGCAGTGGCTGCCGTTCCTCTGGGCGCTGCCGTACGTGCCGGTGGCGCTGCTCGCCGCGATCCAGCTGCGCGAACGGCTGCCGCGTACGCCGTACCTGCCGGGTACCGCCCGCGACCTGTGGCTTTACACGGCGCCGCGTTCGGCGGCGGGTGCCATCCAGGCGGTGTTCCAGCGGCTCGACATCGTGGTCGTCGCGCTGCTCGGCGGCCCGGTCCAGGCGGCCGTCTACACCGCCGCCACCCGGTTCAAGGTCGTCGGCCAGCTCGCCAACCAGGGGCTGGCGCAGGCCGTGCAGCCGCGCCTGGTCAGGGCGCTGGCCGACGGCGAGATGGGGCGGGCGCGGGAGCTGTACCAGGCGGCGACGATCTGGCTGGTGCTGCTCACCTGGCCGATCTGGCTCGGGTACGCCGCGCTGGCGCCGTGGCTGCTGCGCCTGTTCGGGCCGGGTTACGGCGCCGCCGTGCCGGTGGCGCTGGTGCTGGCCGGCACGATGATGCTGGCGACCGCGTGCGGCATGGTCGACGTCGTACTGACCGCCGCCGGACACACCACGGCCAGCCTGCTCAACCTGGTGGCGGCCATCGCCTGCACGGTCGCGCTGGACGTGGCGCTCATCCCGGCCCACGGCGCGTTCGGCGCGGTGCTCGGCTGGGCGGGCGGGATGATCGCCAAGAACCTGCTCCCGCTCTGGCAACTGCACCACCGCTACGGCCTGCACCCCTTCGGCCGCCACAGCCTCCCCGCACTCCGCTTCCGCTCCTGGACCACTGCGTGACCGGCCGCACCCCGCGCTCCGCGAGCGCGCCCTTCTCGCACTCCAGGACCACGGCATGAGCGGCCTCGTCCCGCGCCTCGCCAGCGCGCCCTTCCCGCAGTCCTCGCTTGTGGCATGAGCGGTCCCATCCTGGTGACGGGCCTGCCCAGGAGTGGCACGAGCTGGACGGGCAAAATGCTGGCGGCCGGGGGCGACCTCGTCTACGTCAACGAGCCGCTCAACCCCCAGCACCCGCCCGGCCGCTGTCCCGGCGTCCTGCGGGCCCAGGTCACCCACCGCTTCCAGTACATCTGCGACGACAACACCGCCGACTGGCTGCCCGCCTTCCGCGACACGGTCGCGCTTCGGTACCGCTACCTGGCCGAACTGCGTACCAACCGCTCGCCGTACGATCTGGCCCGCATGACCCGCTACGGCACGGCCTTCACCCTCGGCCGCCTGCTGGGACGACGGGCCCTGCTCGACGACCCGTTCGCGGTGCTCTCAGCGGGCTGGTTCGCCAAGCGGCTGGGCTGCAAGGTGATCGCGCTCACCCGGGACCCGGTGGCGTTCGTGGCCAGCTGGCAGCGCCTGGGCTGGACCGTCTACTTCCACGAGCTCCTCGAACAACCCCTGCTCGTCCGCGACCACCCCGAGCTCCTCGACCTCCGCGCCCTGATCGGCTCCCAGGACCGCATCGCCAAGGCGGCGGCGCTGTGGCGGGTCACTCAGGCGATCCTCGCCCGCACCCCCGGCATCCTGCTGACCTCCTACGACGAACTGGCCTCCGCACCGGTCCCGGGCTTCCGGCAGCTGTACGAGTACGCGGGCCTCGCCTGGTCGCCCACGGCCGAGCGCCGCATCACCCGAGCATGCACGGCCCCCGTCGGCGCGGGGAGCGCTTTCGCCTGGTCGGGCCTATCCCGCACGGCCTTCCGGCCCATGAACTCACGCCGCGCGCTCGAAACGGCCACCCTCGGCCTGACACGGGCGGAAGCGACCCGCGTACGGGAGCTCACCTCCGCCGGATGAGCCACCGGCCAGCTCATCCCGCCGGAACCCGCTGAAGGAGCCCACCCGCGAGCTCGCCGCGCCGGAACCCGCTGAAGGAGCATGCCGGCCAGCTCGTCGCGCCGGAACCGTGGCGCGTCGCCGCCCAGCACCACCTCGGCCCATCGGAGGCCGGTCGGCGTCGGCTCCGCTGGCCAGCCACCGCTCCTGCCACCGGCCCTGTCACCGGGCGGGTCCGGGCAGTTCAGGTGGTTTCGGGTCGTATCTGAGCATGTCTGGGCGCGCGTGTCTGGGCATGTCCGGGCGCGCGTGTCTGGGCAGTTCTGGTCGGGCGTGGGCGTCTCTGGGGATGTCTGGGCTGGTCCAAGATGGCCCGGTCGAGTCCGGGCGGGTCCGGGCGGGTCTGCGCGGATCCAAGATGGCCTGGTCGGGTTCGAACGGGTCTGCGCGGGTCTGAACCCGACCTAAGACCGCCCTGAAACGGTCTGTGCGGGTCCGGACAGGTCCCTGAGGAGGCGAGACCATCGCCTAGCCGACCTATTCGCCTGCGCTCCCCGACGAGTCGCGTGCGCCTTCCGACGAGTCGTGGGCACTTCCCGACGAGTCGTGGGCACTTCCCGACGAGTCGTGGGCACTTCCCGACGAGTCGTGGGCACTTCCCGACGAGGCCCGTGCTCTCAGGCAATCACCCAGCAACCGGGCCGCGAACGGCAGGTCGTCGACCAGGTAGCGCCTGGCGAGTCGACCGGGCTCGCTCACCAGCCGAAACGCCCACTCCAACCCCGCACCTCGCATCCACTCGGGCGCCCTGGGCACCGTGCCGGCGGCGAACGCGATCGCCGACCCGCACCCCACGAACCACGCCCCCGGCAGATCCTGGCTCAGCCGCGCGATCAGCCGGTCCTGCCGCGGAAACCCGAGCCCGACGAACACCATCTTCGGCTCCGCCCCCACGACCTTCCGCCGCACCCGCTCACGCTCACCAGCACCGCTCTCGAACCGGTAGGGCGGCGCGTCCACGCCGCAGACCTGAAGCGTGGGATAGCAGGCGGTGAGCTCATGAGCGGCGGACGCGGCCACGCCCGGCGGGCCGCCCAGGAGATAGACGGGCCACCCTCGGCGAGCGGCCAGCTTGCTCAACGACCAGATCAGGTCGGCCCCAGTGACCCGCTCGGGTATCGGCGTGCCGAGCAGCCGCGACGCCCACACCAGCGGCATCCCATCGGCCACGACGAGGTCAGCGGAGTTGACGAGGTGACGGAGTTTGACGTCCTTCGCGACGGCGCGGCAGATGTCGACGTTCGGCGTCACGATCCGCCCACCCCTCCCCGCGCCCAGCTCACCATCGACGTGCTCGACGACCTGGCGCTCGGTCAGCGGATCGACGGCAACACCCCCGACCAGCACCCGCACCGGCCTCGCCTGCTCGCCAACCATCCCCGGCCCCTCTCCCCACACCCCGTGAACCCCACCCGTGTCAAACCCCGGTATCCGGACCCCGTGTGACGGAGTCGACATCGGGGCTCCCTGCAACAAGCCCCACACCAGCACGCCTTGCACCGAGCCCCGCCCCAGCACCCCTTACATCGAGCCCCGCGCTGGCATACCTTGCACCGAGCCCCGCGCTGGCACGCCTTGCGCCGCGCCCTGTGTCGGGAGTCCATGCGTCGCGCCCTGTGCCGGGACTTCATGCGTCGCGCCCTGTGCCGGGACTTCATGCGTCGCGCCCCGCGCAGGGGCTCTCTGTAACGACGCTCGCCGTTATGACGCCCGCCGAGACCGCGCCCTCCGAGATGGCGCGCACTGTAACGGCGCCCGCGATGACCACGCCCGTGGCGCCCGCCGAGACCATGCCCGCCGTAGCGACGCCCGAGATAACGACGCCCGCCGTAAGACACGCATTGTAACGACGTCCGCTGTGAACACACCTGTGGTGACCACACCTGCGGTGACCACTTCCGCCGTGACGGCGCTCAAATGCCGTGCCCCCGATCGTGGAGCAGGGCGAGCACCGCCGGCGCGGAGATCAGCCCTGCGGCGACGGCGAGGGCGATCGGGGCGCGTGGTTCGGCGATGCGCTCGGCGAACGTGCGCAGGGCCCAGCGACCGGCCTCACGACGCCGCCCCAGTGCGGCGTGGTGGAAGGCGAGCTGGCCGTAGACCCGCGCCGCGCCGCGCGGATCCACGGCCAGTTCGGGGTGCCGGGCGAGCATCCACTCCAGCCCGGCGATGCGGTCGGCCCAGCAGGCGACATAGTGGGAATTGCCCCAACGGATACGTACAAGTGGGCGATCGACATTCGCGATCGGATGCCGCTTGGCCGCGCGCAGGGCCAGGTCCCAGTCCTCGTTCTGGCCGGCCGGGGCGCTCTCGTCCACCCAGAGGGCCCCGCGCTTGAACAAGAACGTCGACGAGTGCACCATCACCATGCGCGAACGCACCAGGTCGGCCGCCGTGACCGTGTCGCTGCCCGCGAGCCTCGGCACCCGACGTAGGCCGTACTCGACCTCGATGCCGCAACTGACGAACTCCGCGCCATCCTCGATCGCCTGCTGCTGCGCGGCGAGTTTGCCCGGCAGCCACACGTCATCGTCGTCGCAGAAGGCGATCAGATCGGTGTCGCACGCGGAGATGCCGGTGTTGCGCGCACCCGGCAGCCCGGCGCTGAGGGCGTTGGGCAGGACGAGCACGCGGTGGGGGGCGTTCGTGGCGACGCCCGGCGTCACCACATCGGCCACCTGCCCGGCGACTGCGATGGGATCGCCACCGTCGACGACGATGACCAGCGAGATCCGGCCGGGGTAGTCCTGGGTCAGGACGGCTCGGGCGGCCGCCCGCAGTTGTTCGGGCCGGTCACCCCGAGTGGGAATCACCACGCCGACGGACGCACTCATGCGATCCCCACTTCGAGAGGTACGGCCCACGCCACGGCGTCGGCAACCCATTCACGCGGCCCGACCACACGACGCTCGACCGCAAAAGACCCGCCTACCTGAGGCCGGGCCGCGCGGGACCCCGCCCCCTGAGACCCGACCACCGAAAGCCCGACCACCGAAAGCCCGTCCGCACGAGACCCGACCACCCAAGGTCCGTCCACACAAGACCCGACCGCGCGAGACCCGACCACCCAAGGTCCGTCCGCACCAGGCCCGACCGCGCGAGACCCGCTCATGCCGCCGCCTCCCCATACCCGTACCGCGACCTGAGCGGCCAGGTGAGTGCCGCGACCAGGTGCCGATGGTGGCGCGGGAGGCCGGAGTGCCACGCGTCGTCCCGTCGCAGTTCGACCGGGCCGACGGTGAAGCGCATGGGGTTGCCCGAGGCGGTGTGGGCGGTGGTCAGGTGGGCGGTCGTGCCGGTCAGGAACGGCAGCGCCGTGCCCAGGCCCAGGATGTCGGCCAATGTCGCCAGAGCGGCCGCTGGGTCGGCCAGGAGGTCCTCGTAGCGAAGCCTCGTCACCGGGACCCCGCGGGCGGCGAGGAGGTCCAGGGCGAGGTTCTGGGCCGTCCAGTGGGCTGCTGTGCGGGCGGGGCCCCAGCGGGTCATCGGGCGGCCGTCCTCGGGGCGTTCGACGGTCTTGCGCCAGGAGTGGGCGACGGCCCGCGGGTCTCTGACCACGTGGACCACATGCACGTCCACCCCGGCCGCCGCCAGGCAGAAGGCCAGGGAGGCGTGTTTGCCGGAGTCGATCACGACCGTCGCGCCGGCGGTCTTGGCCGCGGCGTTGTAGAGGCGCTGGTAGGTGCCGGCGTACTCCGCCAGCTCCGGGTGGCCGATGCGGGGGATCCTGCGGGTACGGTCGACGCGGTGCCGCAGGGTGAGGACGCGTTCGGCCAGAGCCCGCGTCCATCCGCCGAACGCGGTCTCGCCGACCTCGCGCCAGAACGGGCAGGCCGGGAAGGGCTCGCCACAGCCGCATGGCTCGCCGGCCAGTACGCCTCGGGCCCAGAGGTGTACGACCTCGCCGAGGGGTGCCACGCCGGGGATCTCGCCGAGCAGTCTCTCGAGCAGCGTGGTGCCGCTACGGCCGAGGCCGCCCAGGTAGACCACCCGGTAGGCGGTCGAACGGTGCGTCACGGGGGAATGGCCTTCACGTCACGGATACGGAACGTGGAGAGGCTAGCGCGGAGAGTAATCATCGCATCCGCGAAACGACAAAGGATCTACCTAAGCCCCCGAGCCACCTGCGCCAATCCGTCACAGCCCGGCGGACACCCGCGTCAGCCCCTCAGCCACGGGCGCGCAAATGCGGGCGCCCGGCCCACCGGACGCCCGTACCGAACCTCTTAGCCGCAGGCGCGCCGACGCGGACGTCCAGCCCGCTGGAACGCCTGCGCCAACTCCTCATCCACGGGCACGCAGACGCGGGCGCCCGGCCACAGGACGCCCGCGCGCACACCCAGCCCGCTGGACGCCCGTCATGAATCAGTCGGCTACCGCAGGTCCATGATCATGCCGGCCCCGACGGTCGCGTTCGTGAACTCGTCCACCAGGATGAACCCACCGGTCAACCGGTTACGCGAGTAGTCGTCCACGAACAACGGCTGGGTGATCCGCAACGACACCCGCCCGATCTCGTTGAGCGACAGCGAGGTGGCCGTCTCGTCGCGGTGCAGCGTGTTGACGTCGAGCCGATAGTGCAGGTCACGGACGAGCGCCCGAGCGGTCCGCGTCGTGTGCTTGATCACGAGCTTGGAGCGCGGCGCCAGCTTGGCGCTGTCGGCCATCCAGCAGATCATGGCGTCGATCTCCTGCGCGACCTGCGGCTGGTTGTTGGGCCGGGCGATCATGTCGCCGCGCGAGATGTCGATATCGTCCTCGAAGCGGAGCGTCACCGACATGGGCGGGAACGCCTCTTCCACCGGCCCGTCGAAGGTGTCGATCGAGGCGATCCGGGTGGCCAGGCCCGAGGGGAGGTGGACGACCTCGTCACCGGGCTTGAGCACGCCGCCCGCCACCTGCCCCGCGTAGCCGCGGTAGTCGTGGAAGGCGTGGTCGGTGGCCCGCTGCGGGCGGATCACGTATTGGACGGGGAAGCGCACGTCGACCAGGTTGCGGTCGGAGGCGATGTGGACGTTCTCCAGGTGGTGCAGCAGGGACGAGCCGTGATACCAGGGCATGTTCTCGGACCGCGAGACCACGTTGTCGCCGTTGAGCGCCGAGATGGGGATGAAGGTCAGGTCGGCCACGTTGAGCTTCGAGGCGAAGGCCGTGAACTCCTCGCGGATCTCCTCGAAGCGCTCCTCGGAGTAGTCGACCAGGTCCATCTTGTTGACGGCCAGGACCAGGTGGGGCACCCGCAGGAGCGTGGTCAGGAAGGCGTGCCGCCTCGACTGCTCAAGGACGCCCTTGCGCGCGTCGATGAGGATGATCGCCAGGTCGGCGGTGGAGGCGCCGGTGACCATGTTGCGGGTGTACTGGATGTGGCCGGGTGTGTCGGCGATGATGAACTTGCGGCGCGGCGTCGCGAAGTAGCGGTAGGCCACGTCGATCGTGATGCCCTGCTCCCGCTCGGCCCGCAGGCCGTCGGTGAGCAGCGACAGGTCGGTGTATTCGGTGCCGCGGTCGCGCGAGGTGCGCTCGACCGCCTCCAGCTGGTCCTCGAAGATCGCCTTGGAGTCGAAGAGCAGGCGGCCGATCAGGGTGGACTTGCCGTCGTCGACACTTCCCGCGGTCGCGAAACGCAGAATGTCCATGGGTTTAGAAGTAGCCTTCCCGCTTGCGATCCTCCATGGCGGCCTCCGAGGCGCGGTCGTCGGCCCTGGTGGCCCCGCGCTCGGTGATCCGGGTGACCGCGATCTCCTCGATGATCTCCTCGACCGTGGCGGCCGTGGACTGCACGGCCCCGGTGCAGGTCATGTCGCCCACTGTGCGATAGCGCACCACCGCCTCGAACAGCGGCTCGTCATCGCCCCGCTTGACGACCTCGGAGTCGGGCAGCAGCATGCCGTCACGCTCGAAGACCTTGCGGGTGTGGGAGAAGTAGATGGACGGGATCTCGATGCCCTCGCGCCGGATGTAGTCCCAGATGTCGAGCTCGGTCCAGTTGGACAGCGGGAAGACCCGGATGTGCTCGCCCTTGCGGATCCGCGCGTTGTAGAGGTTCCACAGCTCGGGGCGCTGGTTCTTGGGGTCCCACTGGCCGAAGTCGTCGCGGAAGGAGAAGACCCGCTCCTTGGCGCGGGCCTTCTCTTCGTCACGGCGGGCGCCGCCGAAGACGGCGTCGAACTCCTGGTCCTCGATCGCGTCGAGCAGCGTGGTGGTCTGCAGGCGGTTGCGCGAGGCGCGGCGGCCCGTCTCCTCGACCACGCGCCCGGCGTCGATCGAATCCTGCACGCTGGCCACGACCAGGCGGGCGCCCAGCTCCTCGGAACGGCGGTCACGGAACTCGATGACCTCGTCGAAGTTGTGGCCGGTGTCGACGTGCATCAGCGGGAACGGGATCGGTGCCGGCCAGAACGCCTTCTCGGCGATCCGCAGCATGACGATGGAGTCCTTGCCGCCCGAGAAGAGCAGACAGGGGCGCTCGAACTCCGCCGCCACTTCACGCATGATGTGAATGGCCTCGGCTTCGAGTACGTCGAGCTGCGACGTCGTGTAGTCGCGCTGGAGCATAGGGGCTTCCTCCGGCCTTCAGCGATGCAGGTCCCGAATCCCGGCGAGCAGGGCAGACGCCAAGTCAGGTAGGGAAACAAGGATATCCGGTAGTGAGGGGTCGGCTTGGTTGTAGGTCAGCGGCGAGCCGTCGATGCGGCTGGCGTGGGCCCCGGCCGCCTGCGCGACAGCGACGGGCGCGGCCGAATCCCACTCGTACTGGCCGCCGGCGTGCACGTACGCCTCGACCTCTCCGGTGAGCACGGCGGAGATCTTCGCCCCGGCCGACCCGATCGGCACGAGGTCGGCGCCGACCAGATAGGCCAGCTTCTGCACGAACTCGGGCGGCCTGGTGCGGCTGACCGCGATGCGGAAGCGGCCCTTGTCGAAGGTGGGCAGCGTGGGCGGCTCGGCGGTGTTGAGCGTGCGGCCCTGGGCGGGCAGCGCCACCGCGCCCGCGCTCAGCGCGCCCCGCTCCCAGAGCGCCACGTGGACGGCCCAGTCGGACCGGCCCTCCTCGGAGAACTCGCGGGTGCCGTCGAGCGGGTCGACGATCCACACCCGTGAGGCGCTCTGCCTGCGTGGGTCGAGGCGTTCCTCGCGGGTGGCCTCCTCGGAGAGCACGCAGTCGCTCGGCCGCAGCCGGGCCAGCGACTCCATCAGGAAGACGTGCGCGCTGCGGTCACCCTCGGCCCGCAACGCGGACGCGTCAGCGAACCCGGTGCGCCGGCGAACCTCCAGCAACCGCTCGCCAGCCTCCGTCGCCAGATCGGCAGCGAGGGCATGGTCGTCCCGAATCGTCATCAATAAGCTCCTTGCCCGCGGGCGACGGCCGACCAGGTTTTCCAAAGAATCTGTAGATCCAGCATGAGAGACCAGTTCTCCACGTAACGCAGGTCGAGGCGGACCGATTCCTCCCAGGACAAGTCGGATCTTCCGCTGACTTGCCATAGCCCGGTCAAACCAGGTCGGACCAGCAGCCTCCGGCGGACGTCGTCGCCGTAGCGGGCGACCTCTTCCGGCAGCGGCGGGCGCGGCCCGACCAGCGACATGTGCCCGAGCACGACGTTGATGAGCTGCGGCAGCTCGTCGAGCGAGTGCCGCCGCATCAGCGTGCCGAGCGGCGTCACCCGGGGATCGTTGCGGACCTTGAACAGCACACCGTCACTGTCGCTGACGAGGGTGATCTTCTGCTGCTCCGAACCGCGCCGCATCGTGCGGAACTTCACGATCATGAAGGGCCGGCCGTCCTTGCCGACCCTGATCTGCTTGAACAGCGCCGCCCCGGGACTGCTCACGCGTACGGCCAGCGCCAGCCCGCCCAGCAACGGAGCCAGGCATACCAGCAGCAGGGCGGCCACCACCCGGTCGAATCCGTTCTTGACCAGCTGCCTGACCCCCGCCAGCTCGGGGTGCTCGACGTGCAGCAGCGGCAGACCGGCGGCCGGTCGGATCATCGTGCGCGGCCCGGCCACGTCCATCAGCGCCGGGGCGACCACCAGGTCGGTGCGGGTGCGCTCCAGCCGCCAGGCCAGCCGCCGCAGCGCCTGGCCGTCCATCTCGGGGCAGGCGAGCACGGCCACGGTGTCGGCGCCGGACTGGTCGACCACGATCGACACGTCACTGAAGCCACCCGCGACGGGCACCTCCCCGACCCGCTCACCGGGCGCGTCGTCTGGCAGGCAGGCGGCCACGACCTCCATGCCGTGATAGGGCTCCCTGCGGAACAGGTGGACCAGCTCGGCGATGGCGGAGGCGTGCCCGACGGCCACCACCTTGCGCATGCACGCGCCCGCGGCCCGGCGCCGGTGGAGCGAGCGGCGCAGGGCGTACCTGCAGAAAAGAGTGAGGAGTGTCACCAGCGGCAGGGCGAGGACCACGTAGCCGCGGGCGATGTCGGTCTTGGTCACGTAGGAGCCGATGGCCGTCGCGGCGGTCAGCGCGACGCCGCACTGTACGACGCGGCGGAACTCCTCGGAGCCGATGCCGAGCATGCGCGGCTCGTAGGCCCGGTTGAAGGCGACCGTGCAGATCCACAGCACCGGCAGGGCCATGCTGACCACGAGGTACGGCGCGGCGTAAGCGGTGAAACCGCCGAACCTGGCGAAGAACGCGAACCCGGACGCCACCCCCGCGCACAGGAAGTCGCCGAGCATGGTGCGCACACGGTAGGCGCGTATCCAGGGGGGCAGGTGCGGACTGAGCCGCCCGGACCTGGCGTGGCCGGACCGGACAGCGGTCAGCAGCCCATCGCCGTCGCGCACGAATCCTCCACGTGACCGATGATCAACGGACAGTCACCAGATCGTAGCGCTGAGCGACGCGTGGGAAACCGCGAACGCCTCTATGCGATGGTCAGCGAGGAGGGCCGGAAATGTGCAGATCGGCGCGGTGGAACTCGTTCTGCGTGGTCTCGAGCCCACGCTCCATCAGCGACTCCACCACGTCGGCCGCCCGGTCGACCAGGAAGCCCAGGTCCTTGCGCTCGGCCGTGGCGAAGTCCTTGAGCACGTAGGCGGCTGGGTCCATGCGGCCGGGCGGGCGCCCGATGCCGAAGCGGACCCGCAGGTAGTCGCGGGTGCCGAGCACCTTGGTGATCGACTTGAGCCCGTTGTGGCCGTTGTCGCCGCCGCCGAACTTGGCGCGCAGCGCGCCGTAGGGGACGTCGAGCTCGTCGTGGACCACGATCAGCCGGTCGGGGCCGAGCTTGTAGAAGTCGGACAGTGCCTTGAGCGGGCCGCCCGACAGGTTCATGTACGTCAGCGGCTTGGCCAGCACCGCGCGACTGGACTCCAGGACCTCGGCCCGGCTCCGGTGCGCCTTGAACCGCCCGCCGGCCCTGGCGGCCAGCTCGTCGAGCACCATGAAGCCCGCGTTGTGCCTGTTGCCGGCGTATTCGGCGCCCGGATTGCCGAGCCCGACGATCAACCAGCGGTCCATATGCCTTCCCTTAACGTGCCTTCCTTAAGGGTGTCTCCCTCAAGCGAAACGGGGCAGCCGGCCGGCTGCCCCGTCGCCGAACAGCGGTGTGTTACTCGCCGGCTTCCTCAGTGACCGTGGCGGTCGCGGCGGCCTCAGCAGCCTCGGCCTCGGCCTCCGTGGGCTCCTCGACCGGCTTGGCGATGACCTGAAGGATGACGGTCTCACCCTCGGCGATCAGCGTGGAGCCCTCGGGCAGCTTGAGGTCGGCGGCGGTGACCACGGTGCCGATCACCAGACCCTCGACGTCGACCTCGACGCCGGTCGGGATGTGGGTGGCCTCGGCCTCGACCGAGACGGAGACGAGCTGCTGGTCAAGCAGGCCCTCGGAGTTGACGGCGCCGACCGTGGTGACCGGGATGTCGACGGTGACCTTCTCGCCCCGCTTGACCAGGAGCAGGTCGACGTGCTCGACGAAGCCCTTGATCGGGTCGCGCTGAACGCCCTTGGGCAGCGCGAGCTCGTCGACGCCGTCGCCCTTGAGGTGGATCAGCACGTTGGCGGTGCGCAGCGCGAGGAGCACCTCGTGGCCGGGCAGCGTCAGGTGCTTGGGGTCGGTGCCGTGGCCGTAGAGGACCGCGGGCACCTTGTTGTCACGACGGATCTTGCGAGCGGCGCCCTTGCCGAACGTGGTGCGCGGCTCGGCGGCGATACGTACTTCAGACACGACATCTCCTAGGGATGCTTTGCGGGATTTGCGTTCCCCCTCACCCGCCCTAGCGGAAGGCGTTACGAACGCAACCGTAAAAGTCTACCGGCTCAGGTGTCGCCCTCGAACAGGCTGGTGACCGACCCGTCGGTGAAGACCTCGGTGATCGCGCGCGCGATCAGCGGCGCGATCGACAGGACCGTGAGCTTGTCGAACCTGTTGGCCTGGGACAACGGCAGGGTGTTGGTGACGATGACCTCGGAGATCCGGGAGTTCTTCAGCCGGTCGACCGCGGGATCGGAGAACACCGCGTGGGTCGCGGCGGTGATCACGTTGGTGGCGCCCTGCTCGTAGAGGGCGTCGGCGGCCTTGCAGATGGTGCCCGCGGTGTCGATCATGTCGTCGATCAGCACGCAGGTGCGCCCCCGCACCTTGCCGACGACCTCGTTGACCTTCACCGAGTTGGCCACGTCGAGGTCGCGGCGCTTGTGGATGAAGGCCAGCGGCGTGCCGAGCGTGTCGGCCCAGCGCTCCGACAGCCGGACCCGGCCGGTGTCGGGCGAGACGATCGTGGTGTTGGCCAGGTCGAGCCGGTTCTTCAGGTAGCTCTCCAGCACCGGCATGGCGAACAGGTGGTCGACCGGGCCGTCGAAGAAGCCCTGGATCTGCGAGGTGTGCAGGTCTATCGACATGAGCCGGTCGGCGCCCGCGGTCTTGAACAGGTCGGCCATCAGCCTGGCCGTGATCGGCTCGCGGCCGCGGCTCTTCTTGTCCTGCCTGGCGTAGCCGAAGAACGGCATGACCACGGTGATGCGCTTGGCGGAGGCCCGCTTCAGCGCGTCGACCATGATGAGCTGCTCCATGATCCACTGGTTGATGGGCCCGGTGTGGCTCTGGATCACGAAGGCGTCGCAGCCGCGGACGGATTCGAGGTAGCGGGCGTAGATCTCGCCGTTGGCGAAGTCGATCAGCTTGGTGGGCGTGAGGGAGACGCCGACGTGCTCGGCGACCTCCTCGGCGAGCTCCGGGTAGGCCCGGCCGGAGAAGAGCATGAGGTTCTTCTCGCCCGGCTGCTTGATGCTGGTCATGAGATCTCCTTCGCCGGTCTCGTGACCACGGTGCGGTTGTTACTGATGACCTCGGCAAGCTCGGTCATTTGCCACTCTCCTGCTGTTCTTGCTCGGCCAACGCCTTTTCGGCCGCCGCAGCCGACTTCGTGCCCGCGCGCCTGCGCAAGACCCATTTCTCGATGTTGCGCTGTCGCGCCCTGGCCACGCCGATCGCGCCCGGAGGGACGTCGCCGTCGATGACCGAACCGGCCGCGGTGTACGCGCCGTCGCCCACGGTCACGGGGGCGACGAGCATGGAGTCGCAGCCGACGAACGCGCCGTCGCGCACCGTGCTGCGATGTTTGTTGACGCCGTCGTAGTTGACGAAGATCACGGCCGCGCCGATGTTGACGTCCTCGCCGATCGTGGCGTCGCCCGCGTACGACAGGTGCGGCACCTTCGACCGGTCGCCGACCTGGGTGTTCTTCATCTCGACGAAGGTGCCCGCCTTGGACTTGTGCCCGAGCACGGTGCCGGGGCGCAGGTAGGCGTAGGGGCCGACGTTCGCTTCCGGGCCGACCACGGCGTGGTCGCAGACCGCGTTGCGCACGACCGCGCCCGCGCCGACCTTGGTGTCGGTGAGCGTGGAGCCCGGCCCGACCTCCGCTCCGGCCTCGATGACGGTATGGCCGTGCAGTTGCGTGCCGGGGTGGACGACCGCGTCGGGCTCGATCTCGACGCCGACGTCGATCCACGTGCTGGCCGGGTCGATGATCGTGACTCCGGCGCGCATGTGGCCGTCGAGCAGCCGCTGGTTGAGCACCTTGCGGGCGATGGCCAGCTGCACCCGGTCGTTGACGCCCTCGACCTCGGTGAAGTCGGCGGCGGCGTGCGCGCCGACCCTGTGGCCGTCCTCCCGCAGGATGGCCAGCACGTCGGTGAGGTATTCCTCGCTCTGCGAGTTGTCGGTGGAGACCCGCTTGACGGCGTCGGCGAGCAACAGCCCGTCGAAAGCGTAGATGCCGGAGTTCATCTCCGTGATGGCGCGCTGCTCCGGGGTGGCGTCCTTCTCCTCCACGATCTCCAGGACGGCGCCGCCGGAGTCGCGGATGATGCGCCCGTAGCCGGTCGGGTCGGGCACCTCGGCCGTCAGCACGGTGACCGCGTTGCCGTCACCCGCGTGCCGGTGGAGCAGCTCGGCGAGGGTCTCCGTACGCAGCAGCGGCACGTCTCCATAGGTGACGAGGACGGTGCCGGCGATCGTGCCGAGCTCTTCGAGCACGGTGCGGACGGCGTGGCCGG
Source organism: Nonomuraea sp. NPDC049750 (assembly GCF_040659625.1). NCBI lineage: Bacteria > Bacillati > Actinomycetota > Actinomycetes > Streptosporangiales > Streptosporangiaceae > Nonomuraea > Nonomuraea sp. NPDC049750. The sequence continues at coordinate 146,234 of NZ_JBFANB010000007.1, forward strand.
TGCCGCGCTGCTCACGCTGGACGACGGCGCGCGCGTCGGGGCTCGTCTCCGCCAGGTGCGCGCCGACCCGTTCGGAGGCATGGCCGATGACGACGATGAGCCGTTCGGGACCGAGGTCTCGAGCGGCGGCGAGCATGTGGTCGACCAGGGTGCGGCCGCACATCTCATGCAGGACTTTGGGGGTCTGGCTCTTCATCCGGGTGCCCTCGCCTGCGGCGAGGACGATGACTGCGGCCGGGCGCGGCACACTCACGGACTGGGGCTCCCTGTGGCTGGGCGGTTCGGGGCGGCAGCTGTCGCACCGCCACCCTCCCGACACCGTGAGGATACCCAACCGACACTCGCGCGCTAGCGGCGGGGAGTGCCTCCAAGCTCCCGGAAGAGGACTCGAACCCCTACAAAGTGGACCAAAACCACTTGTCCTGCCGATTAGACGATCCGGGACCAAATCGGACACCTGAGTGTCCGACGCACTCCTACGATACCGATCCTTGGCCCACGCGCGCGCCACATAACAGACCGCCCGAAAAGCCGCAAGATACAGAAGCTACTCCTCTCATAGGACAGAAGTCGCCTTCGCCACACTCGCCGCTTAGGTCTTACTAACTTACGATGGCGTAGGTTACGGTGGCGTAGCCAGGACATTCATCCTCATACATGTCGTGAGAGGTAGCCCATGACCGTTATCGCCGAGCGCACCTCCCCAGGACCGAAGCCCGACGTCGAACCCGAGCCCCGGACCAAGGCCGAACTCGTCACCTTCGCCCTCGTGGTGGGGCTCCCCCTCATCGCGATCGTGGCCGCGGTGCCGTTCGCGTGGGGATGGGGTCTCGGCTGGAGCGACATCGTCATCGCGTTCGTCTTCTACGTGGTGAGCGGGCTCGGCGTGACCGTCGGCCTGCACCGCTTCTTCACGCACGGCTCGTTCAAGGCCAAGCGACCTCTGAAGATCGCGCTGGGCATCGCGGGCAGCCTCTCGCTGGAGATGTCCGTGCTCGACTGGGTGGCCACGCACCGCAAGCACCACAAGTTCTCCGACAAGGAGGGCGACCCCCACTCGCCGTGGCGCTTCGGGCCCGGCTTCAAGTCGCTGTCCAAGGGTCTGCTGTACGCGCACATGGGCTGGATGTTCGACGCCGACCGCACCAACCGCGAGAAGTACGCCCCCGACCTGGTCAAGGACGACGACGTCGTCAAGCTGCACAAGTGGTTCGGCCCGCTGGCCCTCACCTCGCTCCTGCTGCCCGGCATCCTCGGCGGCCTGGTCACCTGGTCCTGGCAGGGCGCGCTGACCGCGCTGTTCTGGGGCTCGCTGGTCCGCATCGGCCTGCTGCACCACGTGACCTGGTCGATCAACTCGATCTGCCACGTGTTCGGTGAGGAGGACTTCCAGGTCCGCGACAAGTCGCGCAACGTGTGGTGGCTGGCCATCCCCTCCTTCGGCGAGTCGTGGCACAACCTGCACCACTCCGACCCCACCTGCGCCAGGCACGGCGCGCTCAAGGGTCAGATCGACCTCAGCGCCGGCGTCATCAGGATCTTCGAGCGGCTCGGCTGGGTCCACGACGTGCGCTGGCCGACCCCCGAACGCCTGGCGGCGAAGCGCATTGGCTGATTCCGGCTCGTTGATGACCGGTTCGTTGATGACGGGCTCTTCTTCGAGCACCGCCATTATGGAACCCGTGACCGAACCCAGATCTCGCAGGCGGATGACCGGCAGAGAGCGAAGAGAGCAGCTGATCCAGATCAGCCGCACCCTCTTCGCCGAGAAGGGGTTCGACGGGACCTCCATCGAGGAGATAGCGGCAACGGCCCAGGTCTCGAAGCCGGTGGTCTATGAACACTTCGGCGGCAAGGAGGGCGTCTACGCGGTCGTGGTCGACCGGGAGATGCAGAAGCTGCTCAGCATGATCACCGAGGCGCTCTCCGCCTCCCACTCGCTGATCAAGCTGGAGCGGGCGGCCCTGGCGCTGCTGCACTACATCGAGGAGAGCAGCGAGGGCTTCCGCATCCTGGTGCGCGACTCGCACGCCGCCTCGGGCACCGGCACGTTCGCGAGCCTGATCAGCGAGATCGCCAGCCAGGTCGAGGACGTACTCGCCGATGAGTTCGTCTCCCGCGGCTACGACCCCAAACTGGCGCCGATGTACGCGCAGATGCTCGTCGGCATGGTGGCCCTGACCGGCCAGTGGTGGCTCGACGTGCGCAAGCCGGGCCGCGAGGAGGTCGCCGCCCACGTGGTGAACCTGGCCTGGAACGGCCTGACCGGGCTCAACCCGCAGCCGGCCATCACGGCGACCGGACGCGCCCACCCCGTCGTCGCCGCGCCGCGCGCCAGCGAGAAGGAGCTGCGCGAGCTGGAGAAGGCCCGCGACAAGGAGCTCAAGGAGGCCGAGAAGGCCCGCCAGCGCGAGTTCAAAGAGGCGGAGAAGGCCAGGGTCCGCGAGCTGAAGGAGCGCGAGCGACTGCTGAAGGAGGCCGAGAAGGCCCGCGAGCGCGAGGAGAAACTGCGCCAGCGGGAGGCCCGGCTGGTCGAGCGCGCGGCCCGGTTGGAGCAACCTGACCAGGTGGAATAAGCCGTTGCCGCTTAGTTCACGTTCTGTTCAACCAAATGGGGCATATTTCTCATATGTCCGCGGAACCGCTTCATCCCGAGAGTGACCTTCCCCTGCCGCAGGAGAGGTTCCTCAACCGTGAGGAGAGCTGGCTACAGTTCAACGAACGCGTCCTGGAACTGGCTGAGGACTCCTCCCTCCCCCTCCTCGAACGCGTGCGCTTCCTGGCCATCTTCGCCAGCAACCTGGATGAGTTCTTCCGGGTACGCGTGGCCGGGCTGAAACGGCGGATGGCCACCGGACTACTGCTCAGGACGAAGAGCGGGCTGAAGCCGCGCGAGGAGCTGGCCCGGATCGCCGCGATCTCCGACACGCTGGCCAAGCGGCACGCGGCCGTCTTCCACGAGCAGGTCTGCCCGCAGCTGGCCACCGAGGGCATCGAGATCGTCAGATGGGACGACCTGGGCCGCGAGGAGCGCACGGAGCTGCGCAAGCTGTTCAGGGAGCGGATCCGGCCGGTGCTGACGCCGCTGGCCGTCGACCCCGCCCACCCATTTCCGTATATTTCTGGACTCAGCCTGAATCTGGCGGTCCTGGTGCGGAATCCGGTCGACGATCACACCGTGTTCGCCCGGGTCAAGGTGCCTTCGCAGCTGCCGAGGTTCGTCACCGCCTCCAAGGACAGGTTCGTCCCGCTGGAGGACGTCATCGCGGCCCATCTGGGCCAGCTGTTCAAGGGCATGGAGATCGTCCAGCACCACGCCTTCCGGGTGACCCGCAACGAGGACCTCGACGTGGACGAGGACATCACCGAGAACCTCATGCAGGCGCTGGAGCGGGAGCTGAAGAACCGCCGCTTCGGCCCGGCCGTGCGGCTGGAGGTCGAGGACACCATCACGCCCGAGGTGCTCGACCTGCTCGTCGAGGAGCTCGAAGTCGCGCCGCACGAGATCTACCAGCTCGCCGGGCCGCTCGACCTGACCGGGCTGCACGCCCTCGCCGACCTGGACCGGGCTGAGCTCAGCTACCGGCCGTTCGTCCCCGCCGAGGCCGTGCTGGCCGACGACGACATCTTCGCCGCGCTGCGCGAGCGGGACGTGCTCCTGCACCACCCGTACGACTCCTTCGCCACCAGCGTGCAGCGCTTCATCGAGGCGGCGGCCGAGGACCCGAACGTCCTGGCGATCAAGCAGACGCTCTACCGGACCAGCGGCGAGTCCCCGATCGTCGACGCGCTGATCGACGCGGCCGAGTCGGGCAAGCAGGTCGTCGTGGTGGTGGAGATCAAGGCCCGCTTCGACGAGCACGCCAACATCGAGTGGGCGCGCAAGCTGGAGAAGGCCGGCTGCCACGTCGTCTACGGCGTGGTCGGGCTCAAGACCCACTGCAAGCTGGCTCTGGTCGTCCGGCAGGAGCCGTCCGGCGAGCTGCGCCGCTACTGCCACATCGGAACGGGCAACTACAACCCCAAGACGGCCAGGCACTACGAGGACATCGGCCTGCTCACCGCGGACCCGCTGGTCGGCGAGGACATCACGGACCTGTTCATCCACCTGACCGGCTACTCCAACCACTCGGCCTACCGCAGGCTGCTCGTCGCCCCGCACTCGCTGCGCGGCGGCCTGATGGCCAGGATCGAGCGGGAGATCGCGCATCAGGAGGCGGGGCGTCCCGCGCGCATCAGGATCAAGACGAACTCCCTGGTCGACGAGCCGCTCATCGACGCCCTCTACCGGGCATCCCGGGCCGGCGTGCAGGTGGATCTGTGGGTGCGGGGTATCTGCACCCTCCGCCCTGGCATCCCGGACCTGTCGGAGAACATCCGCGTACGTTCGGTGCTGGGGCGTTTCCTGGAGCACTCCCGCATCTACGAGTTCGGCCTGGGCCGGCGGCCCGAGGTGTGGATCGGCAGCGCCGACCTGATGCGCCGCAACCTGGAACGCCGGGTCGAGGCCCTGGTCAAGGTGACCAGCCAGCAGCACCGGGCGTACCTCATCGACCTGATGGACCGCGCCACCGCCGACACGACGAGCGCGTGGCTGCTGAACTCCGACGGCACCTGGGTGCGGCATCCGGGCGAAGACCTGCAGAGCATCCTGATCGGCACCCGCCGCTGGAGGAGCGTTGATGACTGACCCGCTCCACGCGGCCGGAGCCGTGGTGTGGCGCGGTGACGAGCGCCACCCCGAGGTGGCCGTCATCCACCGCCCGGCCTACGACGACTGGACCTTTCCCAAGGGCAAGCTGAAGCAGGGCGAGCACGTGATCGCCGCCGCGCTGCGCGAGGTGCGCGAGGAGACCGGCCTGGTCACAACGCTCGGCCGCGCCCTGCCGCCCGTCCACTACCTGATCACGGACCGGCTCAAGCGGGTCGACTACTGGGCGGCCCAGGCCACGGACGAGAGCGTGGCGTTCGCCCCCGGCGACGAGGTGGACGAGCTGCGCTGGCTGCCGCTCGACCGCGCCCGCGAGCTGCTGACCTGGGAGTGGGACGCGGGACTGCTCCATTCGCTGGAGGCGGCGCCGCTGGCCACCGTCCCTCTTGTCCTGGTACGGCATGGCGCCGCGGGCTCCAGGCAGGCGTGGAAGGGTGATGACGCCCTGCGCCCCCTCGACACGGACGGCCAGGCTCAGGCGGAGACGATCGCCCGGGTGCTGCCCGCCTACCGGCCCGAGGTCCTGGTCAGCTCGCCCAGCCTCAGATGCGTACAGACGCTCCAGCCGTACGGCGGCGACATCAGGACCGAGCCGCTGCTCAGCGAGGAGGGTCAGGACGCCGACAAGACGCCCGCGCTGGTCGCGGAGCTCAGGACGGCGGCGGCGGTGTCCAGCCACGGCAAGGTGCTGCCTGACCTGATCCGCTCGCTCAGCGGCAAGGACGTGCAGCTGCGCAAGGGGGCGTTCGCCGTCCTGCACCGGCTGGGCGAGCGGGTCGTCAGCGTGGAGCGTTACCCGACCTGAAGGTCACCAGGCTCGGACGGTCACCAGGTGACGGGCAGTTCGGCGACGCCTTCGGTGATCCGGCCCTCGTTGCGGCGGAGCTGATCGAGCGGCACGGCCACGCGCAGGTCGGGAAAGCGCTGGTAGAGCCGGCTGAACACCCCTTCGAGCTCGACCCTGGCCAGGCTGGCGCCGATGCAGTAGCGCGGGCCGTACCCGAAGCTCAGGTGCGGGTCTGCGGACTTCCGGCCCACGTCGAAGGCGTCGGGGTCGGGGTAGATCCGCTCGTCCCTGTTGGCGGCGCCGGGCATGATCAGCACGGCCTCGCCTCGGCGGATCGTGACGTCGCCGATCTCGATGTCGCCGTGGGCGTAGCGGGGCAGGCCGTGCAGGCTGGGCGAGGCCATGCGCAGGATCTCCTCGACGGCGGCGGGCGCCCGTCCGGGATCGGCCTTGAGCAGCGCGAGCTGGTCGGGGTTGGCCTCCAGGAACAGTACGCCGTAGTCGATGCGGTTGACCGTGGTCTCGTGCCCGGCGAACAGCAGTCCGCCGGCCAGCTGCGCCACCCTGCCGTCGTCGTCCAGGACCCCGGCCAGGTCCGACAGGACGTCCTCGCCGGGCTCGTGCCGTTTGCGCTCGATGAGCCCGGCCATGTACGCGCCCAGCTCCTCGCGCGCCGCCATCCCCTTGGCCTCGTCCGCGACGTCGCCCATCCGGCTGGAGACGCCGCTGAAGTAGTCCCGGTCCTCGAAGGGGACGCCGAGCAGCTGGCAGATGACCAGCACGGGCAGCGGGAAGGACAGCTCGGCGTGCAGGTCGGCGGGCGGCGTCAGAGTGGCTATGTGGTCCAGCCGCTCGTCCACCAGGGTGCCCACGTGGTCGCTGAGGGCCTTCATCCGGCGGGCGGAGAAGGAGGGCATGAACAGCCGGCGCATCCGCTCGTTGTCGGCCTTCTCGGTCGCGCTCTCGCCCTGGGGCCCGCCGAGCAGCGCGGAGCCGGAGACGCGGGCGGCCTTCTCCGGCTCGGGGTGCGAGCGTCCGAGCCGGGGGTCGGCGAACAGCTTGCGGGCGTCCTCGTAGCCGCTGACCAGCCAGATCTCATCGCCCACCCGGGTGCGTACCCTGGTGATGCCCTTCTCGGCCCGCAGCTCCCGATAGGCCGCGGGGACCTCCAGGGCGTCCTGTCGTTCGAAGGGTATGACTGGTAAGTCACTCATAGTAGTTTCCTAATGGCTCGCGCCGTCTCGGCCCAGACCTTGGGGAAGTCCGCGTGTGCTCGCTCCGCCGTGCCGCGTTCGAGGCCGATGAGCAGGCCGTAGGTGAAGGTGTCCTCACCCGCCTGCCGCGCGGCCTCCGCCTCCTTGGCCAGCGTCTCCTGCGCCACCACGCCGTCCTGATGGGTGCCGAGCACCTCCTGTACGGCCGCGGCGTGCTTGGCCAGCTTGACCATGCTCTTGCCGAGCGTGGGCTGGAGGGCCTCGGCAGTGTAGCGGGCGCGTTTGGCCGCCTTGCGGACATCGTGCATGGCGAGCTCGCGGCGGTCGAGGTCCGGGATCGCCTGGGCGGTGTCGTAGATCTTGGCCACCCGGTCCCAGTTCTCGGCGGCCACGTCGCTGAGCTTGTCGTGCGCCGGCTCCGCCGCGGCCTTGGTCAGCTTCGGGCCGGCCGTCAACGCGTCGAGGGCGTCGAGCAGCGCGTAGTAGCGCTCGCCGCTGAGCGTGTCCTTGATGCGCTCGTACGCCTCCAGCTCGCGGGCGTGCAGGTCGTCGCCGAGCCTGGCCAGGATGCGGCCGGTGACCAGCTCGGGGGCCAGCGCCGCCAGCTCGCGGGCGAACCTGGCCCTGATCACTTCCAGGTCACGCGCCTCGCCGAGCACTGTGGCCAGCCAGCGCAGCTCGTCCTGGACCCGCTTCGTGCCGGTGATGATGCCGCCGAACGCCCTGAGCGCGCTCCGCAGCCGCCGGGAGGCGACGCGCATCTGGTGGACGGCGTCATGTTCCGCTCGCCGTACGCGGGGATCTTGTGAGAGGAGGGCCGTCACCTGGCCCGCCAGGTAGTCCATGACGGTCTGGCCGGCCGAGCCGTCCTTCGTGGGGGCATGGGCGACAGATGGTGGTTCGAGGAGTCTGGCGAGCTTGCTGGCCGACTCCGACGGGGTGGCGCCGGCCTTCCTGAGCCGTTTGCCGACCTTGGCGAGCAGGGCTTGGTCGCCTTCCAGCAGCTCCGCCTCGACCTCGCGCCACCGTACGACCCGCGGCCCGCCTGCTGATTCTTCGGCGTCGAAGACCGTGCCCTTGACGCGGTCGTCGGCGATCTCGACGAGCCCGGTCGGGCCGTCGTGCAGCAGCGTCACGGTCCGGCGGGTGTCGAGCTCGGCCACCACCTGGAGCTCCGCGCCGCGGGTGTAGGCACGGACGAGCTCGGCCAGCTCGGCGGGCACTATCTTCGTGCTCCGGGTGAGCGGGTGGGTGATCTCCTGGCGTACGCCCTTGGCCTTGGGCAGCTTCAGATGCCAGCCGGCGTCGTCACCGCCGCGTCTTCGCCGGAGTGTGATGCCCCGGGTGGCCAGCCGCAGATCGGGCGTGTCGTAGTAGAGCGCCACGAGCTGGTAACTCTTCGGGCCCGAGATCTCTGCCAGCTTGCTCAGGTCGGGTATCGCGTAGTCGGAGGGGACGTCGAACTTGTCCTCAATTTCGATGCCCACAGCACCTCACAGCCTTGGCCGATTTGGACAATCATGCCACCGCTGGACGAACTTCACACGCCTTGGAGGAGCTCGATTCGGTTCCCCACCGGGTCCATGAGGTAGATCCGGCGGTAGCCGGGGAGCAGGTCGTCGGGTGGTTCCGTGCTGAAGGCGCCGAGGTCGTCCACCAGGAACGCCGGGTGCGCCTTCCTGGCGGGCCGAAAGTCGTCCTCGATGCCGAGATGCACCTCAACCCCCCGGCCACGGAACCAGACCCCGCCGCGTTTGTCCAGCTCAGGGGGTTTTGGCACCTCCTGGAGCCCGAGGACTCCGCCGTAGAACTCCCTCAGCAGCGGCTCACTCCCCGCGGGCGCGGCGAGCTGGACGTGGTGCAGGCCGATGATCATTTCTGCGCCCGGATCATTTCTGTGCCACCACGAAGACGCGCCGGAACAGGAACGGCGTCCCGTACGGCCTGGCCGGATAGACCTCGTCGAGCCGCTCCCCCAGCTCGGCGGTGAACTTCTTCTGCTCGTCGGGGTCCAGCCGGTCGAAGATCGGGCGCAGGGCGGTGCCGGAGATCCAGTTCAGTACCGCGTTGTCGCCGTTGTCGCTCTGGAGGAGGTGGACGTATGTCGTCTCCCAGGCGTCGACCCGGCAGCCGCTCAGGAAGTCGACGTAGTCGATGGGGTCGTCCACCGGGCGGCCCCGGTTGAGGTCGCCGAGCCGATCGGACCACTCGGGCGCGGCGCAGAGCTCGCGGATCGCCACGTGGCTGGGGGCGTCGAAGTTGCCGGGCACCTGGAAGGCCAGCCAGCCGCCGGGGTTGAGCGCGTCGACCCAGTGCTCCAGCACGTCGCGGTGCGTCGGCACCCATTGCAGGACGGCGTTGGAGACCAGCACGTCCACCGGCCGGTCGGGCCGCCACGTGGTGACATCGGAGACCCAGAACCGCTGCTGCTGGTGCCGGCGAGCCTCGGTGATCATGGCTGGGGAGGCGTCGAAGCCTTCCACGGTAGCCTGGGGCCATCGGCGGGCGAGTTCGAGGGTGAGTTCGCCGGTGCCGCAGCCGGCGTCCACGACATAATCAGGACTGTCGGCGCCGATTCTGGCGGTCAGCTCGAAGAACGGGCGTGATCGCTCGTCGGTGTACCTGGCGTATATGGTGGGATCCCAGATATCTCTCGACATAGAGATAATTGATATCGAGATATGTATCTCGATGTCAAGACAGTACACTCTGACCATGACGCAGGATGCGCTCCCCCCGACCTGGCGATCTCGTGGCAAGGCGGTGGCATGAACGAGGAGCCGCAGGACGAGGTCGACCGGCTGGTGGCGGCCTGGCGGTCAGAGCGTCCGGACCTCGACGTCGAGCCCCTTCAGGTGCTGTCGCGGGTGTCGCGCCTGGCCAAACATCTCGATCGGGCCAGGCGGGCGGCGTTCGCCGAGCACGCTCTGGAGCCTTGGGAGTTCGACGTGCTGACGGCGCTGCGGCGCGCCGGCAAGCCGTACGAGCTGAGCCCCGGCGCCCTGATCCGGGCCACCCTGGTCACGTCGGGCACGATGACGAACCGCATCGACCGGCTCGCCCAGGCGGGCCTGGTGCGACGCCGGCCGGATCCGGAGGATCGGCGAGGGGTGCTGGTGTCGCTGACGGACAGCGGGCTGGCGCGGGTGGACGCGGCGTTCGCCGGGCTGTTGCGGCGCGAGCACGACCTCCTCGCCGGCCTGCCCCTGACCGACCAACGCACCCTCTCCGCCCTGCTCCGCACCCTCCTCGCCCCGTTCGATTCCTAACGTTGCGTTGCGGTTGAGGCTGCTTCAGTCGCTCAGGCGGTCGGCGAGTTCGAGCCACTCGGCCTCGACCGTGTCCTTCTGGTCGAGGATGTCCCTGAGCTGGGTGTCCAGGGAGCCCAGTTTGGCGTAGTCGCTGGCCGCGTCCGCCATGGCCGCGTGGAGCTTGGCCTCCTGGTCGCCCAGCCGGTCGAGCTGGCGTTCGAGGCGGTTGAGCTCCTTGCGCAGCTCGCGTTCTTCCTTGGCCGACATGCCCTCCTGAGGGGCCGCCGGCTGAATCGGTGCGGGAGCCGACGACTGGGGTGAGGTCGTTCGGGCGGTCAGGGCGGTGCCTTGGGCCCGGCGGGACAGGTATTCGTCCACGCCTCCCGGAAGGAAGGAGAGCTTGCCGTTGCCCAAGAGCGCCACACATTTGTCCGTGACGCGTTCGAGGAAGTAGCGGTCGTGGCTCACCAGGATAAGAGTGCCGGGCCAGCCGTCGAGAAGGTCTTCGAGCTCGTTCAGCGTCTCGATGTCGAGATCGTTGGTCGGCTCGTCGAGCAGCAGCACGTTGGGGTCGTCCATGAGGAGCCTGAGCAGTTGCAGCCGCCGCCGCTCGCCACCCGACAGGTCGCCGACGACCTTCCACTGCGCCTCGCCCTTGAAGCCCAGGCGTTCGAGCAGCTGGGAGGCGGACCACTCCTTCTTGCCGACCTGGATGTACTTGCGGATCTCCTCGACCGTCTCCAGCACCCGGCGGGTGGGGTCGAGCTCGGCCAGCTCCTGCGACAGGTGCGCCAGGCGTACCGTCTTGCCCCTGATCATCCGCCCCGAGTCCTGCTGGACCGAGTCGGCGAGCAGCCGGAGCACGGACGACTTGCCGGAGCCGTTGACGCCGATCAGCCCGACCCGGTCGCCCGGCCCGAACTGCCAGGTGCAGTCGTCGAGCACCAGCGGCCCGCTGCCGGGGCCACCGGCGTGCAGGGTGACGTCTTCGAGGTCGTAGACGGTCTTGCCGAGCCGGACCGCCGCGAACCTCAGCAGCTCCACGCTCTCCCGCGCCGGCGGCTCGTCGGCGATCAGCGCCTGCGCGGCCTCGATCCGGAACTTCGGCTTCGACGTGCGGGCGGGCGGGCCGCGCCGCAGCCAGGCGATCTCCTTGCGCATCAGGTTCTGGCGGCGTTCCTCGGCGGCCTGGGCGATGCGCGCCCGCTCCGCCTTCGCGAGCACGTAAGCGGCGTAACCGCCCTCATATCGCTCGACCCGACCGTCCACGACCTCCCAGGTCCTGGTGGAGACCGCGTCGAGGAACCACCGGTCGTGCGTCACGACCACCAGCGCGCTCTTGCGTCCGGCCAGATGACCGGCCAGCCAGGCGATGGCCTCGATGTCGAGATGGTTCGTGGGCTCGTCGAGCATGATCAGGTCGTGCTCGTCGATGAGCAGCTGGGCGAGCGCGGTGCGCCGCCGTTCGCCACCGGACAGATCCCCCGCCTTGGCGTCGAGATCGAGATCACCGATGAGATTGCCGAGAATCTCGCGGACGCCCTGATCCCCCGCCCACTCGTGCTCAGCCTTCTCACCCAGCACGATCTCCCGGATGGGCATCGCCGGATCGAGCGCGTCATGCTGCGACAGCACGCCCACCCGCAGCCCCCGGGTATGGGTGACCCGGCCGCTGTCCGGGCGTACGTCTGCCGCGATCACCGACAGCAGTGTGGTCTTGCCGCCGCCGTTACGTCCGACGACACCTATGCGCTCGCCGACCTCGACCCCGAGGGAGACGTCGTTGAGCAGCGGTTTGGGCCCGTAGGCATGGGAAACAGACTCGAGATTTACCAGATTCATGGCCCTACCAGGGTATCGGCCTCAAGGGCGCTGTGGTGACGGCACCAGGCCGACCCCACACCCACCGCCGACCCCGCGATACCCGCACGCCCCGAGACCGGCGCGGCGCTCAGATCACCGTTGCGCTGTCGCAGGGGCCGTGAGAGATCCTCCCGTGCCGTTCTGGTCCGTCTACAGCGGGCGAAAAGACAAAGGAACGGAGTGCCTGCTCCGTTCCGCTCCTAACGTATAGCGCCCCCGGGGGCTTGCGGCAAGACCCCGGTCGTCCCGCAGAATCGGCGGCCGAGGCCAGAACCTGCGGAAATAGGAGTAGCCAAGTGCGTGTGTCGATGTCGATGACCGGGTCGTGCGGGGCCGCGACGAAAGACCGCGCGGGGCGTGGCCGATGATGGACGTCGACGTGATCATCGTGGGCGCGGGCCCGTCCGGCCTGATGCTGGCCGGTGAGCTGCGCCTTGCCGGAGTGCGTCCGCTGGTACTGGAGCGGCACCCGCAGCCCGGAGAAACCCACAAGGCCAACGGTCTCGGCGGGCAGATCCTGCGACTGCTGCGCTATCGAGGCCTGCTTGACCGGTTCGAAGCAGCCACTACCGGCCCCAGTCCGGCTCCCAAGTTCCCATTCGGCGGTATGTATCTGGACTGCACGAACCTGGCCGATCCCCCGCTGCAGGGGCTGCATCTCCCGCAGCGGCGACTCGAGCGCCTGCTCGACGAACGCGCCCGCGAACTCGGTGCCGACATACGCCGCGGACACGAGGTGGTCGGGGTCAGCCAGGACGACGCCACGGTGACCGCGGACGTGCGCGGCCCGGACGGGCCGTACCAGGTGACCGCCCGATACCTGGTGGGCTGCGACGGCCCGCGCAGCCGGGTCCGCGGCGGGGCGGGCATCCCGTTCCCCGGCACCACCTATCCAGAGGTCAACCGGCTGGGTCAGGTCACCATGCCCGATTCGGTGACCCGGCTCGCCAACGGCGACCTCGACGTACCGGGGCTGGGCACGATCCGTGCGGGTTTCACGCGAACAGACGGCGGTGTCTTCGCGTTCGGGACGCTCAACGCCGAGGTTCTGCTCGTCTTCACCACCGAAGAGGAGCTCACCGAAGTCGACGATGACGTGGCGATGACCCTGACCGAGTTCCAGGGCAGCATCCGCCGGGTGCTCGGCGGGGATCTCCCTCTGGGAGAAGTGCATCGACTGTCGCGCTGGCAATTTCAGGCTCGGCAGGCCGAGCGGTACCGCAACGGACGGATCCTGCTGACCGGCGACGCGGCCCACCTGCTCCCCGCCACGGGCGCGGCACTCAACCTCGGCATGCTCGACACGGTCAACCTCGCCTGGAAGCTGGCCGCCGACATCCACGGCTGGGCGCCGACGGGCCTGCTGGAGACGTATCACGACGAACGCCACCTCGCCGGCGTACGCGCACTGCTACAGACCCAAGCTCAAGTGGCACTGCGGCGCGGAAACAACCCGGCCGCCGAAGCACTTCGAAAAGTCTTCGAGGAACTGCTCGTCGACGAACAGCCCTTGCGCCGCATGTCAGCCCTTATCGCCGGCGCCGACACGCGCTATCCGCTGCCCAACCCCAACCAACACGCCTTGACCGGCACCTTCGCCCCCGACCTCACCCTGCACACCGACCAGGGCACGACCAGCGTCGCGGAGCTCATGCACACCGCACGGCCCGTCCTCCTCGACCTCGCCGACCGCCCGGACCTCCGCGAGACCGCGCAACGCTGGCGGCACCGCGTGGACATCCACACCGCCAAAACCGATCACCACCGACCCGCCGACGCCCTTTTGATCCGCCCGGACGCCCACATCGCCTGGGCCGCGACCATCGACGAACCCGCCGACACCGCCGTGCTCGGGCTGCGAGAAGCGCTCTCCGACTGGTTCGGCGCACCCCTGAAACACAGGTACCGATCACCGATCGACTCTCCTGACCGGCCAGCTCTCCTGACCGGCTAACGCTCCTGATCGCCACGGAAACAGGCTGACGACAAAGAGCACCGGGGCGGCGGTTTATCCGACCGCTATAGCGCGCGGCACAGGCATCCGCCTCTCGCCCCTGGCTCCCGACCTGAGAAAGTCATTACCAACAGCCCCGGACCAGCCCCGGACCAGCAGCCGCCCAGGAGCGGGCCTGCATCCGCCAACCTAAGGGCTGGAGGAGCAGGCTCTGGGTGTCCTGGCCATCGAGATCGAGCGACCAACGAACCGCCCGGCCGAACGATGACCTCAGACCACCACGGCGCCTGGGACAGGGCCGTGAGCGGGGATCGCGGTGCGGGTGACGCCGGACGTGGTGAGGGCGGCGGCCAGGCGGTCGGCGTGGGCGGCGTCGGTCGCGAGGAAGGCGCAGGTCGGACCGGAGCCGGAGACGATCGCGCCGAGCGCGCCGTACTGGCGACCGGCTTCGAGGGTGTCGGCCAGCTGAGGGCGGAGCGTCAGGGCGGCGGGCTGGAGGTCATTGGTGAGGTACGCGCCCAGCTTGCGGGCGTCCCCGGCGCCGAGCGCCTCCAGCAGGGGGTCGCTCAGCTGCGGCCAGGGGATCTCCGCACCGGTCGCGGCACGGAGCCGGTCGCACTCGGCATAGACGGCGGCCGTCGACAGCCCGCCCTCCGCCACCGCGAACACCCAGTGAAACCGGCCACCGGTCGGCAGCTCGCTGAGCTGCTCACCCCGCCCGATCCCCACCGCCGTGCCTCCGAGCAGCGAGAAGGGTACGTCACTTCCCAGGTCGCCGGCGATCTCCATGAGGTCGTCGAACGGCAGGCCGAGCCCCCACAACTCGTTGCACGCCACCAGAGCCCCCGCCGCGTCCGCGCTCCCCCCGGCCATGCCACCGGCCACGGGGATGGCCTTGTGGATCACCAACGCCGCGCCATAGGTGCGGCCCGCGTGCTTGGCCAGGGCTCTCGCGGCCTGAATCGCCAGGTTCTCGTTATCGATCGGGACCCGGTCCGCCCAGTTGCCCCCCACCGTGACGCTGATCGACTCGGACTCGTTGGCGACCACTTCGTCGAAGATCGATACGGCGTGGAAGACGTTGACCAGGTCGTGATAGCCGTCTTCCCGAAGCGGTCCGACGGATAGCTGCACGTTGACCTTCGCGGGCACCCGTACGGTAACCGAACTCATCGATCTTCTGTCACTTTCGTCGTTTGCCGAGGTTGAGGACTCTTCTCGAGCTTGTCGAGGGCTCTCGAGCCTATAGGGGCTCGCTTCCCGCTCACATGATTCTCGGCAGAAGTGGTGACCCCTGTACGGGACCGATGCAACACCAGTACCCGAGGGGGCGATTCTCCGGCGCTGCGGACGCCAGCGGCTACGGTGCCAGATGCCAGTGCGCTGAGGGCTCCTCCGGCCCGCCTGGCGGAATGTCGCACGAGTGCCGCATACGAGAGCAGCTACACGATCATGCGGGCTGCAGCCACCATGCAAGCGACATCTGATCAACTATCGACATCGGAACGGACAAGGCCGGCTGCCAGACTCTGCCTCTCAGCGTGAGGAAGAACGATGCCATCGATCGTCTTCGGGACATTCGCCGTGATCGCAGTGATCGTGGCCGTGGTGTTGTTCCTCGTGTTGCGGCGAAAGCCGCACACCCGGGTCGGGGCGTACGTCAGCGCGATGTTCCTCCTCCTGGGTGCGGGGCTGCTCGCCATGGGCTCCATCTCGTTCGCGAGCATGGAATCCGCCGCGCTGCGAATCTTCACACCAGAGGAGCGTGCGGTCGCGGTGCCGTGCAACGCGGCGGTCTTGGGGATTGAGGAGACGTCCAACAAGTTCAACGGACGTTACATCTGGCTGCTGCGGCTTCGCGTGACCCCTCAGGCCGGCAGCCCGTACGAGATCGAGCGCACGGCCCGGCTCACCTCGTCCATGGGGGAACACCTGGAGCGGGGGAACGTCGTGCTGTCGTGCCTGGTGGACCCCACCGACCACACCCGGATCGAGATCTCGGCCCTGGCCTGAGCCGTCCATGCGGGAGCCGCAGCCGACTCAGTACCCAGCATCTGGCGCAATGTCCTGCCACTCTGACGAGAGCACGTCGAGAAGCACGCGTGGCAAGATCGGGATAGCGTGGCGCCCGCTGGAGGAGGTCGGCGATGTTCGATGCGCCCAGACATCACCTTCAACCATCGCGCCGACAGAACGTTCTTTGAGAAGGAGGAGGCGTGACAGTGGCACAAGTACTGGTGGTCGGCCTCGATCCCGCCAAGATCCAGGGCTGGGACCCGGAGCCAGTTCAGGCGGCGATGGCACGCGGTCAGGCCCGTTTCGACGATCATGGTATCGAGGCCGACTGGTGCCTGTTGGCACTCGACGAGAACCCCGAAGGAGCGATCGTGGAGGCGCTGACCCGCAAAGACTACGTCTGCGTGGTGATCGGGGGCGGCATCCGCAAGCACGAGCCGTTACTCGAACTCTTCGAGAAGGCGGTCAACCTGGTCCGACAGCACGCGCCCGACGCGGCCATCGCCTTCAACAGCAGCCCCGATGACTGCGCCGACGCGGCTCTGCGGTGGCTGCGCTAGCGGCAAGCCAACCTCGCCGACACCATGCTCCGTGTCCTGCCCGTCTTGGGCACCCACCACCACACCGTCGACCTGGTTCAATGATCAGCGTGGGCGGCTGAGGGCAGCCTCAGCCAGATCCGTCCATTCCTCGGCCGAGGAGTGGGGCACGACCACCCAGTCCTTCATCACCCTGCCCTGCTCCGAGGGGTCGAACAGGGACGCCCCGGCCAGCTGGAGCGCGGCTGCGTGTTCGGGGGTGTCCCTGACCAGCCGGAACACCATCGCGCCGTCGCGCTGCAGGCTCGCGAACACCTTCCCGGCCTGATCTTTGAGCGCGGGACTCCCCATCATCCTGGAGATCCGTACACCCAGGTCGGCAAGCTCGGCGCCGACCTGCTTGAAATCCTCTTCCGCGCTCATCGTCTGTCGGTCCCGAACTCCATGGCGTCGTGGTCGAGCTCATCGTGGTCGAGCTCATCGTGGTCGGGGCTCTTCCCGCCTGACGCGATCGTCTCGGCCCCGCCTTCCGGCAACACGGCGATCAGGCTAGTCGTCCCAGCGGCACCGATCAAGGCCGGGTACGGGGTGCCGACCGTGCCGAATCCCGCCGCTAGTCCTCGACTATGCGATAGATCACCGTCCGCGACTCGGCGGCAGCGTTCGGTGGTCAAGTGCGGGGAGAAGCTGTCGCACACCGATGGCGATGCGCTTCTCAGCCTGATGGAGTGAGCGCAGGCAGCCACAGCGTGCGCTCGACGATCCAACGCCGGAGGTAGCACCAGGGACCGGCTTGGCCCCAGGGCCGAAACACGATCTTGAGGGTTGGCTGGAGGTGCTCATCGGCCCACACGACCAGCTCGCCACCATAAGCGGTACCGGCCCACACGACCAGCTCGCCACCATAAGCGGTGCCGACCCAGAGCAGGGTGAGTTGCGGGTTGAGCAGGTGCAACCGGGTGAGCACCTCGCGGGCGGTCGCGGTCCCGGGTGTGTTCAGTTGACCGGCCGAAAACCGTCCAGCCCCTCATGCGGCCTGGCAGACGACGTGTCACTACATCGTTGATTCGCTGCTCGGCGGGACACCACTCGGAAGGCACAGACCGCGCGAAGCATGGCGGCAAGTGACTCGACCCGGCCGGCGTTAGATTGGGGGAAATAAGGGCTTTTGGAGAGAAAGGGGGCATTTTGTCGGAAGTGACGGTTGTTGAGGTGCCGCAGTGGCGGGGGTCGGGGTCTGCTACGGCGGAGCGGCTTCGGGAGGGGGCCCAGTTGGTGGCCGGGATGGTGCCTGCGACGCGGCGACTGCGTGTGCAAGTCGATGATGATCTGGTCATCACGGCTTCTCGAATGCGGGCGGTGATGTCGCAAGTGGGCGAGGGGCTCATGGTCACTGCTGGAGGTGATTGCGGGGTCGAGTTGGAGCCGGTGGCGGCGGCTCGGCGAACGTACGGGGATCGGCTGGTTGTCGTCTGGTTCGATGCTCATGGGGATCTCAATACGCCGGCCGACTCACCGTCTGGGGCGTTTCACGGGATGGTGCTGCGGGCCCTCACCGGTGAAGGACCGGAGGGGCTGGTGCCCGAGGAACTGGTCCGTCCGTGGCAGATCGTGCTCGCCGGGGTGCGAGATCTCGATCCGGCCGAGGGTGCGTTCGTTGAGGCGAGTGGGGTGTGCCACCTGGGCATGCCGGACTCCGCGACGCTGGTCGATGCGATCGCTTCAGCTGGTTTCGATCGGGAGCGGGGCGACTTTCCGAAGGAGCGTGCATTCGAGGAGAAGGTCGTCTACCTACATATCGATCTTGATGTGCTGGATCCGGAAGTGTTCGCCAGCGTGGGGACGCCGGCCCCGGGCGGGATGCGACCTGATGGGTTGCTTGGACTGGTCAGCGCGGTGGCGGAGCGGTTCGAAGTGGCAGGGCTGGGGATCGTGGAGTATGAGCCGGGCAGGCCCGAGGATCAGGAGTTGCTCGCGCCTCTGGTCGAGAAGTTGGTCAAAGTCTGCGCTCGTGCTTAAGGAGCCGGGCCGCACCCGGTGAATCGGGGGGCTTCCGGCTGTTGCTTAATGCCTCATCATTGGTCACCAATCATCTATATTGATCTCGTGAGGTTGTCCGATTGGGCCGCTCGTGAGGGCGTGCACTATCAAACCGCTTGGCGGTGGGCGAAGGCCGGGAAGATGCCCGTGCCAGTGTCGCAGTCTCCGACCGGGGTGTGGTTCGTGCACTAGCCCGAGCGGCCCGCGGGCGGCCGTGTGGTGGCGTAGTGCCGTGTTTCCTCCTCCGACCAGAAGACCGACCTTGACCGGCAGGTCGCCCGCGTGGTCACCGAGGCCGCCGGACGCGGCCTGGCCGTGGGTGAGGTCGTGACCGAGATCGGGTCGGGGCTGAACGGCGAGCGGCGCAAGCTGCACCGTGTGCTCGCTGATCCGGATGCCCAGGTGATCGTGGTCGAGCATAAGGACCGACTTGCCCGGTTCGGTGTCGAGCATCTGCAAGCCGCGCTCGCTGCGACAGGCCGGGAGTTGGTCGTCCTCGATCCGGAGGAGAGCACCGACGACCTGGTGCGGGACATGACCGAGGTGCTCACGTCGATGTGCGCCCGTCTGTATGGGCAGCGGGCGGCGAAGAACCGTGCCGAGCGTGCGGTGGCGGTGGCGACCAGCGAAGACGCCGAGTGAGCGAGACGGCCGAACAGGCGCCGGAGAAGAAGCGGCGCACGTTCGAGCCGCAGCCCGGTTTCGTGGTGCAGGCCTACCGGTTCGCCCTGGACCCGAACAATATCCAGGAGCAAGCGCTGCGATCGCACTGCGGGGCCGCCCGTGCCGCGTTCAACTGGGCCGTTTCTTGGGTTCGTGCGTCGTGGTCCCAGCGGGCCGCCGAGCAGACGTACGGGGTCGGCGAGGATGAGCTGACCGAGTGGCGGCCGTGGTCGCTGCCGTCTCTGCGCAAAGTGTTTAACACGGTCAAGCACACTGATCCGCGGTTCGCCGAGTGGTGGAGCGAGAATTCCAAGGAGGCCTACAACACCGGCCTGGCCGGCGCCGCGGCGGCGTTCGACAACTACGCCACGTCGAAGAACGGCAAGCGCAAAGGGCGTCGGATGGGCAAGCCCCGGCGCAAGTCCAAGCACAAGGCCAGGCCGGCCTGCCGGTTCACCACCGGCACGATCCGGCTCGAGCCCGACCGCAGGCATGTGACCCTGCCCCGGCTCGGGACGATCCGCACCCACGAGTCCACCCGCAAGCTCCAGCGCCGCGTCGGTAACGGCAGCGCCCGCATCCTGTCCGCCACCGTCCGGCACGAGCGGGGCCGGTGGTTGGTGTCCTTCCAGGTCGAGGTCGAGCGCGAGACACAACGCGTGACGCGGCCCGATGATGCTGTGGGCGTTGACCTCGGCGTGAAGCACCTGGCGGTGACGGCCGACAGTCTGGGCGAGATCCGCTACGAGCCGAACCCGGCCCACTACGACATCGCGCTGAAGACCCTGAAGCGCCTGTCGCGCCGTGTCTCCCGCCGACAGGGCCCGGACCGGCGCACCGGGCAGGCCCCGTCGAAGCGGTGGCGGAAGGCCGGCGAGCAGCGCAACAAGGTGCACCACCGGGTCGCGAATCTGCGCGCCGATGCCCTGCACAAGCTGACCACCCGCATCACCGGCGAGTACGGCACCGTGGTGGTCGAAGACCTCAACGTCGCCGGGATGCTCAAGAACCGTCGCCTGGCACGGAAGATCGCCGACGCCGGGTTCGGGGAGATCCGGCGCCAACTCACCTACAAGAGCGGCTGGAACAACGGACGCACCGTGGTCGCGGACCGCTGGTTTCCCTCCTCCAAGACCTGCTCGGGCTGCGGCGCGGTGAAAGCCAAGCTGCCGCTGCACGTCCGAGTCTTCACCTGCGACGCCTGCGACCTGGTCATAGACCGGGACGAGAACGCCGCACGCAACCTCGCCGCCCTCGCGGCGGACTGCACCACTGGTACCGGAGTGGCCGGAGACCAGAGCGCGCCAGCGCCGAACCCTCGTGGAGCCGACCAGAAGACCCGCACCACCACCCGCAGCCATCAGGCCGCGGGTGGGCGGGCAGGTGGCGCGATCCCGCAGCAGCGGAAGGAAACGAGAGACCTTCATCAGGACGCTACAACCCAGCTTGGGCTGTCGTGACACCGTCAAGGACCTTCCCGGCCGAAAGGCCGGGATTGCTGAGAGCCGTTGAGGCTTTCAGCAACGGATGGGTGCGGCCGGAACAGGAACTCGTCCTCGTGCGGTGGTGAGGGCCGGGGTGGCTCGGTGGCTGCGGCCCGGGCACGAAAGCCGACCCTCGTGCGGTGGTGGGGGCCAGGAGTGGCTCGGGGGTGCTGTTGGCTGTCGGGATCAGCCTGGGCGTACGGCGCCTCGGTATAGGGGGCGATAGTAGGTGGAGGTTAGGAACGGGGTTCTTCTGACCACGTCGCCGGTTTTGGGGGCGTGGATCATTACGCCGCCACCGAGGTTGAGGCCAACATGTGTGGGGTCGCCGGTGCCGCCACCGAAGAAGACCAGGTCGCCCTTGCGTAGCTCGCCGAGTGTGACTCTGCGGCCCTGGCGGAACTGGGTGCCTGTGTAGTGGCCGAGCCTTATGCCAGCTTTGGACCAGGCGTAGAGGGTCAGGCCGCTGCAGTCGAAGCCCTTGGTGTGGGCTCCCCTGCCTACGCCTGTGGTGGGGCCCGACGGCGTGCCGCCGCCCCACGAGAACGGGGTGCCCAACTGGTCGATGGCGGCTGCCACCGCGATGTCGCCCTTGGTCCGGGGCTTGGTCCCGGGCTTGATCCCAGGCTTGGTGGGTCTTGGCTTGGGCGGCGTGTCTCCGGGGTCTCCGGGGTCTCCGGGGATTGTGGCCGGGGGGTTGGGGGCGGGGCAGGCTTCTGGGGGTAGGGGGATGAGGACGTAGATGGGCTGCTGGTCCGCGCCACCGGGAAGGTCGGCGCCATCAGAATGGTCCACGCCCTCAGGAGGCGGGGCCAAGAGTGTCATTGACGGGACGTCCTGGGGGAGCCTCGTATCGTGTCCGCTGTTCGCGGGACTTGTATTGCGCCCGCCGTTTACGAGGCTCCTATTGCGTCCATCGCTCACGGGGCTCGTATCACGCGCGCCGTTCACGGGTTTGGTGGGTAGGGCGATCAAGTGGAAGCACTGGATGGTCGGTGGCTTGAGTGAGGTCGCGCTGGTGCTCGCGGCGGCAGCCATGTTGGGGAATGCGAGAAGCGCCGCGAGGGTGCCTCCTCCGACCGCGAGCCCGGTAAGAGCAGGGCGGAGGGTCAGGGCGGGGCGAGGATCCAGGGCAGAGCGGGTGTTCAGAGCGGGGCCGGTGGTCACAGCGGTGTTCGCAGCATGGCTGGTGTTCGCGCTGGTGTTCAGGGCGGGGCTGGCGGCTGAGCTGGAGCGGATGTTCAGGCCGGAGTGGGTGGCTGGGCTGGAGCGGATTCCCAGGTCGGGGTGAGGGGTCGGGGCGGGGCTGGTGGCCGGGCTCAAGCGAGTGCCCAGACCAGAGTGAAGGGGCAGGCCGAAGCGGCGGGGCAGGGCGGAGCGGGGGGTCATGTGGGCCTCCTGCGACGTGCGGAACGGAGGCCCCAGGATCTTGCGATCGGGCTTGGGGGCGGGGAGCCGAGCGGGGTTCTGTGGATAACCGGGGTTGTGGAGGCGACTCTCTGTGGATAACTGGGGTGGCCGGGGGTGGCTTTTGTGGCTTCCAGGACCCGAAGTCCGATCGCCTAAGCACGCGGGCCCCTTGGGCGCGAGTCCCCCTCGGGAGCGGGATGATGATAATCCCAGTGGTGTCCCACCCAGTGGTGGATCAACGATCTCGTTGTGCGTTTCCTACGTGGGCGAACAGGGCTGAGCGGGTGAGAAAGTACACCGCCCTGCGGGACGTCATCCGGATCCCCCACACGCGGGGATCTCCTCGGGCACGGATCCCCACAGACGCGGATCCCCTCAAGCGCGCGATCGACCGGGGCTTGCGAGCCGTACCCGCTCGACCTACGAGGGCTTGGCCTCGGCGATTCGGGCGAAGGCTGTTACGTCGAGTTGCTCACCCCGCGCGGACGGGTCCACCCCGGCCGCCCGCAAGGCGGTTTCGGCCTCCGCGGGGCTGCCGGCCCAGGATGCCAGCGCGGCCCGCAGCGTCTTGCGGCGCTGTGCGAACGCGGCGTCGATCACCGCGAACACCTCCTCGCGCGAAGCTGAGGTCTCAGGCGGGTCCCGGCGGGCCATGGAGACGAGGCCGGAATCCACGTTCGGTGCGGGCCAGAAAACCGTCCGCCCCACCGGGCCCGCTCGCCGTACGTCCGCGTACCAGGCGGCCTTCAC
Source organism: Nonomuraea sp. NPDC049750 (assembly GCF_040659625.1). NCBI lineage: Bacteria > Bacillati > Actinomycetota > Actinomycetes > Streptosporangiales > Streptosporangiaceae > Nonomuraea > Nonomuraea sp. NPDC049750. The sequence goes on from NZ_JBFANB010000007.1 coordinate 168,916, forward strand.
CGACGGCACTCCGTACACCTTCGACCCGGGGCCGGCCGCCAGGCGGTCGGCCACTTCCGACTGGACCATCACGAGGCCCTTGCGCAGTGACGGCAGCACTTGCAGCAGGTGCAGGACCACCGGGACCGCGACGTTGTACGGGAGGTTCGCGACCAGGGCGGTGGGCGTGTGGCCCAGCAGGTCGGCGGAGGTGATGCGCATGGCGTCGGCCTCCACGACCGTGAGCTTGTCGCCGAGGCCACGGCCCGCCACGGTCAGCGGGAGCTGGCCCGCGAGTACGGGGTCGATCTCGACGGCCACCACGTGCTGGGCCTCGGGGAGCAGTGCGAGGGTGAGTGAGCCGAGGCCGGGGCCCACCTCTATGATCACGTCGTCTGGGGCCAGTGCGGCCACTCTGACGATGCGCCGCACGGTTCCCGCGTCGATCACGAAGTTTTGGCCTAGCTTTTTCGTCGGACGAAGATTTAGCTTATCCGCCAAAATACGTATTTCTGCAGGGCCCAACAGGCTCATCATCCAACCAGTCTCCCGCATCGAAGAACCTGCGATGGCGGATGGGGGCACCACAGGGGAGGATGGGCGTGGAACAGGAAGGGACGTCCTTGATGGAGCCAACGGGCGCCGCGCCGCTCCGCCCGACGGATCTGCGGGAAATCGGCCCGTACCGGCTGCTCGGCCGACTCGGCGAGGGCGGCATGGGTACGGTGTTCCTGGCCAGGGCACCGACGGGGCGGTTTGTCGCGGTCAAGGTGGTGAAGGCCGAGTTCGCCAACCAGCAAGGGTTCGCGGACCGCTTTCACGCCGAGGTGGAGAACGCGCGACGGGTGGCATCGTTCTGTACGGCCCAGGTGCTGGACAACGGCAACACTGGCGACAGCCGCCCGTACATGGTGACCGAATACATCGGCGGCACCCCGCTGTCGGACCAGATCGCCAAGTACGGCGCGCTGGACCCGGGGCCGCTGCACGGCGTCGCGCTGGGAGTCGCGGCGGCGCTGGCGGCGATCCACGTCGCCGGGCTGGTGCACAGGGATCTCAAGCCGGCCAATGTCATATTGTCGCTGTCCGGGCCGCGAGTGATCGACTTCGGCATCGCCAGGGCGCTCGACAGGGAGACCGGGTTCACCATGTCCGGTGAGCTGCTGGGCAGTCCCGGCTGGTGGGCGCCCGAGCAGGTACGCGGGGAAACGGTCACTCCCGCCGTCGACATCTTCGCCTGGGGCTGCCTGATCGCGTACGCCGGTAATGGGCGCCACCCGTTCGGGCGCGGCGACCCCATCACACTCGCGACGCGTGTACTGAACGCGCCGCCGGACCTGGGCGCTCTGCCCGCGCCGCTCGATGAGCTGGTCCGGCGGGCTACCGACATGGATCCGGCTCAGCGGCCCACCGCCCAGGACCTGCTGATCGCCCTGGTCGGAGGCACTGCGCCCGCCCCCGCGGCGACATCGACGGCACCGGCGGTCGATCCGCCGACTCTGGTGGCTCCCGGGCTGCTCGACGACTGGGAGCCGCCGCAGAACGTGGTGAACGAGCCCGACATTACGGCCACGTTCGCCACGCCGCCGCCCAGCGACACCACGGCCAAGGGACCGGCCGTGGCGAACGACCCTTCCCAGCCGCCATCTCGGCCGGAGGCGACGCCGGGGTCACAGCAGGGCTCACAGCCTGGGTCACAGGCGGGAGCGCAGGCGGGGGCGCAGGCGGGAGCGCAGAGGCAGCAAGTGCCTCAGCCGCAGCAGGCGTTCCAGGCACAGTCGTCGCCAGGGCAGGAGCAGCCCGATCTGCAGGAGTTGGCTCGCCGGGAGGAGCAGGCGGCTCGCGAGGAACTGGCGCGCTGGGAGGTGCCCACCCCCCAGCAGCCGACCGCCAAGAAAGCGCTGCTCAAGAAGCCGACGCTCAAGAAGCCGAGTGCAAAGAAGGAGCAGGCCCGCTTACCCGAGCAGACGCAGCAGCCGGACCAGGCTCAGGTTCAGGTCCAAGCCCAGGCTCAGGTCCGTCAGGAGGAGCTGAACGTACAGGGTCGCCAGACGAATCCGGGGCTCCAGGCAGAGGCGCTGTCCACGGACGACACCCAGGCCCCAGCCCCCGGACGGTCCCTGAGCACCCGGTGGCTCATCGCGGCCGCCGCGGCCGTGGCGGCCATCGCCGTCACCTTCGCCGTCCTCATCGTGACCTCCAGCCGCAACACCACGCTGCCCGTCCAGTCGCAGACCCAGACGGCGTCCGCCTCGGCGCGGCCCAACGACCTCGGTCACCGGTTCGCCCTCGGCAAGTCCTTCGACGACCCGCAGCTCATCGTGGCGGCGGCCCCGCAGTGCGGTCTGAAGGAGTACGAGGGCAAGACCCAGACCCTGGGCCAGTTGTGCGTGGTCCGCTGGACGATGCTGAACCCCGGAGGCGAGCGCCAGGAGATCGGCGACCCGATCGTCTCGCTGCTCGACGACAAGGGCGGACGTCACGACCCGGTGGAGCCCGCGTTCCCGGCCGCGATCACCGCGGGTGACCGCATCGACAACGCGTTCGTGTTCGACCTGCCGCTGTACCGCAAACCGGTGCAACTCCTCGCGACCAGGCTCAAGAACGGTAACCAGATCGAGGTCCGGTTGTGAAGATGATCGGTGCGGCGCTTCTGGCGTTGGCCGTCCTCATAGGCGGCATGAGCACCGCGGCGACAGCCGCTGCCAAGAAGGCCGCGTGCGCGGGTACGAGCGACTTCGACGGCGACGGCGTGGAGGACGTGGCGGTCGGCGATCCGTTCGCCGACGGTGGCAAGGGTGCGGTGTACATCCTCTCCGGGGACAAGGTGATCCCCGTGCCAGTGCCCGCCATCGAGGGCGACGCGCTCGGCTGGTCGGTGACGCTGGCCAAGATCGACCCCGGCAACGCCTGCGCCGACCTGGTGGTGGGCGCGCCCTACGCCGATGTGGACGGTGTCAGGGACGCGGGTGCGGTCTATGTCGTGTACGGCGGGAACAGCAAGGGACCGGAACGCCTGACGGCTGCCGAGCCGCAGCGCAACGCCCACTTCGGCTGGTCTTTGGCCGCGAGGGGCGACGTGGTGGCGATCGGCGCGCCGTACGAGGACCAGGCCCAGATCGCCGACGCGGGCTCCGTCTACGTACGCCAGGGCCTGGGTCGGCTTATCCGGATAAATCAGGACTCGGTGGAGGTGCCGGGCAACGGCGAGGTGGGCGACCAGTTCGGCTGGTCGGTGGCGGTCGGACCGGGCAACAGCCTGCTCGTCGGCGTCCCGTACGAGAACGACGACGGCGCCGGCCGCCAGGTCGACCAGGGCAAGTCCGACTCGGGGGCCGCGGTCCGCATCGACAACGCGCTGGCGCCGAGGCTCTCGGGGGCCAAGCTCGACTCGCCCACCAAGGAGGCCGGAGACAGGTACGGCTACGCGGTGGCCTACGCCGAGGGGTCCGGCTTCGCGGTGACCGCGCCGGGCCGTGGCTACGTCCAGCTCTACGACCAGGCCATGCGCCCGACAAGGCGGGTGGGGCAGGCCGCCGGGTTCGGCTTCTCGCTGGCCGCCTCGGCCGACGGCAGGGTGGCCGTCGGCTCACCCTATGAGGGAGCGGTACGGGTGCTGTCGCTCAAGAACGAGGCCGAGGACAAGAGGCTCCCGACATCGGACGGCCTGTTCGGCTGGTCCCTGGCCTACAGCGGCAACAAGCTCTACATCGGCCAGCCCGACGCCGTCCCGACCGGCAAGGTCATGGTGCTGGCCCGCAACTCCGACGAGCTGCGGCCGCTCCAACCGCCCAAGGGAGCCGACTTCGGCACATCGATCGCCGGTTGATCCAGCCGACTTCCCCAGCGTCCCGAACGGCCGACCGCCGACCGGCCGAACCCAGCCGGGGCCTGGGGAAACGGCCGGAGCCTGGGGAAACGGCCGGAGCCTGGGGAAGTGGTCAGCCGAACAGCCGGGCCCCGCACTCCCGCCACTGCCCCTGCCACCGCCCGCCGACCAGCTGGTAAAGGAGCTGTGCCCGATAGGTCTGCTCCTCCGGCGGCCAGGTGTGCGGTAGCCCGGTGCCGCCGACGGCCGTCCACATGGCCTGGCTGAACCCGTACATCCCGTAATAGGGCCCGGCGGGGTTGACCGCCAGCGGGTCGCCGTTCGACATGCACTGAGCCAGCGCCGCCCAGTCGAGCGCCGCCACGGCCGCCGGCACGACCACGGTGTGCGGCGGCGCGGGCGGGCTGACCCTGATGACGGTCCCCTGTGCCGGGAAACTGTCGAGCGGCGGGCGCACCCGGTAGCCGGGTCGCACCGGAATGCGGCGTTGCCTGAGCACCTCGCGGATGGTCCGGCCGGTGGTCGTGGTCGCCATCCGGAGGCCGCCCGCCTCGACGTACACCTCACGCCGCGTGTACACCGAGAGCGACATCCCGGACAGCGGCACATGCTTGGTCGGCGGGGCCGACAGCCGGCCGCCCGCCGGGCTGATGTCGAGCTCGGCCAGCGCGTCGCCCACGTTCGTGGCGGTCACCAGGCGACGGGTGGTGCGCCCGTCGAGGGTCAGCGTGATCGGGCGGGCGTGGCGTACCACGATCCGCGTTCCGTCGGCGATCTCCTCCTGTCCGGCCGGGCGTACGGAGTCGCCGAACCCCACCGAAACCCCTGCCTCGCCGAGGAGTTCCTGCACCGAGCCGGCGAAGCTGCGCAGCGCCATCGGCTTGCCGTCGACGACCAGCACCACGCTCTTGACCAGCGCCGCGACGGTCCCGATGCCGCCCACGGCCACAACCGCGAGCAGGCAGATCACCGGTGTCCACGGTGATCGCCAGGCAATACGAGGGCGCGGGGCGCGCCTCTTTCCGCGCACGGACTACCTCCGGTAGTGGCTTCGGGCGGCACGACGCTAGTGGCGCCCGCGCCGCCGCCTCTACCGGTTCACGGAAAGATGGTCACCACTCTCCGAAGACCGTGACTCCATTGACACTGATGGCCTCGCACAGCTCATCCGGATGGACCCCCTTGACCTCCGCGAGACAGCGCAGAGTGAGGGGAATGAGGTAGGGCGCGTTGGGCTTGCCCCGATAGGGCACCGGCGGCAGGTAGGGGGCGTCGGTCTCGACGAGCATGAGCTCCGTCGGCGCCACCCGTGCCGCCTCGCGCAGGTAGGAGGCGTTCTTGTAGGTAACCGGCCCGGAAAAAGACATGAAATATCCGGCTTCGGCGCACTTTTTGGCCATTTCGGGGTCGCCCGAGAAGCTGTGGAACACCACCACCGGCGGCGCACCCACCTCGGCCAGCACCTTCAGCACGTCGTCGTGCGCGTCACGGTCGTGGATGACCAGCGCCTTACCGGTGCGCTTGGCGATCTCGATGTGCGCACGGAAGCTCGCGTGCTGGTCCTCTTTGGTCGCCCAGTCGCGGTAGTAGTCGAGCCCGGTCTCCCCCACCGCCCGCACCTCGTCGCGCCCGGCAAGCGCCTCGATCTCGGCCAGCGTCTCGGGCGTGGCCGCGTGCGCCTCGTTGGGGTGGATGGCGACGCCAGCGTAGATCCCCTCGTGCTCGGCCGCCGCCTCGGCGTTCCACCGGGAGGAGGGCAGGTCGTAGCCGATCGTGACGAGCCGGGTCACGCCGACGGCACGCGAGTCGTCGAGGATGCTCCGTACGCTCGCCGAAGCCGCCTGCGCCGCCTGTGCCACGGGATCGCCCGAGGACGCCTGCCGGTTGCCGACCATGATGTCGAGGTGGCAGTGACTGTCGAACACCGGTGCGGACAGGGGCTCGGGCGGGCTGGGAATCTTGCTCACGCCCTCTAAAGTAACGTCCATGCGCTTCGGCATTCTCGGCAGCACCCGTGCCTGGCGCGCGGACGGCGCAGAGGTGCCACTCGGCGGCCGGTCCCGGCGAGCACTGCTGGCCCTGCTGCTCATCCGGCCCGGCGAGGTCGTCCCCTATGACCGGCTCATCGACGTCCTGTACGGCGAGCAGCCGCCCAAGAACGCCCAGCACGCCCTGCACTCCCAGGTGTCGAGGCTGCGCGGCGACGGCATCATGGTCGAGCGGGCGGCCACGGGCTACCGGCTGGCCGTCGATCCCGGCGACGTCGACGCGCACCGGTTCCTGCGGCTGGCCGAGGAGGGGCGGCAGGCGCTCGACATCGATCCCGGCCGGGCCGCCGCGTTGCTGGGCGAGGCGCTGTCCCTGTGGCGCGGCCCCGCGCTCGCCGACCTCGACGCGACGCACGCCGTACCCCTCGAAGAGCGGCACCTGGCCGCCCAGGAGGACCGGATCGAGGCCGACCTGCGGCGCGGCGCACAGCGGGCGGCGATCCCGGAGCTCGGCGAGCTGATCGACCGCCACCCGCTGCGCGAGCGGCTACGCGGCCAGCTCATGCGGGCGCTCAGCGCGGACGGCCGGCCGGCCGAGGCACTGGTCGCCTACGAGCAGGCCAGGCGGCTGCTGGCCGACGAGCTGGGCACCGATCCCTCGCCCGAGCTGTCCGGACTACACCAGCGCCTGCTACGCGGCGAACTCGCCCACCTGGCCCCGCCCAGCGCGCAGACCACACCCGCACAGCCCGCCGCCCGACCAGCCGAGCAGCGGCTGACCGAACAGGGGCCGATTGGACAGGGGCCGACTGGACAGGGGTGGGCCGAACAAAACGGCAGGTCGGGGATACCGGCCCGGCTAACCACGTTGGTCGGCCGAGCCTACGACCTGGCCGCGGTCGACACACTGCTCGACTCGGCCCGCCTGGTGACGCTGCTGGGGCCGGGCGGCGCGGGCAAGACGCGGCTGGCGGTCGAGGTCGCCGGGCGGCGCCCCGACGCCTGCCTCGCCGAGCTGGCCGCCCTCACCGAGGGCGCCGACCTCCCGCGCGCGCTGCTCGCGGCACTGGGCATCCGCGAAGGCGGGCTGCTCGGCCCCCGGTCCACCGCCTCCGACGACTTCTTCAGCCGGCTGGTCACCGTACTGGCCGACCGGCCGTTGCTGCTGGTCCTGGACAACTGCGAGCACCTGATCGCGGACAGCGCCGCGCTGGCCGAACGGCTGCTCGAAGCCTGTCCCCACCTGCGCGTCCTGGCGACCAGCCGCGAGCCGCTGGGCATCACGGCCGAGCACCTCTGGCCGGTTCGCCCGCTGGCCGAGGCGGACGCTGTCCGGCTGTTCACCGACCGGGCGAAGGCGGTTCGACCGGATTTCGTGGCTGACGAGGCGGTCGGCGAGATCTGCGCGGCGGTCGACGGCCTGCCGCTGGCCATCGAGTTGGCCGCCGCCCGCGTACGCACGCATGAGACCCGCGAGCTGGCCCAACGCCTCGGCACCGACCGTTTCAAGCTGCTGTCGCGCGGCAGCCGCACCGCCGACGCCCGGCACCAGACGCTGCGCGCGGTCGTCGCCTGGAGCTGGGAGCTGCTCACCGAGGGCGAACGCGCGATGGCCGCGCGGCTCACGGTGTTCGCGGGCGGCGCGACGGCCGGGGCCGCCGCCGAGGTGTGCGGCCTGCCCGACGCCGAGGACTTGCTCGACTCGCTCGCCGACAAGTCACTGGTGACCGTCACGGACGGCCGCTACGGCATGCTGGAGACCATCCGCGCCTTCTGCGCGGAAGAACTGACCGGCGAACCTTCCGTACGGCGTGCGCACGCGAGCTACTTCCTCGCCCTCGCCGAGCGGGCCGACCCGCACCTGCGCGCGGCCGAGCAGCTCGCCTGGCTGGAGTCGCTGTCCGCCGAGCACGATAACCTCCGGACGGCCCTGAGCTGGGCGGCCGAGGCGGGCGATGTGCGGCTCGGCATGCGGCTGCTGGCGGCGCAGTCCACCTACCTGTGGATGCGCGGGATGCGCGGCACGGCCACGGCTCCGGCCATTGAATTGCTCAACCAGGCGGAGCCGGATCCGGACCTCGGCGACGCGTACGTGCTCTGCCTGCTGACCACGGCCAGCGACGAAGCGGCCGGCGAGCTGTGGACCCGCCACTCCGCCGTGGCCGACGCGATCGTGTCGACGGGCGAGGGGGCACGCGAGTATCCCATTCTCACGTTCCTGTGGCCGATGATCACGTCAGCCATGCACGCGCCCGAGGCGACGCTCGCGGTGATCTCCAGGGCCGCGCACAGCCCTGACCCGTGGGAACGCGCGATGTCCCGGTTCATGTGGGCCTATTCGCTGATGGCCCGGGGCGAGCACGCCCAGGCGCAGGCCGATCTGGTCTCGGCGCTCGACGACCTGCGCGCGCTCGGCGACCGGTGGGGCTCGATGCTCGCGCTCGACGCGCTGGCCATGATGGCGGGCATGCACGGCAGCCGGGAGGTCGCGCTGGCCCACACCGACGAGGCGATCGCGCTGGCCGAGGAGCTGGGCGCGACCGAGGACCTGGCCGATCTGCTGTGCAACCGGGGCGACCTCAACCTGCGCGCCGGGCCGGCCGCCGCCAGGGCCGACTACGAGCGGGCCGCCGAGCTGGCCCGGCGCGTGGGCGTGCCGACGAACGTTGCCTCCGCGCTGCGCGGGCTCGGCGACCTGGCGCTGGAGGAGGGCGACCTGGTCAGGGCCCGGGAGCTCTACGAGGGGGCGCTGCGGCGCTCGGATCCCGGGTGGCTCAGGAGCACCGGCAACAGGGTCCGGATCCTGCTCGGGCTGGGCCGCCTCGCGGAGGCCGCCGGCGACCGCGACGCGGCCAGGGCCTCATACCGGCAGGCCGTGGAGGTCGCGGTCGCGACGGGCCCGGCGCCGGAGAGCGCCGGCGCGTTCGAGTCGCTCGCCCGGCTCGCACTCACCGACCTCGGCGCGGGCGACAGACGACCCGACCTCAGCACGGGCGACAGGCGACCCGACCTCAGCGCGGGCGACGGGCAGCCCGGCCCTGGCGACTCGCGAGCGGCCACTGGCGGCGCGTGGATGGCCGCCAAGCTGCTGGGGGCCGCCACCGTGATGCTCGGCGGGACCCATCCCGTGACCCCCGCCGCCGCGGACGTCTCCGCCCGCGCGCGGGCCATCCTGGGCGAGGAGGCATACGAGCGGGCCTGGACCGAGGGCGCGACGCTCACCCACTCCCAAGCGGCCCTCCTGGCGGGCGTGTCCGAGGCGGCGATCGCCGCCTCACCGTTGCGACTGATCAGCGCTCTGCCCGGTGAGCTCGGGGTGAGACCGCGGTGAGCGCGCCCGGCGAAGCTCGTCGGCATGGACATCCTGATCTCCGGCGCCAGCGTCGCCGGCCCCGCCCTGGCCTACTGGCTGAACCGCTCCGGACACTCCACCACGATCGTCGAGCGGGCGCCCGCCCTGCGTGAGGGCGGCTACTCCGTCGACTTCCGCGGCGACGTCCACCTGACCGTGCTCCGCAAGATGGGCATACTCGGCGAAATCCAGCGGCAGCAGACCAACATGGGCGCCATGTGGAACGTCAACGAGGCGGGCAAGAAGCTGAGCGCCCTGCCGGCCGACCTGTTCGCCGGCGACGTCGAGATCCTGCGCGGCGACCTGGCCAAGATCCTCTATGAGCTCACCAGGGACCGCACCGAGTACATCTTCCACGACTCCATCGCCGCGCTCGACGAGGACGCCGACGGTGTCACGGTCACGTTCGAGCGGGGTCCGAGCAGGCGCTTCGACCTGGTGGTCGGCGCCGACGGCCTGCACTCGAAGGTGCGCGAGCTGGCCTTCGGCCCCGAAGGGGAGTTCATCTCGTACCTGGGCCTGTACTGCGCGGTCTTCACGACGGAGAACTTCCTCGGCCTCGACCACAGCGGCCACGCCTACAACACACCGGGCAAGATGGTCGCCCTCTACAGCTCCAGGCAGAACACCGAGGCCAAGGCCATGTTCTGGTTCGGCTCGCCGGAGCTGACCTATGACCGCCACGACACCCGCCGGCAGCAGGATCTGCTGGAACAGGCGATGGCGGGCGTCGGCTGGGAGGCTCCCCGGCTGCTGCGCGACATGCGGCGGGCCGACGACTTCTACTTTGACGCCATCGCCCAGGTACGCATGGACCGCTGGTCACACGGCCGAATCGTGCTGCTCGGCGACGCCGCCTGGTGCCCCTCGCCGCTGTCGGGCATGGGCACCGGGCTCGCCATGGTGGGCGCGTACGTGCTCGCGGGCGAGCTGGCGGCGGCCCGCGACCATCGGACCGCCTTCGCCGGGTACGAGGCGGCCATGCGCGACTACGTCCTCACCTGCCAGAAGTCCGGCGAGGGGGTCAGCAAGTTCATGGTGCCGGAGACCAGGTTCATGCGGTGGTTCATGAACCAGAACTACAAGCTGATGCCATATCTGCCCTTTACCGGGCTGATGGCGCGGACCGCACGAAAGACGGCCAGCGCCATCACGCTCAAGGACTATGACCTCAGTCGGCCAGCCGGGCCAGCTCCTCGTCCACGACCTTCGGGTCGAGCTTCTTGAACAGCGGCACGGGCGGCGCGAGCGGCGTGCCCGGCTTGATCTGCCGGTGCTCCCACTGGGCCGCCCCGTTGTAGTCGCCGGTGATCACCGGGTAGGGGGTGCCGCCGTCCTCGTCGACGTCGTGCATCTCCGGCATGCCGGACCAGACGCCCTCGCCACCGAGCATCGCGTGGACCTTGTTGGACGAGCCGGGCAGGAACGGCGTGAGCATCGTCTTGGCGTCGTCGACCACCTGGAGGGCGACGTGCAGGATCGACTTCTGCCGCTCCGCGTCGTCCTTGAGCTTCCACGGCTCCTGCTCGGCCAGGTAGCGGTTGGCGTCGCGGACCACGTCGAACGCCTCGGTGATGGCGTTCTTGAACCGCGAGCGGTTGAGCTCCGCCCCGACGGGCTCGAAGGCGTTGCGCGAGCGCTCCAGCAGCGCCCGGTCGGCGTCGGTCAGCTCACCGGCCTCGGGGATCGAGCCGAAGTTCTTGGCCGCCATGGAGATCGACCGGTTGACCAGGTTGCCCCACGCGGCGACGAGTTCGCCGTTGTTGCGGTTGACGAACTCCTGCCAGGTGAAGTCGGTGTCCTGGTTTTCCGGACCGGCCACGGCGATGTAGTAACGCAGCGCGTCGGCGTCGTAGCGGGCCAGGAAGTCGCGGACGTAGATGACGACCTGCCGCGAGGAGGAGAACTTCTTGCCCTCCATGGTCAGGAACTCGCTGGAGACCACCTCGGACGGCACGTTGAGCGCGCCCAGCGCCCCCGGCGAGCCGCCCCTGGCGCCCTGGCCGCTGTAGCCGAACAGCATCGCGGGCCAGATCTCGGCGTGGAAGACGATGTTGTCCTTGCCCATGAAGTAATAGCCACGGGCGTCGGGATTCTGCCACCACTGGCGCCACGCGTCGGGGTCGCCGGAACGCTTGGCCCACTCGATGGAGGCGGACAGGTATCCGATGACGGCGTCGAACCAGACGTAGAGCCGCTTGTTGGGCTGGTCGCGCCAGCCGTCGAGCGGGATCGGCACGCCCCAGTCGAGGTCGCGGCTGATCGCCCGCGGCTGCAGGTCACCGAGCAGGTTGAGGGCGAACTTGAGCACGTTGGGCCGCCACTCGCCCTGCTTGGACTGCAGGTAGGAGCCGAGCACCTCGGCGAAGGCGGGCAGGTCGAGCATGAAGTGCTCGGTCTCGGTGAAGATCGGCGTCTCGCCGTTGATCCGGCTCTTGGGGTTGATGAGCTGGATCGGGTCGAGCTGGTTGCCGCAGTTGTCGCACTGGTCGCCGCGGGCACCGTCGTAGCCGCAGATAGGGCAGGTGCCCTCGATGTAACGGTCGGGCAGGGTGCGTCCGGTGGACGGGGAGATCGCGCCCATCGTGGTCTTGGGGAAGATGTAGCCGTTGTCGTAGAGGCCCTTGAAGATCGCCTGCGTGACGGCGTAGTGATTCTTCGTCGTCGTGCGGGTGAACAGGTCGTAGGACAGCCCCAGGCCGGTCAGGTCTTCGGCGATCACCCGGTTGTAGCGGTCGGCGAGCTCGCGGGCGGTCACGCCCTCCTTGTCGGCCTGCACCTGGATGGGCGTGCCGTGCTCGTCGGTGCCGGACACCATCAGCACCTTGTTGCCCGCCATCCGCTGGTAGCGGCTGAAGACGTCGGACGGCACGCCGAATCCGGATACGTGCCCGATGTGGCGAGGGCCGTTAGCGTACGGCCACGCTACGGCGGTCAAGATGTGCTGGGACATAGGGCCAAGCCTACGGTGCGACCACGGTCGCCTCGTACCGAACACCGGCACGAGGCGGATGATCAACGCGTCTTGGACTCCTCGCGGGACACGGCCTCGGCCGCCTCCTCGGCCACCTTGGCGGCGGCGTCGATCGAGCTCTCGCGGGTGCGGCGGATGCCCAGGATGCTGATGAAAAGCGCCGCGAAGATGGTCTGGAAACTCATGATGAGCGCCGTCGCGGAGGGCACGACGATGCGCAGCGACTCGCGCGGGTCGAGCGAGCCGAAGCTGCGGACCTGCCAGTGCACCAGCGACATCACCAGGCCGACGAGACCGGCCAGGGCCAGCAACCCGCCGACCACCAGGCCCTTCTCCAGGGTGACGATGTCGATGAGCCTGCGCACGCGTGGCGACTCGGGCAGGAAGCCCTCCTCGGCCGCGTAGACCTTGGTGAACAGCGCGAACAACGCCGCCTGGAAGCCGATCACCACCGCCGCCGACGCGCCGACCAGGGTGTCGACGTCGAAGGCCAGCTCACCGATCTCGACCGGGCCGAACGTCAGCGCCGTGCCCGCGACCAGGCCGATGATCATCAGCAGGATGCCGGGATAGAAGAACAGCCACTTGGGGCTGTACAGCAGCAGGAAGCGCAGGTGGCGCCAGCCGTCACGCCAGGAGCGCAGGTGCGGCGGCCGGGAGCGGCCGTCGGGCGACAGCGTGGTGGGCACCTCACGCACGTCGAGGCCGGACAGGGTGGAGCGGACGACCATCTCGGAGGCGAACTCCATGCCGCCCGTCTGCAGCTGGAGCCGCAGGATCGAGTCGCGCCTGAACCCGCGCAGGCCGCAGTGGAAGTCGCCGATGGCCGACGGGAAGAACAGCCGGCCGATGAACGACAGCACCGGGTTGCCCAGGTAGCGGTGGAGCGGAGGCATGGCGCCGGGGGCGATGCCTCCCTTGAACCGGTTGCCCATCACGAGATCGGCACCGTCGCGCAGTTGTTCGACGAATGGGAGCAACGAGGTGAAGTCGTAGGAGTCGTCGGCGTCGCCCATCATGACGTATTTGCCACGCGCGGCACGGATGCCGCCCATGAGGGCGTTGCCGTAACCCTTCTCATCGATGTGGACGACACGCGCACCGGCGTCACGGGCGAGCTGCTGCGAGCCGTCCGTGCTGCCGTTGTCGGCGATCAGGACCTCGCCCTCGATGCCGTGCTCTTCCATGCACGCCAGTGCCTTGCGCACACAGACTTCCACGGTCTCCGCCTCGTTGAGGCAGGGCATGACCACCGTCAGTTCCACGTCTCAACCCTTCAGTTAAGGCTCTTCCAGCCCACCATCATGCCCTGTGCCCGAGGATGGTCGGGTCAAGTCCTAAAAACGACTGGCATTCTTTACAGCATGGTGAGCGCTGCGGAGATGACCCCTGTGGACCCCTCCGCCCCTGGCCGGATAGCGCGCGCATGGGCGTTCGTCGGCCGTCATCGGGTGTTCGCCGCCGCATTCGCCATTGGCGGGGTGCTGCGGCTGATAACCATGCTCGGCTACGGCCCGGCGATGTGGTTCAACGACTCCTACGAGTACGTATCCGTGGCGCTGCACCCCCGGCCGCACCCGATCCGGCCCGACGGTTACGGATTCTGGCTGCTGCTGCTCAAGCCGTTCCACAGTTTCACCCTCGTGACCATGTCCCAGCACCTGATGGGCCTGGCCACGGGCGCGCTCATCTATGCGCTGGTGCGCGCGAAGTTCGGGCTGCCGAAGTGGGGGGCGACGCTGGCGGCCGTCCCGGTGCTGTTCGACGCTTACCAGATCCAGCTCGAACAGCTCATCATGTCCGACACGCTGTTCACGCTGCTGGTCGTGGGCGTGATCACGATCGTTCTGTGGAACCGGCGGATGTCGTGGAAGCTGGGCGTCGTCGTCGGGCTGCTGCTCGCGCTCACCGCGCTCACCCGCTCGATCGGCCTGCCGATCCTCGCCCTGGTCGTCGCCTATCTGCTCATCAAGCGGACCGGGTGGAAGGCGATCGTGGCCGTGATCATGGCCTGCGCGGTCCCGGTCCTCGCCTACATGGGGTGGTTCTCAACAAACTTCGGTAAATTCGCGATGACCAACAGCGACGGGCTCATCCTTTACATGCGCACGGCGATTTTCGCCGATTGCAACAAGATGCATATCGACAAATATCGGGAGCTCCAGATGCTGCTCCTGTGCATCAACGATCCGGTCAATCAGCGCAAGGACTACGCGCAGTGGTATCTCTGGGGCCAGGGCAACGGCGACGGCCAGGGCACGGGTGAGGTGCTGCACCGCTGGGGCGCGGGCAAGAAGTTCACCGACATCACCAACGAGGCCGCCAGCGCGTTCGCCACGCGGGCGATCACCTCGCAGCCCGGCGACTACCTGAAGGTCGTGGCGCGCGACTTCTTCCGCGCCTTCAACTGGGGCCGGCCGCGCTTCCCGGACGAGAAGACGTACAACATGTATCGCTTCATCCCGTTCTACGAGCTGGATGACAGCGGCAACCCCAAGCGACTGCCCCAGTGGCCCTCCTATCAGGGCCGTACGGACACCGACGCCTACACCTACGAGCAGGGCCCGCCCGAGACGAAGATCGTCGCGCCCTTCGCGCAGATCATGAGCGGCTACCAGCAGGTGGTCTACCTGCCCGGCATCGTGCTGGGCGGCGTGATGCTGATCGGCCTGTACGGCACGGTGGTCCGCTGGCGCCGGTTCGGCGGGCCGGTGATCCTGCCCTGGCTCGGGGCGTTCGGCCTGCTGCTCGCGCCCGCCGCGACGGCGGAGTTCGACTACCGCTACGTCCTGCCGGCGGTCCCCCTGGCCTGCATCGCCGCGGCGATCACGCTGCGCCGCGGCGTCACTTTGGCGCGGGTACGACCCAAGCCCGCGTCAGCATCCGAGCCCACCACTGTGCCTGCGTGAGCGTCTCGGCGACCAGCACCGGGTAGAGCCACCAGAAGTTGATCAGGACGATCAGCGTGAACGCCCCCACGACCGCGGCCCCCACCGCCCGGCGCGCGGGTGGGGCGCTCTCCTTCCCGATCACCAGCCCCGCGACCAGGACGAGCGCCAGCACCATGAACGGCACCACGGGGATCATGTAGAAGAGATACATCGTCCGCTGGTCGGCGATGGCGTAGTAGAACCACGGCAGCCAGCCGGCGGCGAAGGTCAGCAGCACCGCCCCGGCCCGCCAGTCGCGCGTGGCGACGTACCAGGCGATGAGTCCCAGCAGGGCGAGCATGGCGGCGTACCAGAGGGCGGGCGTGCCCACCCCGAGCACCGCCTGCGAGCACTTGTCCGCCCCGCACGCCGAAGGCGGCAGGTCCGTCGGGTAGAAGAAGGAGACCGGCCGGAACAGGGCCGGCCACGTCCACGGATCCGACATGTACGGGTGATAGTCGTGCAGCCCGGTGTGGTAGCCGAGCACCTGCACCTGGTACTTCAGCCACGATCGCACCGAGTCGACGACGAAGAACAGCGGCCCCGACGACGTCGCCTGGTCCCAGTTGCGCCCGTAGCCGCCCGCGGTGACGAACCAGCCCGCCCACGAGGCCACGAAGGTCAGCGCGGGCACCAGCCCGAGCGCGGCCAGCCCAGACGGCACGTCCTTGGTGAAGGCGCCGGAGTAGGGATTGCGCAGCCCGACGGCCCGCCTGGCCCCCATGTCCCACAGCAGGCTCATGACCGCGAACGCGACCAGGAAGAACACCCCTGACCACTTCACCGCGCAGGCCGCCCCCAGGCAGAGGCCCGCGGCGATCCGCCACGGCCGCAGACCGAGCGGTGGCCCGGTCGGGGTGAGCGGCGAGTTGTCGTACCAGTCGGCCAGCCGTTGCCGTGACCAGTCGCGGTCGACCACCAGGCAGGCGAACCCGGCCAGCACCCAGAACATCAGGAAGATGTCCAGCAGCGCCGTACGCGACAGCACCAGGTGCAGGCCGTCCAGCGAGAGCAGCAGCCCGCCCAGGCAGCCCAGCATCGTCGAGCGAGTCATCCGCCGCGCCAGCCGGGCCAGGATGAGGATCGACAGCGTCCCGACCACGGCCGCGGCGAACCGCCAGCCGAACGGGTTCACGCCGAACAGCCACTCCCCCAGCCCGATCATCCACTTGCCCAGCGGCGGGTGGGCGACGAACGAGGCGCAGTCGGTCGTGTTCGGGCAGTGCTTGAAAATGTCGAGGTTGCCGGCCATCAGCCGGTGGTCGGCCTCGGGGTTCTTGGAGTCGCCCAGCGTGACCCGCTCGACGCCGAACCTGAGCAGCGAGTAGGCGTCCTTGAGGTAGTACGTCTCGTCGAAGACGATGGCCCTCGGCTCGCTTAATCTGACGAATCTCAGTATTCCGCCGAAGAGGGCGACCGCGATCGGCCCCAGCCACCCCCAGAGGGCGCCCCCTTGCATGGGCGGGACCAGCCGCTGTGCGGAAATCCCCCATTTCTTCACGATGCGCACCCTATGGGGTGGACGATCTCCTGTGAACCGCGTCGTAGAGCTCCCGCTTGGGCAGACCCGCCTCCTTGGCCACGTCGGCCACGGCCGCCTTACGCTGCTCCCCGTCGGCCACGCGGCGGTCCACCTCGGCGACCAGTGACTCGATATCGGGCTCGGTGTCGGCCGCGACGTGACCGGCGACCACGACGGTGATCTCACCCTTGACGCCCGCCGCCGCCCACGCGGCCAGCTCGCCCAGGCCGCCGCGCCGTACCTCTTCGTAGGTCTTCGTGAGCTCGCGGCAGACGGCGGCCTTCCGTTCCTGACCGAAGGCCTCCGCCATCGCCTCCAGCGCGCTCTGGAGCCGGTGGGGCGCCTCGAAGAACACCATCGTGCGCTCCTCCTTCGCCAGCGCCGAAAGGCGGCGAGCGCGCTCTCCAGGCTTGCGCGGCGGGAAGCCCTCGAAGCAGAAGCGGTCGCTGGCCAGGCCGGAGACGGCCAGCGCGGTGGTGACGGCGCTCGGGCCCGGCAGGGCGGTGACCGTGATGCCCTCCTCGACCGCGAGGTGCGTCAGGCGGTAGCCGGGGTCGGACACACCCGGCATGCCCGCGTCGGTGATGACCACCACCGTCTGCCCCTGCTTGAGCGTCTCGACCAGCTCCGCCGCGCGTCCGGCCTCGTTGGCGTCGTAGTAGGAGACCACCCGCCCGCGGATCTCCACGCCGAGGTCGCCCGCCAGCCTGCGCAGGCGCCTGGTGTCCTCGGCCGCCACCACGTCGGCGTTCTCGAGCACCTCGCGCAGCCGCGGCGAAACGTCGCCCGCCTGCCCGATGGGGGCTCCTGCCAGCACCAACCTGCCCTTTACTGTCACCCGGCCATTGTGGCAGGGCATCCCGATAAGACCCTGTTTCCTGGGTAAGCACTGGCTTGAGGCCCGTACGATGTCCGAATGGCGGTGACCGATTTCCCGTACGAAACCTTTGGCCAGTCAAGTGGCCAACCGGCGGCGGACGAGAGCAGTCCCGGGGGGCGATCCATCCGAGATCGGATGGTCCCGCCGATGCGTGGCAGCGTGTTGTGGGGCTGGTTGGGGCCGCTGTTCATCACCATCTTCGGTGGCGTGCTGCGCTTCATGGGGCTCGGCCACCCCAAGGCCGTCGTCTTCGACGAGACCTATTACGCCAAGGACGGCTATTCGCTGATCACGTGGCTCGTGGAGCGGGTCACGATCAAGGATGCCGACAAGGCACTCATCGCCGGCAACACCGACATCTTTCAGAAGTGCACGGAGGCGACGCTCGACAAGTGCGCCTCCTACGTGGTCCACCCGCCCCTGGGCAAGTGGATGATCGGCGTGGGCGAGTGGCTGTTCGGCATGAACCCCTACGGCTGGCGGTTCGCCGCGGCGGTGATCGGGACGCTGTCGATCCTGGTCCTGGCCCGCGTGGCCCGCCGGATGACTCGCTCGACCCTGCTCGGCTGCTTCGCCGGGCTCCTGCTGGCCCTCGACGGGCTGCACTTCGTGCTGTCGCGTACGGCACTGCTGGACATCTTCCTGATGTTCTGGGTGCTGGCCGGGTTCGCCTGCCTGGTGGTCGACCGCGACCGGGCGCGGGAGCGGCTGGTCGACTGGTACGAGACGTCGCCGCTGTCGCCGCAGGGGCCCTGGCTGGGGCTGCGGCCGTGGCGGATCGCCGCGGGCCTGTGCCTCGGTGCCGCCATGGGGGTCAAGTGGTCAGGGGTGTTCTTCCTGGCCGCCTTCGCGGTCATGAGCCTGCTGTGGGACTTCGGCGCGCGGCGGGCCGTCGGCCTGCGCAATCCCTACTCCGGCGCTTTCTCCAAGGACGTGCCGACCGGCCTGGTCGCCTTCGCGCTGGTCCCGTTCGTGACGTACATGGCCACCTGGACCGGCTGGTTCGTCAGCGCGGCCGGCTACGGCCGCAACTGGGACCAGGCCACCTCCTCGGGCCCGATCTACTTCGTCATCGACTCGATGCGGTCGTGGGTGCAGTACCAGTGGCAGGTCTTCTCCTTCCACAGCGGGCTGGCGACCTCACATCCCTACATGTCGGATCCGTGGCAGTGGCCGCTGCTGCTGCGCCCGGTCGCCTTCTACTACGAGGGCAACAAGGGCGGCGCCTGCGGCGCCAAGGACTGCGCCGAGGCCGTGCTCGGCGTGGGCACCCCGGTGATCTGGTTCGGCGCGCTGGCCGCGCTGATCGCCCTGATCGCCTGGTACGTCGCCACGCGGGACTGGCGGGCGGGCGCGGTGCTGCTGGCCTACGCGATGGGCTGGCTGCCCTGGTTCTACTTCGCGATCACCGAGAACCGCACGATGTTCCTGTTCTACGCGGTGCCGATGGTGCCGTTCATGGTGCTGGCCATCACGCTGTGCGCGGGTTTGCTGATAGGCCCCTCAGCGAAGACACCGGGTGGGGCTGTACCGTTGAGGCGTACGCTCGGGGCTGCGGCCGTCGGCGCGTTCGCACTACTGGCACTGATCAACTTCTGGTGGCTGCATCCGGTTTTGTCCGCCGAGCTGATCCCCTACACCGAGTGGAAGGCACGGATGCTCTTCGACAAGCGGTGGATTTGACCCGGTCACAGTTCCATATTTACTAATTTCATAGGGTAGTCGCAGTGCAAGACCCAATACGCACCGGTTTCGGTCATCGTCAGGCCCGGGGTCGATACGGCAAACTTCGAGGCATGAGTGCACCAGACGTCACCGCCCTGCTCGCCGAGTTGGAGCGCTCCGAGCCGGACCTGGCCGAAGAGGCCAGGACCGCTGTGGAGTGGTTGACGGGCGGGGAGCCGCTGGAGACGGTTACGCAGCTCGACGTCTGCGAGTTCCTCTGGTACACACTGCCGCTCAAGGTCGGTGGCGACCATGAGCGGCTGGCCCGCGCGCTCGGGCGGCTGCTGCAGGTCGGCGGGCTGGAGCGCTATGCCGGGTTGTGCGAGTCGCCCCTCACGACCAAGATCCTGCGCACCTACGCCCGTGAGGGCGAGGACGCGGGCACCAACGCCTACCAGGTGGCGCTCGAGGCCACCGGAGTGCTCCCGCCCGACGTGCCCGACCTCCAATGGAGCATGATCATGGGCCCCGAGGAGCTGGGCGCGCACGTCGCCTGCTCCGCGGCGCTGGAGCTGGCGATCGTCTCGGGCGACGACGTCGATCCCGGCGCGCTGACCAAGCGCTGGCTCACCGCGCCCCGGACCGAGCTGGGCGGCGACAGCTGGCTGCATCGCGTACACGGCGAACGGCTCAACCGCTGGGTGCTCGGCCGCGGCCCGGCCCGGCGCGAGCTGGCCCAGCCGTTCGAGGTGCGACTGCACGCTCCCGTCTCGGTCCAGCAGCTGCCCGCGCTGCACGGCCTGCTGTCGCTGGCCGCCTCCGAAGGCAGCCTCCCCATGCGCCTGGCCCCCTCACCGGAGGCACTCCGGCTGCGCGAGCTGGCCGAACGCGAGCTGGGCGCGATCAGCCGCTCCGGCGTCCGGCTGTCGATCACCGACTACGGCCGGCAGCTGCTCGACTCCCCCGAGGCCATGTGGGACGCGGTCACCAAGCTGCTCCTGGCCAGGGGCGAGCACGAGTTCGAGCTCTCGGCGCGTGAGGCCGCGCTCATGCTGCTCGCCGACGGCGCGCTGATGTCGCCCTCCGAGCTGCGCGAGCGGGTGGCCGAGGTGGTCGGCGGCGAGGGCTGGCATCCCGCCACCAGCCTTGAGGACGTCGCCACACCGGTGACCGACCTGGTCGCCCAGCTCAAGGCGCTCGGCCTGGCCTTCGCCGACGACCTCGCCGTACGAGTGACCCGCTCCGGCCAACTCGCCGCCCTGGCCGCCCTCCGCGCCCACGCCCTGAGACCGAGGCAGTACGTGAGCGCAGGCTGACCACCACGGACCCTCTTCGTCCGCTCCCCGAAGGGGGATTCCTCCTATCTCCCCCGAAGGACCCCAGCCGCCACGGGACCGTCACAGGGTCCGAGACGGTCGTGTGACGGACCTCCCTGGGCGCCTACGGGACGCTGACGCGGCGGATGGCCCGCTTGAAGTCCGGACACTCCACGAACGGGTCGTGGTCGCACACCGCCGCGTGGCGCAGGCTGTCGCGCAGCCGGGTGAGTTGCGCGATCCGCTCGTCCACCTCGCGCTCCTTGGCGGCCATCCGTTCGCGCAACACGGCGTCGGACGGCCCGGCCCGCAGGAACGCGGCGATCTCGGTGAGCGTGAACCCGGCGTCACGCGCGCAGGTGACCAGTGCCAGGCGTTCGAGCGTCTCCGGCACGTACGTGCGGCGCAGGCCGTTGCGCCCGTCGGCCGTGATGAGCCCCTTGCGCTCGTAGAACCGCAGTGCCGACGGCGCCAGGCCGGACCGCCGCGCCACCTCACCGATGTCGAGCAACGTCTCGTCCACGGCCCGCTCCTTGACTTGACTTGAACCGCGCTTCAAGTCGCAGTCTAGGGCACATGACAATCCATCACCTGAATCTCGGCTCGATGCGCGAGATCGATTCGACCGAGTCCCTGCCCTCCGCGCCCGCCGTCTGCCACGCCCTGCTGGTCGAGACCCCCGACTCGGGGCTGGTCCTGGTGGAGGCGGGGCTGGGGCTGGACGACGTGACGCGCCCCGGCGAGCTTCTCGAAGCCGAGTGGGTCGAGCTGGTCGGGCCCGAGCTCCGGCCGGCGGAGACCGCCGTCCAGCAGATCGCCGCCCTCGGCTACGACCCGGCGGACGTACGGCACATCCTGCTGACCCACCTGGACGTCGACCACAGCGGCGGGCTGCCCGACTTCCCGCAGGCCGAGGTGCACGTCATGGCGGCCGAGCTGCAGGCGGCGCTGACGGAGGCGCCGAACCGCCGCTATCGCCCCGGCCATTGGGCGCACGGCCCGCGCTGGGTCACCTACCCCGGCACCGGGGACATCTGGTACGGGGTCGAGGGGGTGCGGCCTTCGACGTTCTCGCCGGACTTCCTGATGATGCCGCTCGCCGGGCACACAGTGGGCCATGCGGGCGTGGCGGTCAGGGACGGCGACCGGTGGCTGCTGCACGCCGGTGACGCCTACTTCTACCACCGCGAGCTGTCGGCAGACGACCCGCGACCGCATCCGCTGATGGACATCGTGCAGCTCGACTCGCAGGTGGACGAGGGGTCGCGGCTGACGAGCCAGGCCCGGCTGCGCGAACTGGCGAACGTGCACGGGGTGGAGGTGTTCTCCGCGCACGACCCGTGGGAGCTGCACCGGATGAGTTGAGATCTGGTCAGTTGTCGTAGGGCGCGCTCTACTGGGCATGAACCGGTTGTCGCCCGCGCGCGTACCTCTGGCTGCCCGGCCACCGCGGCGCGCAGAACGCGGTGGCCGGGCTCCGAGCCCGGCGCGCGCCACCATCTCGCTCTCACCGAAGCCGGTCGCGCCCCCTCTGAATCACTGTGAATCACACCGCTACCCCGCCGAGGTGAGCGCGCCCGCGCGTGGACCAGCCATCTCTCCCCCAAACAGGGCAGGACCGGGCACCGCCCACCGGTTTGACGTGTGCGACATTAGCTGATTTAGTGCATCATCAATTGGCATCAAACTGGTTCGTAGAGAATGGTGCGCCGGATGCTGTCGAGGGTGCGGAGCGGATGAACGGTGACGGCGCGGAACAGCGCACCAAGCGAGAACGTCTGGCCACAGAGCTGCGGCGCCTGCGTGACCTGGCCGGGATCTCCGGGCGCGACCTGGCCCACCGGGTCGGCATCAGCCAGTCCAAGGTCTCCCGCATCGAGTCAGGGACCGTGATCCCCTCGCTGCCGGAGGTGACGGCATGGGGCGAGGCGGTGGAGGCGTCGAGTCAGACCCGGGAATGGCTGACCGACCTGACCGAGGCGGCCTTCACCGAGATGCACAGCTGGCGGGCCGCCCTCCAGCGGCAGGCGCACCTTCAGGACGAGATTCGGGAGCAGGAGGACCAGGCACAGCTGGTGCGGGGATTCCAGCCCACCGTCATTCCGGGGTTGTTGCAGACCGCCGAGTATGCCCGGCGCATCTTCGCGTTGTTCGACCCGCCATACACCGAGGGCAATCTGTCCATGGCCGTCGCGGCTCGTTTGCAGCGGCAGCTCGCCCTGTATGAGGAAAGCCGGCGTTTCGAATTCCTCATTACCGAGGCGGCGCTGCGGTGCCGTCCTGGATCGGCCAAACTCCTGCTCGCCCAATTGGACCGGATAGCCTCGCTGAGCACGCTGGAGAACGTCTCCATCGGCTTGATACCGCACAACACAGAAGCACTTGTCTGCCCCCCGCACGGTTTCACCCTCTACGAGAGCGACGGCAGCGCGGCGGACACTTTTGTGGAGATAGAAGTCGCGCACGTGAGGCTGAGCGCCGGCCACGCCGACGACATCGCGGTCTATCAGCGGCAGTGGTCCTTGCTGACCCAGATGGCGGTCTTCGGCGACGAGGCGCGGGAGTTCCTCGCCACGATCAGCGCCGACGTCCGCGCCGCGGATCGGTGACCCCGCCTTGCGCACGGCCGTCCGCCCATCCCCGGGGAGCGGGCACCTCGCGCACTCCCCGAGGCCGCCCGGGAGGTCGCGAACCGGACATGGACCAGGATCACCTCAGGTCGAACTCGCCCGCGTACACCCCGGCGAGGAACGCGCCCCACTCCTCACCGCTGAAATAGAGAACAGGCCCCTCGGGGTCCTTGGAGTCGCGCACCGCGACCACGTTCTCGCCCAGCGCGACCTCTACGCAGCCGCCGCCGTTGTCGCTGAACGTCGCCTTGAACCATTCGGCGCGCCGCGACCGGCCTTCCTTGGCAGTACCCATTATTTCTCTCCTGTCCGTCCGGGGAGACATGTGCCGCCCGCTGTCTGGTCGGCCTGGGTATCGGCTCGGTGCCGCGCCGTCGGTCAGCCATAGGGATTCTATGAACGCCGTTAGTCATATCCAATACACGTAGTACGAAGGAGTGGACCGATGCAGTTTCGATTGTTGAACGGCGTGGAGGCTTACCGGGACGGTGTGCGGGTTTATGTCGGTGACCGAAAACAACGTTTGATGCTGGCTTTGCTCCTGCTCGCCGGAACCCGGCCGGTCACCATGGAGGAGCTGATCGACAAGATCTGGGGCGCGGAGCCGATAAACAGCGCGCGCAAGGTCATCCAGCATTATGCGAGCGACCTGCGTGCTCATTTGGGACATTCCAGCGGGCCGAAATTGGGCGACATGCTGCCCAAGTACCAGAACGGCTACCGGCTGCTGGCCGACCGGAACCAGGTCGACGTCTACCGCTTCCGCGACCTGGTGAACGAGGCGCGGCCGCTGATCGGGCGTGACGACGCGCAGGCCGTACCGATCCTGCGTGACGCCCTTCGGCAGTGGGGCACCCGCGGCCTACGGCCCGGCGAGCCGCTCAGCGGCCTGACCGGCCAGTCCGCGGCGAACGCCCGCGCCAAGCTGCAGGCGGAGCACCGAGCCGCGGTGATCGACTGCCTGGAGGCCGAGCTGCGGCTCGGGCACCACGCGCTGCTCGTCCCCGAGATCCTGGACCTGGCCACCGCCGGGCCGCCCGACGAGCAGCTGACCGGCCTGCTCATGCTGGCCTGCCACCGCGCCGGCCGACCGGCCGAAGCGCTGGGCGCGTTCGCCGCCCTGCGCAAGCGGCTGGCCGACGAGCTCGGGGCCGATCCGGGCGCGGAGATCGAGCGCCTCCATCAGCGCATCCTCAGCCAGGACCCGGCCCTCGGTGATTCGCCGGGATTCGCGCCCTCCGGGGCACCCGGCGAGGCCGACAAGAGCGCCGTCCGCCGCGTGGCCGAAGCCGCCAGGAAGGGCGACGCGAAGCATCGGGATAATCCATAACGGAACTAATTGCTAAACTGGACGACATGACTGCCATGGCCCCTTCCCGCACCGCGCCGGACCTGTCGTACCTGCTGGACCACACCGGCCACATCCTGAGGACCCGGATGGCGGCGGCGCTGGCGGAGATCGGGCTGACGGCGCGGATGCACTGCGTGCTCGTGCACGCTCTGGAAGAGGAGCGCACGCAGATCCAGCTCGCCGAGCTCGGCGACATGGACAAGACCACGATGGTGGTCACCGTCGATGCCCTGGAGAAGGCGGGCCTGGCCGAGCGCCGCCCGTCCAGCACGGACCGGCGGGCCCGGATCATCGCCGTCACCGAGAAGGGCGCGGAGGTCGCCAAGCAGAGCCAGGCCATCGTCGATGGCGTCCACCGGGCGGCCCTCGCCTCGCTGCCCGAGGACGAGGCCGAGGTGCTGCTGCGGGCCATGAATCGCCTGGCGACTGGGCATCTGGCCACACCCGCCGAGGCGCCGCAAGGGGTTCGAAGGGCTCGGCAGAAGGGCTAAAAAGGTCCGAGGCATATCGTCTACAACGGGACTATCTGTTATGGTTCCTCTTGTTCGCCTTTCGAGCAGGAGATGGCCATGTCATATACCGCACCTTCCCCCCAACCATCGCGCTGGCCGGCGCTCATAGTGCTGTCCGCCGCGATGCTGATGACGGTCCTGGACGGCAGCATCGTGACCGTCGCGATGCCGGCCATGCAGCGGGATCTGGGCTTCTCGCCCGCCGGGCTCAGCTGGATCGTCAACGCGTACGGGATCGCTTTCGGCGGATTGCTGCTCCTGGCCGGACGACTGGGTGACCTCATCGGCCGTAAAAGCATGTTCCTGGCCGGAAACGCGGTCTTCACCGCCGCTTCGCTGCTGGCCGGCGCGGCGACCGGGCCCGGCCTGCTGATCGCCGCCCGGTTCCTCCAGGGCGTGGGCAGCGCGATGGCCTCCGCGGTCGTTCTCGGGATCCTGGTGACGTTGTTCACCGAGCCCGCGGAACGCGCCAAGGCGATCGGCATCTTCAGCTTCACCGGCGCCGCCGGCGCCTCGATCGGTCAGGTTCTGGGCGGGGTCATCACCGATGCGCTCAGCTGGCACTGGATCTTCTTCATCAACCTGCCGATCGGCCTGGCCACCATCGCGCTGGCGATCCGGGCGCTGCCGGGCGACCGCGGGGCCGGACTCGCCGCCGGGGCCGACGTCATCGGCGCCGTCCTGGTCACCAGCGGTCTGATGCTGGGCATCTACACGGTGGTCAAGATCGAGGAGTACGGCTGGCTCGCCGCGCACACCCTCGGCCTCGGCGCGGTATCCCTCGCTCTGCTCGCCGCCTTCGTCATCCGTCAGGCGACCGCCAGAACGCCGCTGATGCCCCTGCGGATCTTCCGTTCGCGTACCGTCTCGGGCGCCAACCTGGTCCAGATGCTGGCGCTGTCGGCCATGTTCGCCTTCCAGATCATTGTCGCGCTCTTCATGCAGAAGGTCCTCGGCTACAGCGCGCTCGGCACCGGCCTGGCGATGCTGCCCGCGGCGGTGGCCATCGGCGCCGTGTCGCTGTTCGTCTCCGCCCGGCTCAACACCCGCTTCGGCGCCCGCCGCGTCCTGCTGGTCGGCCTGGCCCTCCTGTTCGCGGCGATGGGCTGGCTCACCCGCGTCCCGGTGACCGCGAACTACGTCACCGACCTGCTCCCGGTCATGCTGCTCATCGCCGGTGGCGGCCTGGTCCTGCCGGCGCTGACCACGCTCGGCATGTCCGGCGCCAAGGCCGACGACGCGGGCCTGGCCTCGGGGCTGTTCAACACCACCCAGCAGGTCGGCATGGCGATCGGTGTCGCGGTGCTGTCCACGCTGGCCGCCTCCCGTACCGAGGATCTGCTGTCCGCCGGGCAGAGTCAGGCGGTCGCGCTGACCGGCGGCTATCACGTGGCCTTCACCATCTCCGCCGCGCTGCTCGTGGCCGCCTTCATCGTGGCGCTGACCGTGCTGCGCCGGCCCGAACGGGACACCACCGCCACCACCGCTGAGGACCCCGCTGTACTCACCTCAGCCTGACTTTCGCCGGCAACGGCCGGGCCGGTCCCGGCCGTTGCCGGCGAAACTCCGTTGCGACGGTCAAGGCGGTTCACCAAGAATGACGGCGATGAGAGCGACCAAAATGCACGCCGACGAGATCGAGACCGACGTCGCCCTCGTGCGCCACCTGCTCGCCGGGCAGTTCCCACGCTGGGCCGAGCTGCCGATCGCGCCGGTCGACTCGTACGGAACCGATCACGACATCTACCGCCTCGGTGACCACTTGGTCGCTCGGCTTCCGCGCATCGGGTGGGCCACCAAGCAGGCGGCGAAGGAGGCGGAGTGGCTGCCCAAGCTCGCGCCGCACCTGCCCCTCGCGCTTCCGGTGCAACTGGCCATGGGGCGGCCGGCCGAGGGCTATCCCTACGACTGGTCGGTGTACGAGTGGCTGCCCGGCGCGAACGCCAACGGCACGATCGACGACCTGGACCAGGCAGCCGTCGACCTCGCGGCGTTCGTGACCGCGCTCCGTCAGGTCACCACGGCCGGTGCGCCCCCGCGCTCCCCGCACAGCCGAGGCGGACCGCTCGCGGAGAGCGACACGTCTGTTCGTCAGGCGATCGCCCAGCTCGGCGACCGAATCGACGGCGACGCCACGCTCCGCTCGTGGCAGGAGTCGCTCGACGCCCCGGCCTGGGACGGCCCGGAGGTCTGGCTGCACGGCGATCTGCTGCCGGGCAACCTGCTCGTCGTCGACGGCCGTCTGTCGGCGGTCATCGACTTCGGCGGCCTCAACGTGGGCGACCCCGCCTGCGACCTCCAGCCCGCGTGGAACGTGTTCGCCGGTGAGAGTCGACGCCGATTCCGGCGCGAACTCGGCGTCGATGACGCCTCCTGGGTGCGCGGACGCGGCTGGGCGCTCGCCCAGGCGGTGATGGCGCTGCCGTACTACTGGGAGACCAATCCCGGCATGATCCGCCAGGCATCCCATGCGCTGGCGCAGGTCCTCGCCGACAGCTAGTCCCGGGGAAGCAGCGTTCCGAGCGGTCCGAGGTCGATGTTGAGGTCGGAGGGCGACAGGCCGAATTTGTCGCACATTTCGGTCATCGCCGCTTCCAGCCGCATCAAGGTCACGCCGAGTGCCTCGATCTGTTCGTCCGACAGGTCCCCTTGCTCCATCCGGCGCACACACTGACGCTCCACGAGTTGACGTACGAGCTCGACCAGGGTGAGCACCAGACGCGACAGGTCGCGCTCCACCGCCTCGGCGTCGGTCTCGATACGCAGCCGCCTCGACGGCACCTTCCGCACCGATGACGCCTTTTCCAGGTCATTCCTCATCGGTGCTCCGGACCGACATGATCAGTGCGCGTACGGAGATGCGCACCAGGTCGATGTCCGCGATGGACAGGACGAGGTCCCCGCTCACCACGACCCCGCCCGCCAGCAGCCGGTCGAGAAGGTCCACCAGCGCCACGCGTTCGGGCGGCAGCCGGTCCTCCCGGGCGAGCACGGCGCCGCGGGGCTCATCAAGCGTCATCGCCGGTCCCCCCTCCCGGCCTCTCCGGTGTCTCGGCGAAGGCGGCGAAGGAGTACGGCGCCCACGGACCGGTGAGCTCCACGTCGATTCCCTCGCCCCGCAGCCCGTCGACGACCCGCGCGAACTCCGCGCCGCGGTCGAGATCGACCAGGTAGGCGCCGTTGAGGATCATCCACTCCGCGCGGCCGGACAGCTGCGGGTCCTGGGGGCGATGCCGCTGGCTGGCGACCGCCACGGACTTGAGGACGTCATGGATGTGCTCCCCACGCGCGGCGGCCTGGCGCCAGGTCTCCTCACGGCTGCGCAGACTCGCCTGCCGCTTCTTGAGGTACGCCAGTCCCGGACTGGTCGCGCTCTCCGCCCCCGTTTCGGCGGGCGGCGGCGCGGCCGGATCGACGTACGCTTTCACCCCCCACTCCTGCCGGTCGGCGATCCGCCCGAGTGTCTCGGCGAAATCGTCATGCCGCCGGTCCAGGAGCTCCCGGATCTGGTCCTCGCCGCTGTAGACCGTGACCAGACGGACCGGGGCCGTCGGCGTCGTCCGCGCCACCGCCTCCACCACGCGATGGTGCGCCCGAGCGGTCTCGCCCAGCCAGTCCAGGTCTTCCATGGACCGCCGCAGCGGCTCTTCGCCGAACCGGTCCAGCGGGACCGTGCTCACGTACGCGACGAGACCGGCGTGCGTGATCGCGCGCACCCCCTCGCCGGCCACACCCTTCAAGTCTTCGGGAAGGGTGACACCCTCGTCGCGGGTGACCGCGTACAGGTAAGTGCCCGCGTCATTCATCACACTCGTCATTCATCATGCTCGTCCACTTCGGCTGCTCGCTCATCGACGTACTCGACCTCCGCGGTCGGTCCGCGCGGCAGTGCGGCGCCCTCCTCCGCGGCGGCGAGCCGTCGCCGGAGCCTGCGGTTCTCCTCGCGCAGCTCCTGATCCTGCCCTCTGAGCCATGGGTCGTGCTCCCACCAGTCGATCCCCATCTCCCTGGCGGTGTCGACCGAGGCGATGATCAGCCGGAGCTTGATGGTCAGCAGCTCGATGTCCAGGAGGTTCACGCGGATGTCTCCCGCGATCACGATGCCTCGGTCGAGTACCCGTTCCAGGATGTCGCCGAGGTTCGCCGGCTCGTGGTTGGACAGCCGCCCGGCGGGGGCGTTGGACTGGCGCATCACAGAGCCGGGCTCGGTCATCGCGAACCGCCCTCCGCGTTGGTGCCGCTGCCCCGCCGGTACCGCTGGATCCGCCGGTAGGACAGCAGATTTCCCTCCGGGTCCAATTCGGCCTCGTAGAGCGCGAGAATGTCGCCGGAGGAGGGAATGCGGTGGTCTTCCAGGACCTCCACGTTCACCACCCAGCCGCGCTCGACCGGCTTCACCATCGTGATGCCTTCCGGCTCACCCGCGACCAGATCGGCGATGTGCTCCAAACCGGCTTCGCCGACGTCCGCCACTGACAGGCCGCGTGGGCGGCGTTTCTGACGTGGTTCCGTCCGTCTCTCGTCGGGTTCCTCCCCTGAGCGCCTTGGTGCCTGGCTGCCGGCCGGCCGCTCTTCGCGGACACTGCGCCTGACAGGCATGCGATCACCCCTCCTCTTCCTCTTCCTCACCTGTCGGCACGACAGCCTGGCCGGGCTCGCCGATCATCGATTCGAGCGTCTGCTTCATCGCCAGCGCCTCTTCCTCCTCGGAGATCAGGCCGGCGGCCCTGGACTGCTCGATCTCCTCCAGCCGGCGCCTGACCACCGCAGGGTCATGCGTCTGCCGCTCCACCTGCTCCTGTATCAGCTCGCCGAGCCGGATCACCCCTTTGACCGGCGCGAGCGGCCAGCCGAAGATCAGGCCGATCAGCCCCATCCGTCATCACTCCTGAGTCCGCGCGGTGATGAAGTCGTACGGTGCCAGCGGGCCCAATATGCGCATCTCAACCCGGCCGGACCAGCGATCGGCGAACTCGTTCACCACCCGCTCCAGCTCCTCCTGCCGGTCCGTCTCCATGAGTACGGCCACGTGAACGGCGTCCTGTTCGTGAGAGGGCTCCCGGATGACGGTGAGGGCGGCGAGCGGGCTCACCTCCTCGGTCAGCGACTGCGTGTCGGCTTCGCGTTTGGCCACGACCGACTGGTTGATCAGCTCTCCGAGCCGGATCCGCGCGTTCCGCGTCAGATCCTCCGGTTGCCCCTGGATCTGCTCACGCAACTGCTCGGCCTCCGGGACCTCGCTCAGCACCTCACGGAACAGCGTTTGGCCGACGTAGCGTCCTTTGATGACGTACTCGGCCCGTCCCTCCAGCTCATCCAGCGCGCTGCGGAACTCATCGTGGTGCGGCGTCAGCAGCTCCTCGACGACGGATTCCTCGTTCGTCATCACCGAGCCGAAGCGGAGCGGGATGACGGGCACCTCGGCGGCGGTGGCATCGAGCAGGGCCCCATGCCGGAACAGGTCGTCGGGGGTGCCGAGCGGGCGGTCGAGCGCGACGTCGCTCACCAGAGCGGCGATCTCGCCGTGCCGGATCAGCCTGATCTCCGCAGATTCGTCCCCTACGCCCTGCGCATCGCTGGACACCTCGACGTCCTCGGGTACGAGACCGTAGATGTAGATGCCGGTCTTCTTGGTGACCTGCTCGGGAACATCCTGACCGGCGGCCTTCGCGGATTGCGCCATTTCACCGCTCCTCTCGCTCTTGCCGCCGGCTGCGCGTCTCTTGTTTCTCGCCGAGCTCGCCGACGAAGTCGCTCAGCTTCTCCCCTGCCGCTTCCAGGGCTCCTTGGGCGACGTTCTTGCCCTTGCCCTGCGTCATGTTCTGCATGATCTCGGGCAGCCCTTCTCCCCCGGACTCCTCGAGGTCCAGCCGGTTCACGGCCTCGGCGTAGCGCAAGTAGGTGTCCACGCTGGCCACGACGATGCGCGCGTCGATCGTCAGCAGCTCGATGCCCACGAGTGAGACCCGGACGTAGGCGTCGATGACCAGACCTTTGTCGAGGATCGTGTCGATGACGTCGGCCAGGCCCGACGGAGACGGACGGTCGGCTATTCCGCCTGTCGCGGGTTGCACGGTCATTACTTCTCCCTCGGTCTTGGCGGACGCCGCCCGCCGCTCTTCGGGGACGCTGCCCCGCCGCTCTTCGAGGACGCTGTCCCGCCGGTCTCTGGCGACGCTGCCCCGCCGGTCTTCGCGGACGCCGTCCCGGGTTACGTCGTCCGGGTACCGGCTCTGCGCCGAACCGGCCGCGCCGGTGGCTCCTTGGCGCGCCCCCGTCTCCGAGAGGCCGCGCGAGGCGGCTCTTCTTCCTCCTCCTCCTCTTCCTCTTCTTCTTCCTCCGGCTCCTCCTCTTCTTCCTCTTCTTCCTCTTCTTCCTCGGGCTCTTCCTCCTCCTCGTACTCGTCCTCCGGCAGTTCCTCTTCCTCTTCTCCCGCTTCCGCTTCTCCCGCTTCCTCTTCTCCCGCTTCCGCTTCTCCCGCTTCCGCTTCTCCCGCTTCCGCTTCTCCCGCTTCCGCTTCTCCCGCTTCCGCTTCTTCCTCCGGCTCCTCTTCCGGCCGTTCCTCTTCCTCCTCCTGCGCGGCTTCCTCCTCCTGGACCGCGGTCTCGTGGTCCTTGACGACTTCACCGTCGTGGATCACACCGCGCCAGCCGCCGGAGGCGATCTCCTCGGGATGCAGCATGGTCTGCGTCATGACATGCCGCCTGAAGTGCTTGAACTCCAGCCGTGCACGCCTGCCCGGCGCACGCCAGACATTGCCGACGTGCTCCACCAGTCCGCGCGGGTGATATTCGAGTACGAGCAGGACCCGGGTCAGGTTGGGGGTTATGGCGTGGAAGCTCACAGCGCCGTCGACGTAGCCCTTGGGTCCCTTGGATCGCCAGATGATCCGTTCGTCGGGCACCTGCTCGACGATGTCCGACTCCCAGTTGCGATGGGACAAGAAGACCTGTGTCTTCCACGACAGCTTCTCGTCGCTCTCGCTCTCTACGTGCTCCACCTTCTTCATGAAGGTCGGGAAGTCCTGGAACTGCGTCCACTGGTTGTAGACGACCCGTACGGGAGCGCCGATGTCGAGCGTTTCGGCGATGTTGACGAACCGTAGCTTCTTGGTCCCCTTGCCCATGCCGCCGAACAGGCCCTTGAGTGCCCCCTTGGCCGCGCCACCCAGCATCGAACCTTTGACGGACTTGCCGCCAGATTCATCCGATCCGGTGAGCGCGCTGAACAGGCCGGAAACTCCGCCGCCTGCCGCCGGATCGGCGAGCCGGCCCGCCATGTCCTCGACCTTGTCACTTACGGACTGCAGCGCTCGCTCGATGAAGGCCTGTGCGAGGTTTTTGAGCTCCTGGGTGAGCGCCTCGGTCGGCAGGGCCTCCGCGACCTTCTTGACGTCTGTCGGCAGGGCCTCAGTGACCTTCTTGATGGGCCGAGCCTTCGATACCTGAGCCATCAAGCTCGCCTCCGTGTCCTCGTGACCGGTCGCGCGGCGCGGGCGGGCTCGGCCTTGGGCTTCCTTCTCCGTGGTGCCGGCTTGGGCGGTTCCTCCTCTGGCGCCTCTTCCTCTTCCTCCTCGTAGCCCTCTTCGTAGTCCTCTTCGTCTTCGGCCGTTTCCTCAGGCGTGCCCGGATGGCGCAGACCCTCGGCCCGCTCGTGCAGCCTCGAGGTCAGCGATTCGAGCTGCCTGCTCGTCATGGCCACGGCTGCCGCCTTGCCGACGTCCATCAGCTCGCCACGCAGGCGGCCGGTGAGCTTGTCCATCTCAGGCGACGAACCGAGCATCTTGATCCCCTGCGACAGCAGGCCTCCCTGGCCGCGCAACCGGCTGAGCACCCCGGCCACGGCCAACGTGGTCGCCCAACGCAGCTTGTGGCGTCGGCCGAGGTAGTAGCCCGCGGCGATGGCCAGCCCCATCTGAACTTTGTCTTTCATGACCAGCGCTCCTTGCCCTCCCGACTCGCCTGGAACAACCGGTCTCCACCTGCCCCACAAAAAAGACAAACAAACACATGATCGGAGAAAACGGACACGCGAGGCGAATCGGGTGCCAGAGGCCCGCAGGGGCCGCGCAAGGAGCGCGATGTGAACTTCGTACAGATATGGTCAATAATTCGCTTTTTACAGCGATTTGCACGCTTTCCGTGCGGCTAGAGAACCCGCTCCGCTCGCCGCCGGACCCGCATGCCCGCGACCAGCATGACGGTCGCGCTGCTGTACCCGAGCATCGGCAGCAGGCGCCACACCAACCACGGCAGCACCCCCGCCGAGCCTGCGCAGCCGAGCATCATGACGTACGACATCGCCATGAACGCCCAGTCCAGCGCGACCACCGCCGCGACCAGAGCGGCCAGCACCCCCGCCAACGCGCCGAGCCGCCGCCCCGCCCAGGCGGAGACCGCGGTCGCCAGCAAGACGCTCAGCGTCGGCAGACCGTTCAGGGCCAGACCCCCCTCGAACGAGTACGCCACGGGCTCACGGAGATGGAGCCACATCCATTCGAGCTCGGACCACACCTCCGCCAGGCCGAACGGAAGAGGGCCATAGCCGACGCAGCCGATCGCCGCCTCGGCCTTGAAGAGCATCGGCAGCCACAGGACCAGGAAGCTCAAGACGCAGGCCGCCAGTGCGGCCAGCCACCATCGCAGGTAACGCCACCGGGGCATGGGTCGCCTTCCTACGCCACATGATCGACTACGGGAGTGCGCCGCCTACCCTAATGGGGACTATTTCCGTGATCCGCGCAGCCCGCGCAGGAAACGCCACAGCGCGGAGCGGGGCGGCTCCTCATCCACGGTGACCGTATCCGCCGACGCTGCCGGTTCGGTGTTCGCCGGGGCGTGGGCGAGTTCGTACTCGACCGGCAGGGACCGCAGCGCCCGCATGAAGGGGGAGGAACGCCACGGGAGCTGGTCGGCGGGCAGCGCGAGCCGCAGCCTGTCGAGGCGATCGAAAAGCCGCTCCACGGCGATGGTGGTGATGCGGGTGGCCAGCAGCCGAGCGAGGCAGGCGTGCGGCCCCGCGCCCCATGCCAGGTGGGCGCGGGTGCTGCGGATGGCATCCCGGTCGATCGCGCTGCCGAACAACGGATCGCTGTGGGCGCCGGCGACGGACAACATGACGGGATCACCCGCGGCGATGACGAAGCGCCCCAGCCGCACATCCGCCGTCGGGAAGCGGAACGTGAGGTTGGCCATCGGCGGGTTGGCCAGCGCGACCCGGTTCACGGTCTCCTCGATCGTCCCCGCGGACAGGCCCGACCGCACCTCCGGATTGGTCATCACCTCGAGGATCGTGTTGCAGATCAGACCCCCGGTCATGTCGCCGACGACCCCCGGCAGCATGAGGAGCTCCCGGGACAGCCCTTCGACGGTGAAGTCGGGATTGGCCGCGAGCATGTAGGAAGGCAGGTCGTTCCCGGGGCGGCTCATCTTGGCGGTGGACAGCTCCATCATCGCGGCGAACAACCGCTGCGAGGCCGCGGCCGCCTCGGGACCGGCGTCCAGCACCCGCCAGGTGTCCATGACCACGTCATCGCCACGCGCGGTCTCGAAGCCGAAGAGCCGGTTGGCGACCATCAACGGGAGCGGTCGTGCGTACTGTGCGGACAGATCCGCCCATCCGGTACGGGATTCGCCTTCGGCCAGCAAACTGATGAGGTCGTCGGCATATCGCCTGATCGCATCTTCCAGCAGTTGCGCCTGAGGGTGACCGCGGTCCTGGAAGGGCGCGAGCGCCGAGGTCCACGTGTCGCGGAGCCGGTGCAGCGTCATCCCGTCCTGGAAGGCCACGCTGTTGAGCTCGAACGCGGGAAGCACGGGCCAGTCCGGTGGCAACGCGCCTTCCACCCTCGCCCGCCAGTTGTCCAGGCGCTTGCTCCAGATGTCGCCCTCGTTCTTCATGACCCGCAGCACTTCGGCGTACCCGAGGACCAGCCACACGGGCACCCCGAGCAGGTCCACCGGCGCGACCGGCCCGTACTTGGCGCGCAGGCGGTCATGGACGAGCGCGGGATCCGCGTCGTAGTCCCTGGTGAGCAGCGGTTCTACGGATACCGACGCCAGTGGTTCAGGGGTCGATGGGGTCCACGCGCCAGGCATCAAGGTGATGCACGACCTCTCTCTCGGTCCACTGCTTCTGTGAGAGCGGTCGCATCCCGGCGCCCACGTGGAAGACCAAATTGGGGGTTTTGCATCACCACGCGGGCGCGAAAGGGACACTTTCCGGAAAAATCACAGCACAGCAGGTGACGAGGGAGATCTGACTTCTGCTATGCGACAGAGCCGTAGGAGGGCTTGCCCGCCCACTCGTAGGTGACGTAGATGACGCCGGCGTCGGTGGTGGTCGACCCGGTGACCTTCAGCCCAGCCGGCGCGGTGCCTTCGGCGAAGAGCCGCTTGCCCTGGCCGAGGACGACGGGGAAGATCAGCAGCCGATACTCGTCGACCAGCTCGGCCTCCTGCAGCGTACGCATCAGGTCGCTGCTGCCCTGCACGAGGATCTCGCCGTCGGTGCGCCGCTTGAGCTCGGCGACCGTCTGGGCGGCCTCGCCCACCAAGACCTGGGTGTTGCGCCACTCGGCGGTCATCGGCGTCCTGGTGGTGACGTATTTCGGCATGCTGTTGATCTTGGCGCCGCCCTCCTCGTCCGGCACGTTGGGCCAGTACGAGGCGAGGATCTCATACGACCTGCGGCCCAGCAGCATCCCGTCCGCCCGCTCGAGCTGGTCGTTCATGATGCGGCCGAACCCCTCGTCCACGTGCGGGGGCAGCCATCCGCCGTGCTGGAAGCCGTGGGAATCGTCCTCGCCGACACCGCCGGGGCCCTGCATGACACCGTCCAACGACACGAACGTCGAAACGACCAGCCTGCTCGCCATCTGTCTCACTCCTTTGAGGGCTGGGCGGGTCCGTCCGGTCCCGCCGTCTTCACCTGCCTTCAGCGTGGCGCGACCCGTTTACGGAATCCTTAAGGCTTCCCTACCGTCGGACGGCAGCCCAGCCCGCTCGCCGGCTCGCTCGCTCGCTCGCTCAGCGAAAGTCGTCGGTGTGGTCGAAGGCCCAGTCTCGGAATGTACGCGCCGGAGTTCCGGTGACCTCTTCCACGGTGGAGGTGATCAGTGCTGAGTGAGGCCGCGTTTCGGCACTGGCCAGCAGGGCCTCTACCAGGGCCGGCGGCCTGCCGTCCGCGAGCATCTGCTGCCGGGCGATCTCTACGGGCACCTTCTCGAAACGCAACGGGCGGCCGATCGCCTCCCCGATGGCGTGTACCTGCTCGGTCCTGCTCACCACCTGTGGACCGGTCAGCACGTATGTCGCACCCGCGTGCCCATCCTCGATCAGCACACGTACCGCCACGGCGGCGATGTCTCGCGGATCGATCACCGCGGTGGCGGCGATGTCAGGACCACGCACGACACCCGCGCCACGGATCTGCTCGGCCCACCCACGAGTGTTGGAAGCGATGGTGTTCGCCCGCAGAATCGTCCGCTGCGGACCGGACTCCTCGATCAGGCGCTCCATGTCGGCGTGGAGCTGGTTGATCGGGTCGCTCTGCCGCTCGGCCTCGTCGTTCACCCCCGACGAGGAGAGGTAGACGACGCGTCGGGCCCGCTCTTGGACCACGTCGAGTACGGCGGAGGCACCGTCCGTGGTGAGGAAGGGCCAGATCAGGAACACCGTCTCGACCTCCGCCAGCGCCTCCTTCAGAGTGCTCGGCCTGGACAGATCACCTTCGACCACCTCAACCCCCTCAGGGAGCCGAGACTGCTGACCGCCTCTCACCAGCGCCCGCACAGGGGCGCCGGCGGACACAAGCTGGGCGATAACCTGCCGTCCGACGTTGCCGGTGGCACCGGTCACAAGAATCATGCCTCGGTCAGCCGGGCCATTTGCGGAAATATTCCGACTCGGGGATGGGTGGTGCGTCGCTTGCGCCAGGCCGCGTCACCCCTTTGTACGGGTTCCGCAGGCCGTTTTGTCGGATCGGGCTGCGAGACTCCGCGCATGCGTGATCACGAGCTCCCAGAACGCCGGCGGCCGACATGAGCGCGTCCGAGCGGTTCAGCCTCCAGCCGAGCCCGGACAAGTGGCAGCCCGCGTGGCTCGCCCGCGGAACACTACGTGCGCAGCGTTTCAACCTTCCTGCCGGAGTGTCCAGTGTGACCTTCGACAAGGCGCTGCTGGTGGGCGTGGACTTCTCCGGGATTGGCTTCGTCTCCTTCAGCGCCCACGGCAGCCGGTTCGAAAGCTGCGACTTCTCCGGCACCACCTTCGAACAACTGTCGATGGGGGCCACCGCCGTGCGCGGGTCGTGGAACCGCACCCGTTGGCCGCAGTCGGTCTTCCGCGACTGCGTGTTCCGCCGCACCCGATTCGCGCCGCTCACCTTCTTCGGCAACGTCCGGTTCGAGAGGTGCGTGTTCGACGGGTCCCGGCTGAGGGACCAGACGTCCACGTCCGAAGCCGAATTCGTCGACTGCGTCTTTCTCGGCCGCGTGCGGGATGTCAACTTCTGGGGCCGTCCGACCCACGACCAGGCGGCACTGGGCAGGGACCGCAATGACTTCACCGGGAACGACTTCACCGGCGCGGAGCTCGACGGCGTCGCCTTCCAACACATCGACCTGCGGGCCCAGCGTTTTCCCGGCCTGCCCGGCTACGCGCTCCTCGACCGGGTCAGCGCGCGGGTGGAGGCGGCACTGCCTGTGGTGGAGCGCTGGCCGGACCCACGTCACCGGGAGAAGGCCCGCTTCAGCTTGGAGTTCCTCGCGGAGAGGGCTCTCAAGTACAACGACGACCACCGGCTGGTGAGCCCTTCGGAGCTGGGCCGGAAACTGCCGCCCGCGCTCCGCGAGGAGCTGTTCGAGGCGCTCAGACGCACGACCAGCGGTACATCCCCTGGTTGAGCCGTACCGCCTCGCGAGCCAGGTCCCGCAGGCCGGTGATGCGTTCGACCTCGAACTCGTCGAGCAGTTCCGCCTCGGCGTACTCGCGCAGCCGCGCATCGTCCACTGCGGCGAGCGCGGCGGTGGTCTCGGGCGCCGCCAGTTCGACGCCCGCCGATTCACCGTCGTCGATGACGACCTTGCTGTCACCGAACTCGCTGAGGTCACGTCCGCTCAGCTCGGCGGCCAGCGTGTCGAGCTCGTCGAGCCAGCCTTTGCAGTCGACGTACGGCAGATTCAACGCCGCCGGCCCACCGGACAGGGCCAGCCGGGCGGACTGCTCGGAGTCCACGGTGAAGTAATCGACGAGAACACCCATAGTGCGCGACTCTACCGATCACGCCCGCACCGGGCGCATCGATCGTCTCAGGCGCTCAGAGGAGGTCTCAGTTGAGCCCTCCGTCGACTACCTT
This sequence comes from Nonomuraea sp. NPDC049750, assembly GCF_040659625.1. Taxonomy (NCBI): domain Bacteria; kingdom Bacillati; phylum Actinomycetota; class Actinomycetes; order Streptosporangiales; family Streptosporangiaceae; genus Nonomuraea; species Nonomuraea sp. NPDC049750. Next base: position 207,200 of record NZ_JBFANB010000007.1, read on the forward strand.
CGGCTTCCAGTAGCCGATGGATCCGCCCTTCTCCAGGGCGTCGGCGGTGGTCTTCAGCAGGGCGTAGAAGGAGCGGATCCGGACGCCTCCAGGCGTGAAGTTCATGGAACCCTCGTGATCGGTTTCGCCGATGTCCTTACGCGCCGAGTCGACCACCAGATGGTCGCCCCCTCCGTCGGCGTCGACAGGGATCATTCGCCCGTCCCACCATTCCGATCGTGGATCGGAGAATTCCCCATCACCTTCCTCCTCGCTGTCGATGTCGCACAGCTCTCGCCACGTGTCACGCATTTCCCGGACGCTCATGTTCGAGTTGCCCAGGAAGCCGAAGGGCCAAGTGTCCTTGAGGTAGACGGCTCCGTCATGCCGCAGCAGTGAGGCCCGCAGAGCGTCGGGGAATCGCATTCCCATATACGCCTCCGCGGCCGCGATGGTTTTCGCGTTTCCGGGCTTACCGAGCGTGCGATAACTCCGGGGAGCGTTGGTCTTCAGCCAGTCCTCGATGCGCTGCCACTGCCGGTCCACTGCCCCCTTGACCTTCGCGTCGATTTTCCGTACGCGCGGTTCGGCGCCCACGGGCCGGCAGTCCGCGTCGGGACGGACCTGCGTTTCCTCACGCTCCGCCGACTGCTGGGACACGTAATCGGCGTCCGGACCGTGCTCCTCCTCGTTTCCGGCGAACGTGCAGGCCGTACCGCTGTCCGAGGTGCTCTCAAGGCATGGCCCCCAACTCACGTCAGATGAGGGCTCGGAGAAGACCGCGGATTCAAGGACTTGAGTACCGAGAGCCAGCATGAGAATCGCGAATCCGGCGACGGCCCAACGAGTCAGGCGGCGACGGGTGGCATCGTCCAGCGGCTCCCTTGGCTCGCCGCGTTCGAAGAACCTGGTGAACTCGGGGCGGTCGAAGAGGGAGGGCTTTTCGGCGCCATAGCGCTGGAGATCCGCAGCGGTGGGAGTGCCGAGGATCGGAGCCGGCGGCCACTGCGCTTTCTCGCTCTGGGCCGGAACCGAACCCCCGGTCGGAACCGAACCCCCGGTCGGAACCGAACCCCCGGTCGGAACCGAACCCCCGGTCGGAACCGAACCCCGGGTCGGAATCGAAAAGGAATCGGAAGCCACCTCCTCCCGCTGGACCGGGCCCCGTCGAGAGCGCGCGATCACCACGACCGCCGCTGCCGCCACGGCCGCCAAAAGCGCGAGCCATAGCCCACGGGATGTGATCAATCGCCGCATGTCCGGCACATTACCCGGAATTGATCTAGACGGATGCCGACTCCGCTCGCGGTCGCCCCTCCGACGATCACGCTCCGAGGGCGAGCGCACACACCCGGGCACCTGTCATTAGGATCATTGCCGTTGCGATGATCCGGCGAGCGGAGCCTCGATGAGTGACCCCGGCGGCTTCGGCCCCCTGGTGAAGGACGAGCGCGAGGCGATCGGTCCGTACCGGATCGTGGGCCGGATGGGCGCCGGCGGCATGGGCGTGGTCTATGCGGGGGTCGCGGACGACGGAGCCCGGGTCGCGGTCAAGGTCATCCATCCGGGATTAGCCGCCGATCCGCAGTTTCTTGCCCGCTTCGTCCGCGAGGTCGATCTCCTGTCCCGGGTACGCGGGCGCTGCACGGTCTCGGTGGTGGCTTCCGACACCGCCGCGATGCCTCCCTGGCTGGCCACCGAGTTCGTCCCCGGCCCGACGATCAGTACGTACGTGCAGGAGAACGCGCCACTGCCGCCGGACGAGCTGCTCTCGTTCGGCGTGGACATCGCCGAAGCGCTCACCGACATCCACCATGCCGGCATCGTGCACCGCGACCTCAAACCCGGGAACGTGATCCTCTCCGACTCCGGCGCGAAGGTCCTCGACTTCGGCATCGCCCGAGCCCTCGACGAGAGCGGCCTCACGGGCACCGGCGCGCTGATCGGTACACCCGGCTGGATCAGCCCGGAGCAGTACCGGGGTGACGAGGCGGACGCCGCCGCCGACGTCTTCGCCTGGGGCGCGCTGATGGCGTACGCCTCGACGGGGCGCCCGCCATTCGGCACCGGAGCCCCCGACGTCCTCGCCTACCGCGTCATGAGCGTCGATCCCGACCTGTCCGGGGTGCCCACGCAGGTCCGCGACCTGGTACGAAGCGCGCTCGCCAAGGGCAGGACGGCCCGGCCCACCGCGGCCGAGCTGCTCGCCCAGCTCACCGCCCTCAAATCGGGCACGACCCCACTCACGGCGGGCACGATCGTCATGCCGCCCCCATCCAGGTCGGGCACGACCCCCACGCCACCCCCACCGAGGTCGGGCACGGTCGTCATGCCGCCGCCGGTATCACCGCCGGCCAATCGCGTGCCGTGGTGGCCGGCCGCCGCCGCCCTGGCGACGGTCGTGGCCATCGGCGCGCTGGTCTGGGTGGGCTCAGAGGGGATACCGGCGGCACTCCGGAGCCTGAGCGACCCTCCCACGTCCACACCCGCGGAGAACCTGACGCCGGACACGAGCGCGACCCCGACCCCCGAGGAGACGACGGAGGCCCCGACCCCGACTCCCGAGGAGACGACCAGCACGAGCGAGACCCCTGAGGAGACGGAGACCCCCGAGGAAACGCCCGCCACAACGGAGAAGGCGAGCGCGTCCCCCACCACACATCGCTCGGCCACCGGCGTCCCGTGCGCGTCCGCGAGCTCGATCCTGCGGCAGGCCGCCACGCTGAACGGCGGCCTGCCGCAGGACGCCAGGGTCGCCCGCAAGCGGTGCGTGGGCTACTGGGTGGCGGCCGAACTCGACTCCCCGAGCGTCGGCGGCATCGACCTGATCGCGAAGCGGAACGCGACCCGATTCGTCAACGCCGAGATCGGCAGTGACTTCTGCTCGCTGGAGAACGAGTCGGCACTCCTTAAGAGCGCGCCAAACGCCATCAGAGCCTTCCTCTGCCCCAACGGCTTCGGCTGACGGGCTCCGCCAGAGACCCGAAGGAGATCAGGTTGCATCCCGCGCTCGTACGGAGGATGGGGTGGGCCGCTTGATCGCGCGTCCCAGCACCCGCGTCGTGCTCATCGACGCCGCCGATCGGCTCCTGCTGTTCTCCAGCCGCAACCGGCTCGACGGCACCGTTCGCTGGTACACCCCCGGCGGCGGACTCCAACCCGGCGAGACGCATCAGGACGCGGCACTGCGCGAGCTGTACAAGGACGAGCATCACCGGCCACCGCTGGTGGACAGCGCAAGAGCTGACCGAAACCGCCGACCGCCTGCGACCCGCCGGGCTACCGCACCTGCTGACCGCCCTTCTCGCCGACGGCCCGCCCCGCGACCCGGTCCTTGTCGACGGCTGACGTCTCCCGGCTACCGCCTGACGACGTGATCGAACCCGCCCCAGCAGCTCCAGCAGCGGCGTGCGCTCGGCTTCTGACAGTCGCCGCCTTTCTCTGCCTGGCCGCGCTGACGGTCTTCCTCATCACCGGCAGGCAGGATCGTCCTGGGGCCTGAGGCCGAAGACCGCCTTCCCCGGCACCCGCCGGCCGCGCAGCGCGTCGGCCGCCTCGGCGAAGCGAGTCCCCAGGCCGCGACCAGGTGCGGTCCGCCGACCGTCTCCACGACGATGTCGACAGGCTCCTTGACGTCGTCCAGCCCCACGATCACCTCATCGGCACCCACGTCGGCGAGGCCGTCGCCGCGCGCGAGGGATCCGACGGAGGCGATGACGTGCGCCCCGGCGCGCGCGGCAGGACGATCCCGGCCGCGTCGAGGCCCAGCGGTGCCCCTGCCGCGACGTGTCCAGACTGGGCGTTGTTGAGGTCCGCGTAGTTGAGCGAGACGTGCAGCACCTCGACGAGCACCTGTCCGGGACGGGCGATCGGGTCGGCGATCTCCCCGAATCCGACGCCTGAAGAAGCGGACGGTTCGACGATGAGTGCGCGCGTGGACATGGACATCTCCCTATCGGTGGAGCCGTGGTGACAGATAGGAAGATAGCAGATTGTTTTGTAGCGTACTATCTTCTTATGGACTTATGTTGGGCCGCTCGCGCGGATGGCGGCCGGCCCGTGGCCGTACCAGCGGCGGATGGCTCGCCGCAGGGCCCGGGGGTCGGTGAAGCCGACCCGTGCGGCGATGGACTCCACGCTGAGCGTGGTTTCCCGCAGCAGGCGGTCCACCCGTCGCTGGCGCAGCTGTTCCAACTCCTCTCGCCAGCTGCTGCCCTCGTCGCGCAGGCGGCGCTGGAGCGTACGGGGGCTCATGGCCAGTCGCCGGGCCACCTGGTCAAGGCCCGGCGGGCCGTCGGCGACCGCGGACTCGAGCGCGGTGTGGAAGCGGTCGAGCCAGCCCCGCACCGGACGGGCGGCCGCGGTGGACAGTTGCGCGTGGTTGTCCAGGATCGCGGCGAGCGCGGGGTCGGCGCGTGGCAGGGGCGTGTCGATGTCGGCCTCGGCGAACGTGATCGACGGGTGGGCGGCCTCGTACTCGACATGCCTGGTGTCGTACAGCGCGACCAGGCGTTCGGGGGCGGTCGCCGGGCGGCGCGGCAGCCCCACCCACGCCGGTGTGAGCCGCCGACCGGCCCCCGAGCCGGCCAGCATGAGCAGCATGTACGGCACGAACTCCGCGATCATCGCGTATTCGGGGTAGTCGCGGTAAGGACCCTCCCAAGCGACGGTCATCCCGCCCTCGTGGTGGGTGACCGTGAGCCGGTCGGCCGGGTCGGCGATGGCAGTGAAGCGACGGCCGGCCAGGCGAAACGCGTCGCCGAGGGAGCTCGACACCGAGAACAGGTAATCCCACACACCCAGCGCGCCCGGTCGCCACAGCTCCATGACCTTGTCGCTGCCGCCCGCCTCCCACACCGGGCCGGAGACCAGTTCCCAGATCCGCAGGATGGTGGCGGTGGGGATGCGGATCCCATCCTCATCCAGTACGGCCAGGCCGGGTACGCCGACCAGGCGCGACCGATCCAGGCCCGTCGCGATGCCCGCACGGACCAGCAGGCGGGCCAGGTGGGGCGAGACGGTGCCCTTCACCGCGCTGTCGTCGTGCATCGCGTGATCCATCTCCCAGGGACGGTGCCGACACCCTTGGTATGACATAACCGAAAAGCGGGATATGTCGCAACGGAGATGGCGCCTTCGGCCCTCCTCGTGACGCCTCCAGCCCTCCTGACCCGCGGCTCCGGCTTCTACCTTCGTGGACAGGAAGCCCCCTGGGAGGAACGCAATGCAGAACACCCTGTTCGACTACAGCCCGATCGTCGACCGCGAACCGATCCGCTGGCCGGGCGGTGCCCGCGTCGCCTTCTACGTGGGCCTGAACGTCGAGCACTTCGTGATCGACCGCCCCTCCACCAGCATCAACGAGGCGACCGCGACTCTCGTACCGGATCCGCTCAACTACGGCTGGCGCGACTACGGACCGCGGGTGGCGATCTGGCGCGTCATGGAGGTACTCGACCGGCACGGCATCCGAGCGAGCGTGCTGCTCAACGCCGACGTGTGCGAGCGGTACCCCCAGATCGTCGAGGCGGGCAACGCCCGCGGCTGGGCGTGGCTCGCCCACGGCAAGAACAACTCCACCCTCCAGGCCGACGTCGACGACGAGCGCGCCTACCTGACCGAGGTCGTCGACACCATCGAGAAGGCCACGGGGCGGCGGCCGCGCGGCTGGCTGGGTCCCGCGCTCACCGAGACGTTCCAGACGCCGTCCCTGCTCGCCGAACTCGGCCTGAGCTACGTGCTGGACTGGACCAACGACGACCAGCCGTACCGGCTGAACGTCCCGGGAATGCTGAGCGTGCCGTACTCACTCGAACTCAACGACCTGGGCATCTTCACCATGCACGGCAGGAGCGGCGGCGACTTCGTGCAGATGGTCAAGGACCAGGTCGACCAGCTCTGTGCCGAATCCGCGGAGAGCGGGCGCGTCATGGCGCTGGCGCTGCACCCGTTCGTCATCGGCCAGGCGTTCCGGGCGAAGTACCTCGACCAGGCGCTCGAGTACGTCGCCAGCCGCCCCGACGTATGGCTGACGACCAGCGACGAGATCGCCGAGCACTACACCGGGTTCCCAGGACGCTGAGTCCGAGGTTGAGAGGGAGCGGGGGGTCAGCGGAAGTCGGTGGTCACCTTGGCGGGATCCGGCGCCTTGACCGACACCTTCGCACCCCATCCGCTGTAGCGGCTGTCCACGGCGATCATGGCCTGTCGCCCGGTCTCCGTAGCCGTGAACTTGCTCTGCACCCTGCTCACCAGACCCCCCGAGGTGAGCGTGAGGGTGTAGTCGACCTTCGTGCTGTCGAACGAGTTGTCCGCCTTCGCGCCCGCCCACCAGGCCGAGACCTGCTTGAGGTCCTTGAAGGTGATCGTGCCGGTGATGGAGTTCTTCGTCGACTTGCCGTGCTTGATCAGCGCGGCCAAGGTCTTGGGCTCGGCCGGGTTGACAATCTGGCCGTAGGAGTCGGGCACGCCGTATCTCTTGACCTTGTACCAGGTCTTGCCCTCCGGGAGCACCATGGGCATGACACCGCCGGTGTGGTACGTGATATTGCCGATGCCGACGGCCCTTTGCCGTCCGTAGGTGTCGTCGTCCCAGTGGATGTTGATGTCGAACGCGGCGACGCCCTTCTTGTCGAACTGGAAGACGCCCTTGCGGTCCTGGACCTCGCTCTCCTCTGTGCCGTTCGACCAGGCGACGGTTTCGGTGAAGCGCACGCCGTGCCCGGGTACGAGCTGGGCCTTCAGCGCGCTGACGGGGTCCTTGGTCGCCGCCTGAGCGGGGATGGCAACCGCCGATAAGGCGGCTGATAGGGCGGCGCCGGCCGCCAATGCAGTGATCATCTTCTTCATGGTCAGCGATGATGCCGGAGGCGGATCACAAACGGGGCACGGTCGGCGCAGCGGGAAACGAACCGTCTCCGAACAGAACGCGCGCCGCCAAAGCCCGACCGGCGCGACCACGCAGCAACGTCACCACCGCCTCTGCCGCGGCCGGAGATCGGATACCGGCGAACACACGGCGCAGCAACAGGCGACCTCGGAACCGGGCCCGCAACACGCCCCCGTCGTACTGGCTCAAGACGCTTTGATCGCCGGTACGCAGGTACCCGGCGGCGACCGCCGCGGCCCATTCGGACATGCGTAAACAGGGGTCCAACCCGCCGGCCGTCAGCGGCGACACCGCGCCCGCCGCGTCGCCGACGAGCAGCCCGGCGGGGCACGCCAGCCGTCGCAGCACACCACCGACCGGGATCGGACCGCCTCGACGCTCGACCGGACCGGTCGGCGCCGCACGGCCGGGCGCGTTCGCGGCGAAAGCGTCCAGCAGGTGGCGGATGCCGGTGCGCATCGCGGCCGGATATCCCGCGACGCCGACATGCGCGTGCCGGCCATCGTCGATGACCCATCCCAGGTACCCCGGGGCGACCCGGGGGTCCAGCACGCAGTGGAACGCCGGGGTGGCCGTGCCGGGCGCGATCGGGTGCACGATCTCGGCACCGAGCAGGGAGCTCCGGTTGACATCGAGGCCGAGGTCACGGGCCACCCGGGAGCGGGCGCCGTCCGCGCCGACGATGAACCGGGCCGTCACCGGGTCCGCATCTGCGAACCGCACCAAACCCCTCGCTGCGCCGACATACCGTACGCCCAGCAGCACCCGCGCTCCCGCCGACTCAGCGGCGCGCCGCGCGTGCTCGTAGACGGCCGCCATGTCGGCCACGCGGTACTCGTCGCGGTCACTGGTGAGCCGGATCGGTGCCCGCCGCGAGGGCGGATACAGCAGCACATCCCGGATACCGGGCCCGAGCAGATGGTCCGGCAGGTCGAAGTCGTCGAGGGTGCGCCGTACGAAGATCCCCGTCGTACGGATGCCCGCTGACAGCGACCTGCGGCGGTCGACCACCAGCACCTTCAGTTCCCGTCGCGCGAGCGAGCGGGCTGTGCGCAGCCCGGCCAGACCCGCACCCACGACCAGTACATCGACGGCCTGCATACCTGCGACGGTAGGCGCGGCACCTCACCCATACACCCGTTTGCACGCTACCTGCCCCGTATCTCCACGCGGCCGCCACACTCAGCGGGTTTTGGCGTATAGGGATACCGCCATGAGGAGAGCGGCCAGCCCGCCGCAGATCATCACGGTGGAGACCGAGAAGGCGTCGACGACGCGCCCGCCGACGAACGCGCCGAGGGCGAACGTCGCCTGGAAAGAGGAGGTGAAGACGACCGTGGCGGCTTCGGGCGTGTGCGGGGCGGCGGTGATGAACGAGGCCTGCGAGCAGACGGGCACGCCTCCGTAGGCCAGGCCCCAGACCACGAGCAGCACCACGGCGCCGACGGTCGTGCCGCCGACCGAGGGCAGTAGCAGGGTGGTGGCCGCGATCAGGCAGCCGCAGGTCACGAAGGCGGCTCGCAGATGTGTGGCGGTGGCCTTGCCGGCCAGGAAATTACCGGCGATTCCGGCGATGCCGTACGCCAGCAGGACGGCGCTGACCGCCACGGGAGACAGGCCGGTGACGTTCTGGAGGAACGGCGTGACGTAGGTGTAGGTGCCGAAGTGGGCCAAGACGATAAGGAAGGTGGCCAGCAGGGCGATGCCGGCGCCCCGGGCGCGTAGCAGGTCGAGCAGGACGCGCGGGCTGGTGACCTGGTGGGCGGGCAGCGGCGGCAGCAGCATCACCAGGGCGGCGAGGACCACGATGGCCAGCGCGGCCAGGACCAGGAACGCGGTTCGCCAGCCGGCGAGGCCGCCGATGAAGGTTCCCGCCGGTACGCCGAGCACGGAGCCCAGCGGCACGGCGGAGAAGATCACCGCGGTGGCGGTGCCGACGGCGTGCGGCGGCACCAGACGGCCGGCCAGCCCCGCCCCGATCGACCAGAAGCCGCCGATGGTGAGGCCGACGAGCACTCTGGAGATCAGCATCACCCAGTAGGAGGTCGCCACGGCGGCCAGCACGTCGGCCACGGCGAGCACCGCCATGAGGACGCCCAGCATCACCCGGCGGTCCAGGCGCGCGGTGGTCAGCGTGACGGCGGGTGCGGCGACCGCGGCGACGATGCCGGGCAGGGCCATGGTCAGCCCCGTGGTGCCGTCGGAGATGCCGAAGTCGGCGCCGATGGCGGTCAGCAGGCCGATGGGCAGGATTTCGCTGGTGACGATGGCGAAGATGCCCAGCATGAGTGAGGTGACCGCGAGCCAGCTGATGAGGGGTGGGCGGGGCGGGGCGAGGGTGGTGGTTGACATGGTTCCCGTTCAGGCAGGTGCATGTGGACTGGGACACCCACCCAAGCAGTCATGAAGCCTCTGACACTGGCACGTTTCAGACTCAACCATCACCTTTGCGGCTTCGGCCTCAGGCGTGCGCGCTGTTCATCTCCCATGGCGCCTGCGGGAGGACCTCGCCGGTCTCCAGCAGCGACTTGAGGTTCGCCAGCACGGCCGGCCACCCGTCCGAGATGCCGGTGAGCATCTCCTGGTTGGGGAGGTTCTCGTGGGTCACGGTGAGGCGGACGATGTCCTGGTGGGGTTCGACGAGAAAGGTGACGACCGACGGCTCTCTCGGCGCTTCGGTGTCGGGGGCGTCGTCGAAGGTGATGACCAGGCGCGTCGGGGGTTCGGCCTTGATCACTCGGCCGACGACGTCGATGACGCCTGATCCGTCGGCGCGCCGGTGCTCCCAGGTCGAGCCCGGCTGCCAGTCCGAAACGTTGGCGTGTCCCCAGTACCGCGCCGTCAGGTCCGCGTCGGTCAGGGCTTGCCACACCTGCTCGGCGTTCGCGCGGATGTAGGTGACATAGACGTAGGTGGGTACTTCGGTCATGGCGTACTCCTCTGCCTGGTTCTTGATGGCACTGATCGCTTGCAGGCGGGGCTTGTCGAAGCCCGAGATCCAGCGCTCCTCGATCTCATGGATCGGCGTCGGGTTGAGGTAGTGCAGCCGCTCCCGTCCGCGTCGTACGACGGTGACGAGGTTGGCCCGCTCAAGGATGTCGAGATGCTGGGTCGCCGACTGGCGCGCCATGTTCAGGCGGTCGCACAGCTCGCTCAGTGTCTGACCGTTGTGCTCGCGCAGACGGTCGAGCAGGAGTCGTCGGGTGGGGTCGGCCAGCGCTTTGAAGACCGAATCCATCGCTCTCGCTTCGAGGCTCACGCTCCATTATGCAGGTATTTGCCTGCATAATGTCAATGGCGGCTCTCACCTCACCGCCGGAGCCCGCCCACGCGCGTCCGTTCGGCCGTACCACCAGGTGAGGCCGGCCGCGGCCACGACGAACACGGCCCCCAGGGGCGGGAGAAGCGCGGCTCCGGCGGCGTCGAGCGCGATCCCGCCGGCCGCGCCGGACAACGAGACCGCCAGATACAGCGCGGACTGATTCAGCGAGGCGACCATCGGCTGCGTGCCCGCCGGGGCGTACCCCATGATCAGGTGCTGCTGCGGCGTCGTGACGGTGAAGGAGAACACGCCGCAGGCCGCGACCGCCGGCAGCGCCATCGCGTACGAGAAGCGCAGCGCGGGCACCAAGAGGAAGACGGCGGCGAGGAGCAGCGTGCCGGCGATCACGACGCGGCGGGGCCCGCGACGGTCGGTGAAGTGCCCGGCCACCAGGTTCCCCACCGTGCCGCCCACCCCGAACACCAGCAGCAACACGGCCAATCGGCCACCCTGACCACCGGTGGCCGGCTCGTACACGGCGCTGAGGTACGTGTAGGGGACATAGATCCCGGTGAAAGCCACGACCGTGGTGACGAGCACGCCGAGCACCCGCCGGTCGGCGAGCGGGGCGAGCCGCTGCCGCAGCCCGCCGGCCGGGCCATGGCCGACGTCGGGCAGGCGGCCGGCGATGACCAGGACCACGACCGCGGCCAACGCCGTGACCAGCCACATCGTGGCCCGCCAGCCGAGCGCCGCGCCCACCGCGGTGCCCAGCGGAGCGCCGAGTGCCAGGGACGACGTGAGTCCGAGCATGACGATCGCGATGGCCCGGCCGCGGCGCTCCTCCCCGGCGAGCGCCGCCGCGGTCGCGCTGGCGGTCGCCGCGTAGAGCGACGCGCCGCCCGCGGCGACCACCCGCGCCACCAGCACCAGGCCGTACGAAGGCGCCAGCGCGGTGATCACGTTGCCCACGGCGAACAGCACCAGCCCGGCGGGCAGCACCACGCGCCGCGACCAGCCCGCGGTCAGCGTGGCCAGCACCGGGGCCAGCGCGGCGTAGGCGATGGAGAAGACCGTGACGAGCTGGCCGGCCGCGGCCACGCCGACGTCCAGCGACCGGGCGATCCCGGGGAGGATGCCGGCGATGACGAAGGCGTCCGTGCCCACGGCGAAGGTCCCGAACGCCAGGATCGCCGCGTACCCTTGCCATCCCCCGGTGAGCCTTCTCATGCTTCCCCAGCCGGCTCGGCGCGCGCGGCGTTCCGGACCGGTGCCGGGTCGTCAAGGACGTAGTCGAGGATCCGCCGGCCTAGCGGGCAGGCGGAAGCCGTAATGACGATCATGAATCTCCATGACAGATTGCTTCGGGGCAGGAAATGTGCCGATGCGACGAGAGCGGTGCGTGCTGGCCTGGCCGGTCGACCGGGCGGCACAGCCCGTCGGCGGGCGACGCATTCCGTCGGCGGGCGACACAGCCCGTCGGCCGGACCGCACGGCTCAGTCAACCGGGCCCGGCGGCGTACCTGAAGGACCGATTGGATCACCATTGATACCCTGCGGATATGAATGATCTGGAGGTACGGCAGCTCCGGTACTTCGTGGCGGTCGCGGAGGAGTTGCACTTCGGGCGGGCGGCCGAGCGGTTGGGCATGGCGCAGCCGCCGCTGTCCCGCGCGATCCAGACACTGGAGCGCCAACTGGGCGTGCGGCTGCTTGAGCGGACCACCCGCCACGTCGCACTCACCACGGCGGGAGAGGTCTTCTTGCGGGACGCGCGGACCGCCCTCGACGCGATCACCGCGGCCGCTCAGCGCGCCCGGCAAGCGGGCCGCTCCGAGCCGCGGCTGCGACTCGCGCTCAAGGCCGACCATGACGCCGGGCTGCTGCCCCGTATCCTCTCCGCCTACCAGGGCGAGGAGGCGGCACTCGCGGTGGAGCTGGTGCTCGGTGGACGGGGAGAACAGGCCCCGGCACTGCGCGACGGCCGGGCCGACGTCGCGCTGGTGACCGGCACCTTCGACGACCGCGGCCTGGACCACCAGCCGCTGCTGACCGAGCCCCGCCTGGCCGCCCTGGCGGCGGCCGACCCGCTGGCCGCCCGGTCACACCTGCGGCTGGCCGACTTCGCCGGCCGCAGACTCCCCGGCGGAGGCCGCGCCGACCAGGGCGAGTTCCCGCCTCCGTACGCGACTACCGCCCGGCGCGACGGTGAGCTCCCGCACCACGGGCTCGTGACCGCGTCCCAGCACAGCGCCATGGACATGACGCAGATCTTCAAGCTGGTCGAGCTGGGGAGCATCGTCTGGTTCCTCCCGGCCTCGATCGCACGACGCTACCCGCGGCCCGAGATCGCCTACCGCGCCGTCGCCGACCTTGAGCCGGTCACGCTGTCCGTCGCCTGGCCACAGGAGACACGCTCGGCGGCCGTCGCCGCCTTCGTCCGTACGGCCACGGCGGTCGCGGAAACCGCTCGCGCGGAGACGGAGGTGCCGCAGCGGGTGGCCACCTGATCACAGGAGCTGTCCGGCACGAGCTGGTCGGCAACTCCTGATCTACGCGGGAAGCCACGACGGCCACCACGGCAGCACGCAGTCACCTTGCGTACCCTCGGTGGCCACGTCGTACAGAACCATCGCTACCGGCCCAGCGGCCGAGACGGCGACGGTAAGAGCCAGCAGGATGAGTTCCAGCCAGATGCGACCGGCCAGCCAGGGAAGCCGGGCCAGCAGCTGGAATGGCAGCGCGACAAGTGCCGACATCGCGGAAATGACCGGGAAGAGGATAGTCCGGCTCAAGTCCCAGAAGAGTCCGGCAAACTTTTCCCCCGAACTCAGGTCGCCAAGACAGTAGAGCGTCGACCCGGCCACCAAGCGAATATCGAAGAGGGTGCCAAATGTCGCGCATGCTACGGCGATGATCAGCGGGAACGCGCACCCCGTCATCCAGCGCAGGTCACCGGCAGGCGGCGTTCTTCGATCGATCACGTCGCAATACAAGCAGCCATCTATGCGCACAATGCGCAGCAAATGTAAGGATCCGGTGCAGCAGGTTTCACCGATGGTTCCCGGGCCGTGCCGCTGTCGAGACGCCTCAGCGCATGCGGGTGGACTGTTCGAAGCCACTCAGTATCGCGGTGAGCCCCGGCTCGAAGTGGTCGTCGAGGGTGGTGGCGTCGGCGGCTTCGGCGAGCAGGTTGTAGTCGGGGCTGCCGGGCTGGGGTTTGCGGCTGCGCTGGTCGGCGCCGAGCTTGGTCATGGCGATGGCGAGGGTGTGGCCGATGGTGAACTCTCGCAGGCAGCGGATGATGCGCAAACCCTGCGCCGGGGGGATGCCGGCGTCGCTGAGCTTGGTGAGCATCTTCACGCCGGTGTCGATGGAGGCTGGTGAGCGTACCGGGCGGGTGGCGAACAGCGGCACGGCGTGGGGGTGGCGCAGGAGTGTGTCGCGCAGCCGCAGGCAGTAGTTCTGGGCTAGTTCGCGCCAGGGGCCGTCCCAGGGCAGAGTGTTGACATTGACCTCGGTGAACAGCGTCTCGGCGACGCCGTCGAAGAGGTCCTCCTGGTCGTCGTAGTGACGGTAGACGGCCATCGGGTCGAAGCCGACGGCGGTGCCGAGTTTGCGCATGGAGAATTTGCGCAGGCCATGGGCGTCGATGAGGGCGAGCGCGGCGGCGGCGAGGTATTCGCGGGTGAGCGTGGGCCGGGTGGGCGGCTCTGGCAACCTGACCGGTGGGCTGGGGTCGGCCGTCATGGCTGGAAGCCCTCCAAGATCTTCGTGAGCGTCGTGGTGAATTCGTGCGGGTGCTGCATGAATGGGACATGGCCGCCGGGGAACTCCTGGCAGGGTATGCCAAGGCGCTCAGACAACAGGTGTGCGGGCGCGTGGTACGGCTTGCCGACACTGTCGCGGCCGGTGGCCAGGCACCAGGGCGCCGTGGTGGCGGCCGGCGCGGTCAGGTCTGGCTGGTAGTCGAAGCAGAACGCGGGCAGTTCGCGGCGCAGGGTCAGCTCGGCGTTGCGGAGCTGGCGGGTCATCACGTCCGGCGTACGTCGGGTGATCTTTCGTGCCAGGCCGTCGGCGGCGAGCATGAGGTGAGTGGCGGCGGCGATCGTGGCTTGGCCTGATGGCGACAGGAACACGCGCGGCGGGTCCGGTAGCGTCATCGCGCCGAAAGCGGCGTAGGCGCGCATCAGGTGACCGTCTCGGGCGAGGCGGCCGATGTGTTCGATCTCGCGCCGTTCGGGGCTGTCGGGAGCGAGGAGTTGTACCAGCGGCGGCTCGTGCACCACCGCGCCCAGGAGGCGGTCCGGGTGCCCGATCACCATCTCCAGGGCGATGATCGCGCCCCCGCTGTTGCCGAAGACATAGGCGCGTTCCATGCCGTAGTGATCGAGGACGGCGACCGCGTCGTCAGCCTGCCGGGCAACCGTGATCGAGGCGCCGGGATCGGTGAACGGGCTGCGCGAGTTGCCGCGCCGGTCGTAGGCGATCACGGTGAAGCTCCGGGCCAGGAGCGGGATCACGTCCGCGTACATGCCGGCGTCGCCGCCGCCTCCGGAGATCAGTAGGAGCGGGGGTCCGTCGCCGGTCCGCTCGACATGCAACCGCGCTCCGGGCGCCTCCACCTCATCTACACTGTAGTTCATGTCTACAGTGTAGATGGAGTCCAGCCGTCTCAAGAACGGCCCTGAGTGGGGTGTTCAGGAGAGGGGATGACCTGGCGAAATAGGCGAACCCAAAGAGCGCTGTGACGGGTTTGGTGTTCGATGATCCCGGAAATGAAAGCCGTGCTTTCCCGAGCCGTCAGCATGCTCAGCCTCAAGAACGAGCGACTTCGCGCGCCAACTCCGACGTCGGGAAGCTCCAAGCCCTCCCACTCGCCCCAGGAGGAATGCCACGATGACGCACTGGTTCCGCAGCCACTGGGCCGACGAGGACACCTGGTTCTACATCGAGGCCGACGACGACGGCTGGGTGACCCGGCAGATCGAATTCCGCGGCCCCGACGAGCAGCCTTTCGCCGCCGCCTCCCTGGCTGAATGGCAGACGGCTTTCGAGAGCGGAGAAGTGGCACGATACGGAGCTTTCTACGACCGCATAGCCGAGCAACCCGTCCATGAATGGGAAGGCCACAACCCCGAGCCGCTGACTCTCGATGCTTTCGACCAAGCGTGGGCAAGGGCCCACGACAGCCTCAGCGGTCCGGATTACGGAACCAGCCCGCTTCGGGTTCGTGATTTCGGGACCTGAGAAGAACCTCGCCCGGCCGCGATGTGCGGGTGTTGTGGAGATTCCGGGCAATTGCGGTTACGGCACCGTCGGCGCTGTCATGATCTCGGTGGCCCCCACCGACGGGATTTACGATGTCTCGCTCACTCGCGCTGCTGGCCGCCTCGCTCTGCGTGGGCGGTCTCGCGGCTCTGGTGTACTTCCACGACTCTGACCTCGTGCTTTTAAGGGAACATCTGCACCATCCGTTCGCGCTCGGCGTGCTGGCCTGCCTCCTGATGGCGTTGGCCGCCGTCGGGCTGCGGTGGAGGTGGTTACGCGTCGTGATCGTCCTCCTTGCCGGGCTGGGCGCGAGTGTCGCGCTGTTCGGGGGGTTGCTCGCCATTGGGTTCTCCTCTGCCGAGGAGGTCGGCTTCGTCGACGGACCGCCCCCGTACAGGATCCGGCTCCAGCGGTCGATGGCGGGTCTCGGGCCGGACATGGTGATGTCGCTCAGCGTCCGCAATGACGGCGGGTTGCTCAGCAGGGAGTGGCATCTCGGCTGCTTCAACGACGACGTCCCCGACGACACCTTCGACTCGGTCAAATGGACGGGGCCGAGTTCGGTTGAGATACGGGTGGCCGACGGGCGGACGTTCCCTGTGGCCTTGGATCCCGACTCGGGCCGGCCCCAGACCACCGCCACTCTCAATTGTTAGTGGCGGCTTCACAAGCCGCAGGCAGCACAGCTCTCCGATTCAGGGCATGCCCATCGAGGCCGATGGGTTTGACAGTTGATCTCGTATGCACGAGATTGTTCGTCCCTCCGACTAATTTCCAGGGGATCGTAATGAAGCGGACCGTCGTGGGTGCAATCCTGATCGCGGGACTGGCACAGCTCGTCGCCACCCCCGCGCAGGCAGCGCCAAAGATCGACCCGGTAAAAGCGCTCCAAGCCGCATTGACCCGCGGTAAGGGCGTCAACATCGTGTCCACCGCAAAGGTTGACCACGGTCGCGGCTTCTACTACACCGTGGACGTGGACGGCACGGTCGGGTTCGGACCGCAAGGCGAGACCGCCGCTGATACGTCCCAGCACCTGCGGTTCAGCAAGACGATGATGAGCGGCCTGAAGAAACTCGGCATGGCGGACGACGCCGCCCTGGAAGAGATGCCCCTGAGGGTGATCTCGTCAGGCTACGACGACTACGTCTCAGGCCCCCAGTTCGCCGACGCGCTGCCACAGGGCACGAACTGGGTGCGCTACTCCGCCACCGATCAGCCTGTCAGCAACCCGCCGCTGGAGGTCTTGGAGCCCGCCACGCTCAAGGCGCTGCTGGCCCACCGCACGTCCTGGCGGGACGGGTTGGTGAAGGGCACGATCAAGGCCGACAAGCTGGTTAAGGTATCCAGTTCCTTCGCCTCTCGCTTCCGTGGCTACTCCATCAGCAAGCCCGTCAGCACCATCTCCTACACCCTCCGGCTGAGTGCGGCCGGACTGGTGGAGCGGGTTACGGCCAGGGGCATCCTGCACCACTGGAAGGGTTCCCTGCTCCGCATCGAGTCGGACACCCGCTACTCCGGCTGGGGACGGGAGGTCACCGTTCTGCTGCCGCTGAGAGGCGAGGTGCTCGACCAGGAGCAACTCGAGGACAAGGTGCCCTACCAGGTGCCTGGCGCCTGGAATTAGCCCCGCGTCCTGCCGCCGGTGCTCAGGTGCCGGGGTGGGCGGTGGTCCAGCCGTGTTCGATCAGGTTGAAGATTGCGTTGGCGGCCTGTTCGGGGGCCGGGTGCCGTCAGGGGCGTAGCCGGTGGAACAGCTCTACCCGGGCGCGGTGGTATTCGATGTCCGCCTCGTCATGCGTCACCCCCTTGTGGAAGTAGGCGTACTCCCTGCGGAGCTTGTGCCTGACGAGCTGAGCGAGCGACTCCTCGTCCAGGCGGGCTGCCGTGCCGCCCGCCTCGTGGTACGCGGCCACGAACTCCTCACTCGGCCCGACCAGGTCGTCGCCCCATTCCAGGGCGGCGGCGGCCAGCTCCAGCTCAGGGGCGCCGACGAAGGTCTCGTCCCAATCGAGAACCGCCACTATCCGGCCGCCCCTGGCCAGGGTGTTGCCGGTGTAGTAGTCGCCGTGCAGGGGGTGGCGCACGGGGTGCTCGGCGTGGAAGGCGGCCAGCCAGCGGTCCAGATCGGGGTCGTCCAGTTCGGCGGCGTCTTGAGGCGGATCGCCGTACAGGCCGGACTCCTGGAAGGCGGGCACCGGGCGCGGACCGGGGCGGAAGCCGGCCAGGGAGCTGTGCAGCCTGGCCAGCAGACGGGCACCGGCCGCGCGTTGGGCCGGGATGTCGGAGTCCGGCCAGGCGCCCTCGACGTACGGCCAGCAGGAGATCGGGCGGCCATCCACGACGATGACCGTCGCCCCGTCGGCGGTCGGCAGCGGGGCGACCGCCTCGGGGAGGCCGGCGGCGGCGTGCCGGGCGATCGCGTGGCACCACTCCGACTCGGCGGCGCCGCGCCACACCGGGCCGACGCGGATGACGTGCCCGTCGAGGCGGTAGGCGGCGGATTCCTCTCCGCCGTGCAACCGCTCGCCCTCCCCTGTGACGCCCCAGGTCAGGGCCGCGGCTTTGCGGATCTCACGGGTAAGGGGCGTCTTGACGTAGATCATCCGTACTTCCGTTCGGCTTGCGGGCAGGGGCGTGGCGTGACATCACCGGTGCAGCAGAGTCATGCCAAGGGCGACCTGGGCCGGTTCCAGCGCGGTCTTGCCGTCCTCGATGTCCCACAAGGCGTTCTGCAGGATGCGGCCAAGTGTCCACCCGGTCGCCCGGTGCCGGTCCAGGCCGAGCACCTCGGTAAGGAGGTCGAACCGGCGCAGGACCATACGGGTCACGTCGCCGGTCGCCACCACCGCCTCCTCCCATCGGCTGTCCAGCGCCGGCCACAAGTCGAACCCGGGGTCGCCGGCCAGCGGTTCGGGGTCGATGGCCAGCCATGGTTCCCGCTGCCCGGCGAGGACGTTGTCGTAGTGCAGGTCCCAGTGCAGCAGGCGGTCGCCGGATTCGCCGACCAATTCGGCCACGGCGGACGCGCAGGCGCGTACCAGCTGCTGCTCGACCGGGTCGCGCAACGCCGGTACAGCCCGTGGAGCCTGGTCCAGCATGGCGGCGGCGATGTCGGACAGATGCCGCAGACCGGGCGGGGCGGGCACCGCGACCAGGCGCGCCATCAGTTCGGCGAGGATCCGCATGGCGGCATCGTCATCAACCACCGATGACAGCGGCCGGGCCGCGTCCAGCCGCTCCAGCAACATGGTGCCGGTGTCGGGGTCGTGGTCGAGCAGGTGCACGATGCCGTTGCCGTTCCATACCCGCAGACCGAGCGTGGCGCCGGCGTTGTCTTCGCTGGCTTGCTGGAATTTCAGCACCGCGGGAGCGCCATCCGCGCGGATCACCGGCAGCACAAGCGAGGCCATGCCGTGTGCCGCGGGGCCGTCCGGCCGCAGTGTCCAGCGGTCGAGGAAGTCCGCCACCAGCCGGGGCAATTCGGCGATCCAGGCACGGGCGGTCGGGCTGTTGTTGCCGTACGACGCGGCGAACGCGTCAGGGATGGACATGCTCATGTGTCTCCTTCGTAGGTTGTTCGGGATACGAAGGAGGCCATGGGGGTGCCCGACTTCCGGGCAAGCGTCAAAACATGCGTCCACCCTAGCCAAGCACGATCATGTTCGGCCCTGGAGCGTGGCTTGGAGTCGGTGGATCTCGGCGGCGGTGCTGCGCTCGGCCGTTTTCATGAAGCGGACGATGGTGCCGAGCTCCGCGTCGTCGAAGTCGCCGAGGTCGTCTCGCGTACGGGCGATCAGTCCTGCGTAGGCGGCGCTGACCCGGTCGAGGCCTTCCTGGGTGGGTTCGATGAGCACCCGCCTGCGGTCGTGGGGGTCGGCCACCCGTCGGACGCAGCCTGCGGCGACGAGTCGGTCGATCATGCGCGAGGCCGATCCGGTGGTGAGGTTCACGTGTTTGGCCAGGACGCCGGGTGCTGTCGGACCGTGACGGCCCAGCACGAACAGGCATTGCACGTCGGTGTCGGTGACGCCCAGCCGCCCGGCGACAAGGCTGTTGAGCTGAACGACCAAGATCGCCCAGCTGGGCACCACGTCCGTGGTGACCTCGGCAAGTAGCGCCTCCCTGCCCGCCGCCGGCTCCGCCATCGCGACACCCATCCCTTCCATTTCACTGCGTCGTGCAGCGAAGTTTGTGGTAGATTCACTGCGTGGCGCAGTTACTGTGCTACGCAGTCATTCTATCTCATCGCCTCATAGATCGACTCCGTTCAGGCGTACGGCCGCCGTCGTTCTGACCGCGACCGTCAGCATGACGACCCCGGCGATCGGCCAGGACGCCTGCCTCACCATCCGATTCGGACCACCCCATGGAGACTCGATGACCGACGCGCCCCGTGCCACCGTCGACCCGTTCGCCGTCACCGTCCGCGGGATCGGCGAACCCCATCCCGTCCGCGCCGCCCTGCGCGCCACCGGTCCCATCGTCCAGGCCGACGCCCCAGCCGGCGGCCCGGTATGGATCATCACCGACGACGCCCTCGCCCGCGAAGCCCTCGTACACCCCCACATCGTGAAAGACCCCGCCTACGCACCGGCGCACTGGGACCCGCGTACCGCAGGTCTGGAACCGACTGCCGCCGCGCAGCCGTCGCTGACCACCTTCGACGGCCCGGCGCACACGCGGCTGCGCCGAGCGCACGCCCCGCTCTTCACCGCCCGGCGGATGCAGGACTATGCCGAACGGATCACCCGGTTCGCCCGCGATCAGCTCACCGAGCTCGCCGCGACCGGTGAAACGGTCGACCTGATGGCCGACTTCACCACTCGGTTCCCCCTCACCGTGGTCTGCGATGTGCTCGGCGTACCACTCGACCGGATCGACCAGGCCATCACGGCCTGCCGGGGCATGCACAGCGCCGATCCCCAGGAGGTGGAGGCGGCGATGGCCGGCTTCGGACAGCTGGCCGCCGCCGCGCTCAGCGAGGGCCGACCCGGCCTCGCCACCGAGCTACGCGAACGGGTCCCCGACGAACTCACCGAGGAACAACTGCACTACCTGATCTTCACACTGATCTACGCCGGGCAGCTGACCACCGACCCATCGCTGGGGTTCCTGCTCGCCCACGTCTTCGACTCCGACGGCTCTTCAGCGCGGGAGATCACGGTCGAGGAGTTCGTCAAGGAGACGCTGCGCCTGCACGCGCCCGCACCCTTCAGCCTCTGGCGGTTCACCTCCGCCGACATCGATCTCGCCGGAGTACGGCTCCCCGCCCACTCCCCCGTGCTCATCGACATCCAGGGCATCAACACCCATCCCGGCCGATCGATCGGGCCTGACCTCACCTTCGGCGCCGGTCCCCACTACTGCACCGGCGCGCAACTGGCCCAACTCGAACTGAGCGCGGTCGTATCGGTCGTACGGGCCGACTTCCCCGACGCACACCTCGCGGTGCCGATCTCCGAGTTGCAGCAGGTCGACTTCGGCGGCATACAGGGGAGCCGACTGACCGCTCTCCCGGTGAACCTGCGGTGAAATAGACAGCCGTATTTTTGTGCCGGTGTCCCGCGGGGCATCGTCAGCGGACTGTCGCTGTACTGTCAGCGCTCCCGCCGAGGCTTACCCCCGTCAACAACACGCACTCATGCGACGGGACACCATATGCACACCAAGACCTGGGGCGGCGCACTCGTTCTCGGCCTCGCGCTCACCACCGCCATCGGCCCCGCCGCGACCGCCGACGCCGACAGCCCGGCCGCTGTCGTAGCGGCGCTCAACGCCGTGGCCAAGCCCCTCGCCTCCACCTCGCCCCAGGGTGGCCTGCGCGACCTGGACGCGTTCGGCGCGATGGTGGCGGGCGCGAAGGTGGTCGGTGTCGGAGAGGCCACGCACAGCACCGCCGAGTTCTACACGCTCAACCACCGGCTGTTCCGCTACCTGGTGACGGAGAAGGGGTTCACCACCTTCGCCCGGGAGCTGAGCTGGAGCACCGGTGTACGGCTGAACGACTACGTCCTGCACGCCAAGGGCGACCCACGGCAGATCCTGCACGACGAGGTCACCGGCCCTTACGCCCTGTTCAACAACCGCGAGTTCCTCGGCCTGATCACCTGGATGCGCTCCTACAACACCACCCACCAGGCGAAGGTCCAGTTCATGGGCGCCGACCTGCTCTACCCCGGCGACGTCCTGTTCGACAAGGTCCTCGGTTACGTCGCCGAGCACCACCCCGACCTGACACCCGAGTTCACCAAGCTGTACGAGGGGCTACGGCCCACCACCCCGAACGCCGGCCAGTACATGGGCATCGCCCTGTCCCAGCCACTGGAGACCCGCAAGGACAACGCCCGCCGCGCCACCGAGGCCCTCAAACTCCTCCAGCAGCAGAAGCCCGGCGGCGACGACTACCAGTGGGCGGTACAGCACGCCCGCGCCTTGTCGCAGACCTTCACCGACTTCGCCTTCGACCAGGCCACCGCCGAGGGACGCCGGCAGGCGCAGGAATACCGGGACACCACGCTGGCCGACAACGTCGTCTGGTGGAACAAGACGACCGGCCACAAGATCCAGATGTCCGGCCTGAACGCGCACATCAGCTACACCCCGATCGACACCATGTTCGTCCCCGCCCCGATGGGCGGCGTCCTGCGCGAACGCCTCGGCAACCGCTTCGTCACCGTCGGCACCAGCTTCGACCAGGGCGGCTACAACTTCACCCTCGACAAGGGTGAGTGCCCGGCCGGCTCCACCCCAGCCGAGCGCCCCCTGACCTGCAAGGGCTCGGTCACAGCGGCCGACAGCGACTACAACGAGTACGTCCTGGACCAGGTCCGCTACCGCGACTTCATCCTCGACACCCGCGCCGCACCACAGGCGGCCAGAACCTGGCTCGCCGAGCCCCGCCCCACCCGCCTGATCGGCGGCGGCTTCTGGTCACCCGACCAGGCCACCAAGGCCGCCCTCGGCCAGTCCTTCGACATCTTGATCCACCTGCACAAGGTCAAGGCCGCCGCACTGCTGCCGTGACGCCTCCGGGGAGACAGGCGAGACACACCCGCTCGTCTCCCCAGCCCGGCATTGGCGTCGCCGTAGGGTGGCCGCGGACTTCGATGGCTATCTGGGGTTGCCAAGCGTGCTGGTGGACCGGGAGTCGTTCGCGCTCGCCGATCTACGCAACGAGCTCA
This sequence comes from Nonomuraea sp. NPDC049750, assembly GCF_040659625.1. Taxonomy (NCBI): domain Bacteria; kingdom Bacillati; phylum Actinomycetota; class Actinomycetes; order Streptosporangiales; family Streptosporangiaceae; genus Nonomuraea; species Nonomuraea sp. NPDC049750. The sequence continues at coordinate 229,785 of NZ_JBFANB010000007.1, forward strand.
CACGCTGACGTCGCACAACTTCGCGGGTCACGGGTGGCGGATGCGGTAGCGCAGGTGCATGACGTGCTGTGTGACTTCCTCGACCTGCGGCGTGGTCAACCGGCGGACCGGGTCGAGTTCGATGTGCTCGGCCGGCAGGTCGTCGAACAGCCGGCGTCCCTGCCCGAGCAGGACCGGTACGACGTGTAGTTCCAGCTCGTCCAGCTGCCCTGCCCGCAGCAGCGCCTGCGCCGCCCCGGCACCGTGCACCATCACGTCGCCGTCACCGGCTGCCGCGCGGGCCTGTGCGGCGCACTCGTTTACGTCGGTGACGTAGCGGACGCTGCCCGGCGGCGGGTCGTCCGGGACGTCGTGGGTCAGGACGAAGATCGGGACGCCGTCGTGATGGTCGCCCTGCCAGCGGTCGGCGTGTTCGTAGGTGCGGCGGCCGGCGATGACGGCGCGGGTGGCCAGCGCCTCGGCGTACACCTGCCGGCTGGGTCCCGGGTCGTTGCGCCGGTCGAGCCAGTTGAAAAGCCGGAACCCGCCGATTCCCATCGGGGTGTCCAGGCTGTCCTGCGGCCCGGTGACGTAACCATCCAGGGACATGGTCATGTACAGCCGGATGAGCGCCATCGCCTCAGCCCTCCGTCCGCACGCGGTAGCGCAGGTGCGCCACACCCGGCCCGTCCACGGCACGGAGCAGTTCGAGCTCGATGTGGTCGGGCGGCATGTCCTCGAAGAGCGGTTCACCCTGTCCGATCAGGACCGGGATCAGGTGAATCTGCAGCTCGTCGAGGACGCCGGCGGCAAGTGCCAGCCGAGCGGTGCGGGCTCCATGGACCAGTACGTCCTTGTCACCGGCCGCCTCCTTGGCCATGTTCATCGCGGCCGTGACGTCGCTCACATAGGTGACTCCGGGCCATTGCAGTTCGGGATCGGGCTGACGGCGGCTCAGGACGAAGATCGGCACGCCATCGTGGTGGTCGCCGCCCCAGCCGTCGGCGAGCTCGAACGTCCGCCGACCGACGACGACCGCCCCGGTGGCCATGGCCTCGTCCGTGACCTCACGATTCGCGCCCGCCAGGTGGTCGAGGTCTGTCCTGTGATCGGCGTCGGCATCCGGCAGAAACCACTCATGCAGCCGATGCCCTTTGTCACCGAGCCCGTTGCCCGGCGCCATGTTCGGCCCGGCGATGAACCCGTCCACCGACATCGACATGTACAGCACAGTCTTGCTCACGTTTCCGTCCTAATCAGTGTTGGCGAGTTGCCTTGCGGCAGACTCGGTGGCCGTGAACTCGATCTCGATGGCGATCTCGATGGTGTCGGCGACCACGACGTTGCCGGCGCCGAAGCCGAGCTGGATGTCGACGCCGAACGCGGCGCGGCTGATGGTGGTGCTCGCCGAGAACCCGGTCCGCTCCGCGCCGGACGGGTCGTCGACGACGCCGAGGAACTCGGCCTCCATCTCGACGATCCTGGTGACACCGTGCAGGGTCAACTCGCCCACCAGGATGAAGGTCTCGCCGTCGAAGCCGCGGACCTCGGTCGAGGTGAACTCGATCTGCGGGTACTTCTCCACGTCCAGGAAATCGGCCGACCGGATGTGCTGGTCGCGCTGTTCGTTGCCGGTGCGCACCGAGGCGGGGTCGATGAGGGCGGTCACCCGGCCGCCGCCCTCGCCGACGCTCAGCGCCGCCGAGGCGAGCGCGAATCGCCCTCTGACCTTGCCGACGCCCATGTGGCGGACCTTGAACGAGATGTCGGAATGAACGGGATCGCCGACCCAAGTACCGGCGGCGAGGGTGGTATCGACGGTGATCATGGCGTACGGGACCCCCTGTGCTGCCCGGCCTGCCCGGGCGGATACTGATCTGTGCGACCAGCATGCGAGATCGTGGAGCCGGGTTGTATCCCAGATTTCTGGGATGATGCCGTCGATCGCCATAAGCTCCCGATCGTGGTCAACGCATCTGCGGCGCATGCGCGCGTCCGCGACGAAATCGTCAGGCTGGTTCACCGAGGGTTACCCGTGCCGGACTTCGCGCGGGCCGTCGGCGACGCCTTGGGCCGGGCCGTGCCCGCCGAAGGCACCTGCCTGATGACGACCGACCCGGCGACCATGCTCCCGACCGCCGAGTTCGTGGAGAACGGCCTGCCCGCGGCAGAGCTGCTCCGGCTCGTGGAGATCGAGGTGCGTGAGCCGGACTTCAACAAGTGGTCACAGCTCGCCCACGCCGGCCGCCCGGCCGGCAGTCTGAGCGAAGCCACCGCCGGTGACCTCGACCGTAGCCTGCGCCAGCGGGAGATCCGCCGCCCCGGGGGATTCTCCGATGAGTTGCGGGTGGTGCTCGCCGGCGGCACGGGGGCATGGGGGCAGCTGACCGTGTTCCGGGAGGCGAAGCGCCCGTACTTCTCCTTGGCCGAGGTGGAGTTCGTATCGTCGATCGCCCCTCTGATCACTGATGGACTACGGCGAGGCCTGTTGCTCGGTGACGCGCAGGCCGGTGACGACGACGTCGGTCTGCTGATCCTCGACGCCGATGACGGCGTACGCATGTCCAACAAGTCAGCGGATCGTTGGCTGGACGAGCTGGGCACTGGTGACAGAGCGGGCGCTCGGCTGCCGCTGGTGATCTCCGCGGTCGCTCGCCAGACCCGTTCCCTCTGCGGCCCGGCGACGAGTGCGGCACCTGCGCCGACCGATCTCCGGCCGGCTAGGGCCCGAGCGCGCACCCGGGCCGGTCAGTGGCTGATCGTCCGCGGCTCGCTGCTGAATGACGGTCCGGAACCGCAGGTCGCGGTGATGCTGGAAGTCGCTCGCCCCGCCGAGATGGCGCCCCTGATGGTCGATGCGTACGGCTTTACCGACAGCGAGCGCCGGGTCACCGAGCTGGTGGCCATGGGCTTGTCCACCAAGCAGATCGCCGGCCGGCTGCAGGTGTCGTCATACACCGTGCAGGACCACCTGAAGTCGATCTTCGCCAAGTCGGGCACCGGTTCACGCGGCGACCTGATCGCCCGGCTGTTCCTCGATCACTATGCCGCCTCCTTGACGTCAGGAGTCGCGCCGCCGACCGCATCCGATCGAAGGGCCCAGGCGTAGGTTTGATCGTTCCGCGAACCGCGTGATTTGTGCGGTAGGAAAGCAACGTGACTAACGATCAACGACATAGTCGGCGGCGGGTCCCCCTACGCGTTATCCGGTCCGTGGGAATCATGGCAAGCGCCCTGGCGATTGGCGCGGGGTTCGGCGCGGCATCTTCGGAGCGCCCTTGGGTGCCGTCGGCGCATGCGTCAAGCGGCCGGGAGTGATGGGTTTGCTCGCGAGATTGACCGTGCCGGTCGGCGCCGCCGTACAGATGGTCGTGCTCCCGCCCGGCAGGAATGAGGTGATCGAGGCCATCGGAAAGACGATCGTATGGACGGAGGCTGCCGCGATTATTGGCTTCATCCTTGTCCATTTCTTCCTCGTTGAGCGACGTCGGCGCACCGTGACGACCGCAGAGTCTCCGTAGGGAGGCTGAGCACCCGCGCTGACCCCTATGGATGGGCAGTGATCGCAGCGGAGGCTGGGCCGCCCGGCGGCCCGAGCCAGTGGACGGAGTCACCGTACGCACCCCTCACGGTCAGTTGACTACACGGCGGTACCGAATTTCAGTGAGCGCGAAGCCGCGTGTCTCGTCCTGTTTGACGGAACCGTCACTGTGCCAGCCGTTGCTTTCGTAGAAGCGCCGAGCGCGTACGTTGGCCTCCAGCACCCACAAGGTGGCCTTCTCATAGCCGGCCTGCGCCATGGTTTCCAACGCCATCGTCATGAGTTGCCTGCCGACGCCGGCACCCCAGAACTCGGGTGCCAGATAGATCGTGGTGATCTCCGCGACGGTCGCGGAATTCTCATCCCGATCTCGTGTGGGGCCAAACCCGGTGAAGCCCGCAACGGAGCCGTCGAATTCGGCTACCAGGATTCCTTCCCAGGGCCACGACGTTTTGGCCAACAGACGCTCCCAGCCGGGTTGCCGTTGGGAGGAAGTCATCCCGTCAAGATATTGCTGGGGTACCAAGCCCTGGTAGGCCGCTTGCCAGGATCGCACGTGGATAACAGCGATCGCCTCGCTGTCAGCGAGTTCAGCTGGTCGAATGCGCATCAAAAGGTCATAGCACTCCCCGTCCATCGCCGTCGACAGGCTGAATTGCCGCAAACTGATAGATCGTCTGCTGTCGCTGCTACGACTTGAAGGGAGCGGCCTTCATCCTGGGTGCCGTCAGGGGACAGGACCTATGTACGCAGGGCGCGCGGCTCGCCTGACGGACGTCCCTCTGCGGCCAGTACATCGGCCAATAACTCCGAAAGTCCCACAGGCCGCAGAGTCTCTGTGCTGGCGACAAGCTCGGCCAAGGACCACCATCGGTGGTCGACGATTCCCTGCTGTTCCTCCGGCTCCAGGTAGGCGCGGGTAACGGCCTGCGTGCCACGCGCCCGCGCCAGAAAGTACCGCTCGTGCATGTGTACGGGCTCGCCGCCCCACCGGACGTCCGCGTCGAGAGTCCATAGGCACGGCCCCCACTCGACCTCCGTCACTCCTGTCTCCTCCAGCAGTTCTCTACAGGCGGCCTGAAGGAAGTCTTCGTCCTCCGCCAATCCTCCGCCTGGGGGCACCCAGAAAAACTCCTGGACCGGAGAGCCAGGGACGACGATGACGCCGTCGTACCTGTGCCGGATCATCAGAATCCGATCGTCCTGATCCAGCAGCACAATCCGGGCACCTCGTCGGGTCCGCATCACTTGCTCCCATCCGGCGTAGCTACCGGCAACGCTCCCATAACTAGGAAGCGGCTGGGCGGTGTGCCTGTCGCTCCACGGCGTCGAGTGCGGGCGTAAGTGGTGCGAGCGTGGTGCGCAGCAGGTCCGCCAGCGAGCCGGACGGCACGACGAGCCCGCCGGCCGTGACGGAGGCGGCAGTGGTGTGCAGCCACTGTTCGATCGCGACGCGGACCGCGGCGGCCACACTGGCCGCGAGCACACGGGCGGTTCGCGGGTCGATATCGCCGAGGCGTCTGGTGATCGCGTCGGTGAGGGGGTGTTCGAGCGCGCTGGTGGTATCGGAGAATGCCTCGCGCAGCGCGGGACGAGTGGTGATCATCAGCAGCGCCTCGCGACTGGGTACGCCCGGATCCGTGTACTGATCCACGATCGCCTCGGTGATCGCGGCGGCCAGGCCGACGTCGTCGGGCCGGTCAGCCACTGCCGCCGCGACCCGCGCTTCCCGTTCGCTGTTGATGGCGGCGACGATCGCCTGTTCGCGGCTGGAGAAGTAGTTGTTGTAGGTCCGGGCTGAGACGCCGACGGCCTCGGCGATGTCGTCGACGCGCACGTTGTCCGGTCCACGCTCAAGGGCCAGCCGCAATGCCGCCGCACTCAACGCCTCCCGGGTGGCCTGCTTCTTCTGCTCACGCAACCCGGTTCGTCTTGTCGTCACCATTTCAGCATCCCAGCTTGAGTGCGTGCGCGCAAATTTGCGTGCACGCACTTTTATGCCTAGCCTCGCGTCTCATCACCATGCGAGTCCCATGCGAGTCCCCTCCGAGTCCCCTCCGAGTCCCATTGCGAGTCTCATTGCGAGTCTCATGCGAGCGAAGGAGCAACATGATCACAGATGTCGTCATCGCCGGCGGCGGCCCGAACGGGCTGATGCTGGCCTGCGAACTGAGCCTCGCAGGAGTCCGGCCGCTCGTGCTGGAGCGGCTACCTGAGCCCAGCCAGGAGCCCAAAGCGAACGGACTGCTCGGCCAGGTCGTGAAGATGCTCGACCACCGCGGGTTGCACGAACGTCTCAGCGGCAGCCCGGAACCACCGCGACCGAACTCCGCGTACTTCATGTTCGGCGCGATGGGCCTTGACCTGAGCCTGCTGGCGGACAGCCCCGTCTACGCCCTGCCGGTGCCGCAGCGACGCATAGTGCAGGTCCTGGAGGATCGAGCGATCGAGCTGGGGGTGGAAATCCGGCGGGGACACGAGGTCGTGGGCCTGTCACAGGACGACGACGCCGTCACCGTCGACATCACGAGCCCGGACGGGGAGTACCATCTGCGGGCCCGATACCTGATCGGTGCCGACGGAGCCCACAGCGCCACGCGCAAGCTGTCCGGCATCGGATTCCCTGGCGTCACCTACGACCGGATGACCGTCCGCTCGGCGCACGCAACCGTCCCCGCGGACTGGGTCGACCCCGCCAACGGCGCGCTGAACGTGCCCGGATACGGCCCCGTCATGCCGTTCCTGCCCCACCGCACCGAGCAGGGCGGGTTCTCGTACGCGCCGATGCCCGGCCATCCACCGCTGGTCACCACTACCGAGTGGGACCAGCCCGCGACTGACGCCGCGATGAGCCTGGAGGAGTTGCGGGCGAGCATCCGCCGCGTGCTCGGCGTCGACGTACCACTCGGACCGCCCAACGGCGAAGGGCCGCACGCCTTGCGCCGGCTGACCGGCGGCAACACCCGGGTCGCCGAACGGTTCGCCCACGGCCGGGTGTTCCTGATCGGTGACGCCGCCCACGTGTACGCCGCCACCGGGGGCGGCCCCGGGCTCAACCTCGGACTGCAGGACGCGATCAATCTCGGCTGGAAGCTCGCCGCCGAGATCCGAGGAAGCGCTCCGCCCGGACTGCTGAGCACGTACGAGACGGAGCGGCGATCGGCCGCGCACCGCATGGTGTTGAACGCCCAGGCGCAGTCGGCGCTGATCGCCCCCGGCAGTGACGTCACCGGACTGCGCGAAGTGTTGAGCGAACTGCTCCGCGACCCGAACACGGTACGGCGCCTGGCCGAACTCACCGCGGGCGCCGACGTCCGCTACGACATGAGCGAAGACGTGGCCGAAGACATAGGCGAAGACGTGGGCGAAAACATGGGCGGACCCAAGCCGCACCCGCTGATCGGCCGCTTCGCCCCGAACCTGGAGCTGCACACCCCCACCGGGCCGGTCCGGCTGGCCGAGCTGACCAGAACCGCACGCCCCCTGCTGCTCGACCTGACCGAAGGAGCTTCGCTGGCGCGGACACCTGCCCTGCGACACGACCAGGTCGACATCGTCACCGCGCACCCCCAGCCTCACGCGCCCACCGCCCTGCTCCTTCGCCCGGACTGCTACGTGGCCTGGGCTTCCGCATCACCCCAACCAGATTCCGCGGAGATGGAATCGCTCCGGGCGGCCTTGCAGCGGTGGTTCGGCCCCATGTGACCCACACGGGCGCCGGGCGACACGCGGCATCGTGGGCACGGACGGCCACCGCCGAGATCGAAAACTCGACTCTTCACGCTGCGCATTCGTTTTACGAACTTCGGTGGCGGGGTGAACGCGGCGAACAACTGGAACTTCACCGCCACGGCCGTCTGCCTGCAGGAGGTGGCAGTGGTGCCGGCCCTAGGAATGTGGGTGGGCGATCACACGAACAACTGCGCCACCGGCAACGTCATCGATCACAGCGGCAAGTAGGCGCATTTCCTGCGGGCCAGAAGAAGCGCGCGGCCATGGAGCCGGGCGCCGGGCCGGCTCGGCGCCGCAAACGCGTTCGCCGCCGCCACCGATCCCATCAGCCAACTCGCGGACGTGCCGGCGGACGACCTACGTACGGAACTCCTTCGCGGCGCGAGCGCGATCCTCGATCCCGCACCGATCGCCGAGCCTTAGACGCAGCAGGGAGCCTCTTTCATGGGGTCGGGTCAGCGGCGTTCGGGGCGGCCCATTCGACGAACTGGACGATCACGCCGTTGGGGTCGGTGACCTGGAACAGGGCTTCGCCCCAGGGCTCCTGGCGCAGCGGCATGGTGATCTGCGCCCCGGCGTCGCGTAGCCGCTTCTCCTGCTCGGCCAGGCCGCCGGCGAGGGTGAAGGCGATGATCAGACCGCTGGCACGCTGGTCGCGCTGCTCGGGCGGCAGCACCTCGATGCCGCGGGCGAGCAGGACGATGTCGACCGCGTCGTCGCGCGACAGGGAGGCGAAGCCGTCGGCGGCCTGCTGGATGGTGTAGCCCAGGTAAGTGGTGAAGAACGCCTGGGAGGCGGCGACGTCGTCGACGGTCAGTGAGACGGTGGAAGCGATGAACTGCACGGGATCTCCTCTGGCGGGTGGGCTTGATGTTCCATCGTCATAAACTTACGACGGAGGTAAAGTTAGTCCAAGGCGTCCAAGGGTGTCAACATAAAGATGCTACGAGGATAAGATTGCGTCATGGATACCCAGAGTCCCACCCCGGCCGCCGGGCTGCGCGAGACCAAGAAGCACGAGACGCGGCAGCTCATCTCCGACCACGCGACCCGGCTGTTCATCGCCCAGGGCTTCGAGCAGACGACCATCGCCGAGATCGCCGCCGTCGCCCGCGTCGCCAAGAAGACCGTCACCAACTACTTCCCGCGCAAGGAAGACCTGGCCCTGGACCATCAGGAGGCGTTCGCCACCTCCCTGGCCCACGCCGTCACCGCACGACGCCCAGGGGAGTCAGCGCTGGCCGCGCTGCGCCGCGCGTTCGCCGACGCCGTGGCCGTCCAGGACCCGGTCGCCGGATTCTCCGGCCAGGAGTTCGCCCGCATGATCGCCGACAGCCCCACCCTGACCGTCTGCCTGCGCGGCCTGCACGACCAGCGCGAACACCACCTCGCCCAGGTGCTCGCCGACGTCACCGCCGCTCAGCCCGGCGACATCACCGTGCAGACCGCCGCCGCCCTGCTGGGCACCGTCCACCGCGTGCTGTTTCACCGCATCCAGACCCTCACCCTCGCCGGACACCCCAACGACCAGATCGCCCACACCATCGCCGCCGAAGCCGGCCAAGCCTTCGACTTGCTGGAGCCCGCCCTGGCCACCTACGCCTCCGCCTGATGTGAGTGCTGTTGGCCCGGCCTGCGATGAGTTTTAGCGCTCCATCGGGTCTCCACTCCGGACGATCTCTACGACCAAGGAGGAATTTCATGGGCAAGGTCATCTACTGGATGAACACCTCGATGGACGGCTACATCGAGGACCCCAAGGGCGGCATGGACTTCATGGACCCGGACGAGGACTTTCGCCAGGCGGCGAACGACCACGTCCGCCGGATCGCGGCGTTCCTGTTCGGGAGGCGGCTGTATGAGGCGATGGAAAAGCCCTGGACGCAGGACCTCGGCAAGGAAGGTGCCCCGGCCCTCGAGCGGGAGTTCGCCCAGTTCTACAAGGAGACGCCGCGGTACGTCTTCTCCGACACCCTCCAGACCGTCCCCGAAGGGGTCACGATCGTCCGTCGCAAGGACGCCGTGTCCGCGGTGACGCGTCTCAAGCAGGAGATCGACGGCACCCTCCAACTCGGCGGCCCCGAGCTGGCCGTCTCCCTGCTGGACCTGATCGACGAGTTCTGGGTGTACGCGCTCCCCGTGATCGTCGGGGGCGGCAAGCCGTACCTGCCCGTGGGGGAAAAGCTGCGGCTGCGCCTGGTCGAGCACCGTTCCTTCGCCTCAGGAACCATGTTCCGGCGCTACGTACGGTCCTGACCGGCCCAGAGGCGGACCCACGAGGCGGCGTTCGGTTTTGCCGCATTGATCGCATTAAAGGGCCATGCTGGGCCTTATGCGGTTGATCCAGATCGTGTCATGTGCCGTCGTCAGCATCCTGCTGCTCGGTTTCGTCGGCTGGCCGGGCGAGACCATGACGCCGATGGGGGACTCCTCCTATCCCTGGCGCCCGGCGGGGTGGGGGACGCCAGGGATAGACGTCGTCGGTAGGGCTCCCTTCGCGGCCGAGGTCTACGGTGACGTGGCGGTGCGCTCGCGGTGGGGCCTGCGTACCGCAGGACTGGTCGGAGAGCGGATCACGGACGGATCCACGGCCTGGCGGTACGAGAACGGCTGGGCCGACGACTCGCTGGATCCCGTCCGGGTGGACGATCGCCGGGTCGCGGCCGTCTGGCGGGACGGCCGGGTCAGCCTCATCGACGTGCCGGACGGCCGCATCGTCTGGCAGGCCGACCTGCCGCCAGGCCCTGACCACGAGGCCAACCGGGCCTACGACGAGGAATGGGGGGCGGCCTGGGACATCTCCATGGCCACGGACGGCTCCGTTCCCCTCGTGGTGGCCCTGCACGAGGGCCGGCTCGACGTACTGGACGGCCGCACAGGCGCGATCCGCTGGTCCTACCCGTCTGATTCGTCCGCTTCCTGCGCCACAGGAGTCTCCAGCCTTGAAGCCCGCGGCGCGGGCGAGACCGTGCTCGTCTTCCAGGACTGCGCGGGCGAGGAGTCGAACGTCGCGCTCAGTGCCGCGGACGGCAGGCGGCTGTGGGGGTTCGACGGTGGAGAGCTGTGGCACGCGCGTGCGCTCGGCGCCGACCGCCTGGCGTCGGTGGACGCCGGCGGCGCTCTGATCGTCCGCAGGGTCCAGGACGGGAAGATCCTCTGGCGCGCCCCGTCGGCGGGGCTCAAGAACAACCCCTACGGGGAGGCGATGGGGGTGTCGGACAAACTGGTGACCGTACGCTCGGAGACCGAGGTGACCGCATACCGGATCGCCGACGGCGAGGTCGCCTGGCGCCGTACCCTGGGCAACGTGTGGAGCCGCACCGTGCTGACGGACGGCGTGGACACCTACGTCGCCGAAGACGCGACGACGCTCGTCAAGCTCGACGCCCGCACGGGACGCATCGTCGACCGGCACCGCTTCGAGGACCACATCACCCCGCAATGGATACGCGACGGACTGGCCGGGATCGGCGTGGGCACCGGCGGCGACGCGGTGATCGGCTGACTCGTCCCGAAAGCCCTGACAATCTGCGAGAGATGCAAGTTGGGACGTACCCCACCGGCTCGGGTCTCGGTCTTCGAGACTCGGTCAGCGGGGACCGGTGAGACGGACGTCGCCCTGCGCGGACAGGACGAAGACCTGCCAGTTGTAGTACGCGTAGAAGCTGCGCGAGTCGCGCTTGATCTGGCGTGCGTGCGCCAGGACGGCATCCACGTACCGGGTGTCGTGGTTGTAGGCGAACACCGCACGCCGGTAATCTCGCGGCGCCCCCGACGCCTTGAGGTAGTTGGCCGCGGCGAGCACCGCGTCATGCGCGTCCTGGACGTTGCCGCCCAGCCCGTACTGCCGCCACGTGCCCGGCATGAACTGCATGGGCCCCTGCGCCCCGGCGGAGCTCGCCGACCTGACCCGTCCGAACTTCGTCTCGACGAGCATGATCGCCGCGAGCACCTCCCACTCGACGCCGAACCGTTTCTCGGCCCGCACCATGTAGCCACGCAAGCGCTCGGCGGGCTGCGGCTCCACCAGGCGCATCCTCTTGCGCTGTGCCGCACTGATCGGACGCGCCAGGGACAGCAGCTTCGCGATGGCCGTGGTGTTGTCGCGTGCCTCAGCGGCCAGCCCCTTGGGCAGACGCCTGACGACCCCCTGGGTCAGCGCCGTACTGCGGGCCATCGCCCGGTAGATGCGCTGCTGATGAAGAGCGAGCAACACGACGTCCTGCGGCGGCCGCTCCTGCGCCCCCTTGGTCCAGCTGTCGATCGCCTCGTTCAGCGCGGTGGTCGTCTTCTTCAGGGCATCGGCCAGCTTGACGGGGTCGCTGGGAATGCGGACATCAGGCGCAGGCACCCCCATGGCCCCCGCCTCCGGAGAGGGCGTCTGGGTGGCACTCGGAGCGGTGGCCTGGGCGGGCCGCTCCGGTGCCGCCGATCCGTCCGCCTCACCACCACATCCCGCGAGGACGGCAACGACGGACGCCGCGATCATGACGTGGACCGATCTCATGATGCCCTACCGTATCGCCCGGATCATCTGCAGGACGGGACGCCGCCGCGCACCACCCGCGCCAGAGCCAACCGCGAAGGAGGTCCTCGGAAGATCGCTTCCCGGGATCGGGTTTCCCGCATCTGATGGTCCTCGCCAGGTGCTCGATGTTAAGTACCTAGGGATTCAGCGCTTCACCTGCCGATTGTCTGAGCGGCGGGCGGGGGTTTGATGGTGAGCTTCATTCCCCAATCCGAGTAGCGGACATCTTCGACGAAGCCGAACCATCCCTGCCCGCCGGTTGCGCCCTTCAGCTTGTCTCCTTCGGGCTGACGCCACTTGGACCAGGCCCGGCGTACGAGACCGTCTTCGCCGATCCACAGCCGCCAGTCGATCTTCCACTCACCATGATCGTCTTTAACGCCCACGCGCAGATCGGGCGCGACGTCCCACAGTTGACGAAAGGTGATCGACCCTTGACGAAGGGTCGTAGGTGAGCCGTCGTAGGTGCCTGAGGCTTTTGTGGTCGTCGTGGTCGCGAGCACGGCTGTCAGCAGATATCGCGAACGCCTGCCTTCCGCACCTGGAAGTCCCATAGGTCGGTCGCGACCACCTTGCCGTCGCCGAATCCGACGACGCCCTTCGTGGGCTTGAAGCGCTCCCAGCCCGAGCCCGAGTTGAATGTGGTGTATCGAAATGTGGTGTATCGAGTGGTCCGCACCCCGTGCCCTTTGACCAGTTGACGCTGGATCGCCGCAGCCGGGTCATCGGTCGTGGCCGCATCGGAAGCGGGCGCGCCAACGAGGGCCGGTCCGGCCAGGGTGAGGACCACGACCGCCATCCATCGCCTCATCGGGTTCTCCTCACGATGGGCCCGTACTTTTGCCGACATGGGCCGAAGCGCTGACCTTCGCAGAGGGGAGGTCTCGCCGTGATCACGGGAGTGTCCCGCACGAGGACCACGGGCTGGCCACAAGTCCGATCCACGGCCACCAGCACGCTCAGCAAGCGGAGCAGATACCCAGCGACGGTTACAGCGGGTTCCCTGGCAGTTAGATGTGATCAACGCCATCATGGGCATCGTGACTCCGACACCTGGCGCGTTACAGGACGGCGACTTGTTTAAAGCGCCCATCCCTGATGAGTTCTTCCCCATCAAGTCGTACGCTGACTCGCTGGACGAGCCCACCTTTACCGAGCAGGTCGTGGCATGGCTGCCTGTCCTCGCCGGAGTGGCGGCTGGGGTCGTTCTCGGCGTCGTAATCACCCTGATCATTCTTCGGCGCGCTGCTGGATCGTCGAACTGACCGCGCGGATCGGCACCGGCGTGGTCGCCGTGATGGACCAGGTCCGTAGGGCGCCACCCGTTGAAGTGGCGCTCGCCGAATGGCTCGCGCTTCTGCCCCGAGCGGGGCGCTCCTCAAGAAGCGCCAAGTCATGGCCCTAGGTCAGGTCCCCAGGTCGGAGACGGCCGCCGCAGCTGCGGTGAGAGCAGCGTGGGCGTGGGGAAAAGGCTCGCCGTGGCCGACGCAGGCGAGTTGCGCGTCGATCCGGGCAAGTCTGCGGAAGGAGCGGAGCATCTCGGCGTGGTCAAGGTTGAACACGCCGGGCATGATCTGCCCGTTGACGTGCGCGACGGTGTCTCCGGTGAACAGCATGCCGAATCGCGGCAGGTGGAGGGCGATGCTGCCGTCGGTGTGACCGGGTGTGTGGATCACCTGTGCGCCGCCGCCGAAATCGATCACGTCGCCGTCCTCCAGTTCGCGGTCCACCCTGCAGGCCGGTGCAGGGGGCAGCAGGTGGGCGCCGAGGCTGCGGTGGAGAGCGGCCTCCTCGTCCGTGAACCGCGGAGCGGGGGCGGGCTTGTCGCCGCGGATCACCGGTGCCTCCAGGCAGTGGGCCAGCACGATGACGTCTCCCCAGCGACTGATCTCGGCCGCGCCGCCGCAGTGATCCTCGTGGAAATGGGTGAGCACGACGCGCTTGACGTCGCTGGTACGGAAGCCCAGCTTTTCGATCGCGGCCGCGATATCGCCGCCGGAGGTGGCGATCCCGGTGTCGACCAGGGTGAGTTCGCCGCCGTCGTTCCACAGATACGCCTGGCCGAACTCCAGCAGGAGCAGGTGCAGCTCGGAACGGAGTTCCACGGTTTTCATCTCGTGCCCCTTCGGTAGGACAACAGCAAACCCGCGGCCGGCCGGTGACGTCCAACAACGATTTCCATCGGATTGACAACCAACGGTTTCCAATCCAGGCTCGGCACGTGGAAGCGGACATCGAGGGCCTGCGCGCGTTCGTCGTCACCGCGGAAGAGCTGCACTTCGGGCGGGCCGGCGGGAGGCTGTTCATCACCCAGCAGGCACTGTCGAAAAGGATCCGCCGGTTGGAGGAGGCTCTGGCGGTTCCGCTGTTCCGGCGAACCACCCGCGCGGTAGAGCTGACCGAGGCGGGACGGCTGCTGCTGCCGCGCGCGAGCGAGGCGGTGTCCGCCTTCGACCGGGCCGTGCAGACGGTCCGCGTAGTGGACGACCCCCTGCGAGTGGACGTCTACGACGAACGATTCACGCCGCTGCGGATGGTGCGCCGGGTGTGTGCGCGCGACTCACGCGTGCGGATCGAGCTGAGTATGCGCCAAGGGTTGTCCGTGGCGTTGCCGGCACTGCGGCGGCAGGAGATCGATGCCGCGTTCGGCCGGGTCCACGACGCGTCGGCACCGTGGCCGGCCGAGCTGGCGTACAAGTTGGTGCACTTGGAGCCGCTGCACGCATTCGTACCCGAGGATCATCGATTGGCCGACAGAAGCGTGCTGCGGCCGGCCGACCTGCGCGAGGCGGGCATCGCGATGCCCGACCCAGCGGGCGCGGCCGAGTGGCGGCATTATCTGAGACGGCTGGCCCACCGGTTCGGCGTGCCGTTGCGGTTCAACGCGCCGGCCATCGGTCAACGACATCTGGTGGAACAGTTCTTGGCGGAGAAGGCGGCGGTGGGGTTGGGTGAGATGAGTATCGACCCGGCCGGCAGCGGTCTGCGCCGTATCCCGGTCGTCGACCCGATGCCCCTGATGCCCTGGTCGGTGGTCTGGCACCAACGCAACCCCCGCCCCCTGCTGCGAGCCTTTCTACGACAACTGCGCCCATCCACGCTGCCTTCGCCGTCCGATCCGACGGTATGGCTGCCGGAGATCGATCTGACCCCCATGCGGCCCTGACCGGCAGGGCGGGCGGCTTGGTCCCGCGCCCCAGCCCACGTGTCTCGATCGTCACTTGATGACGCGGGCGCGGGTGCGTCAGGTCCAAGTCGCCGAATCCGGGTCGATGCCTCGATCGCGGGCGTTGGCGTCGATGATGTCACGGAGCCAGATGGTCAGGCCTGGCTCGATGGCGTCGTGGTATGCCGTGAACCCGGGATCGGCGGCGTACTTCCTTCCCAGGCAAACATGCATCGAAAGGGTGCAGTCGAAGTACGCGTCAATGGAGGCCCTGTGTCGTTCCGCCAACGCGTTGGCTTCGGCACTGCCTGGCCTGACGCCGGCGCGCTTGGCTTCCGCCAGGTCGTGCTCGAGCGTTGCGATGTTGTCGGCGATCCGCTGCCAGTCCTCGGGGGTCATACCCGCGGCGCGCTCGGCGTACTGTGCCCATTGAACTGTGTCGCCCCATCGGTCACGTGCGTCCGCGACCAGTGACGGCTTCCAGCGCTGCCCGAAGATCGCGACTTGTTCCTCCGCGGAGAGCAGGATGCCGGCGTGTGCGGCTTCGATCATGCGGTCGACCGCGTCGACCATTGCCTGCAAGCGGGAGATGCGATCGAGGAGCTGGGTGCGCTGTTGTCTCAGCGGCACGGTCATATCGACCGTCGGAGCATCGAGAAGTTCACCGATGTCGTCGAGCGACAGGCCGAGCTCGCGGTAGATGAGCACCCGGTGGATGCGTGCGATATCGGCCGCGGAGTAGAGCCGGTAACCGCCGGTGGTTCGCCCGGACGGGCGGACGAGCCCGATCGCGTCCCAATGATGGAGGGTGCGGACGGTGACTTTCACGTGCGATGCCGCGGCCCCGACGGTCAGCCCGCCGGGCCCCGCGGCATCGTCCATCGCGGCGTTGGTCACGCCGTCGAGTCTGACATGCGCGGCGGTTTCACCCTTTGGGGAGGGTGAAGCCGTTTGCTTCGAGGTAGCGTGCCTCGGCGCTGTCGGGGTCGAGGGGACGGGCCGCGGTCATGATCACGCGAGCGTTCTCCGGCGTGATGACTTCCAGTTCTACGGTGTTCCACGGAGTCTGTCGTGGACCCGTCGTGCATCCGGGCACCAGCGCGGTGCACGCCCGCGCGATCTCGTCGACCTGGCTCAGCACGCAACTGAAGCCGATGCTCACCGTTGAAGGGGCCGGCAGGACGTCGGTCGGGACGAGCAGAGTGTCCTGGAACGCCCACCGTCGAAGGTGCGTGACCTGGCCCGGGACCGTGAACAGGTCGATGAAACCGAGCCCGCGGGTCCAGAAATTCACGGACGCGGCCAGGTCCGGCGTCGGCACGGTGACGAACATCGGCATGCCGTAGATGCCCCGGTAAATCTCGGGTGGCGTCGCGTCGGGCCCAGGCGGAGGGACAGGGCTGATATCGAATGCCTCGTAGTACTCGGTCATGCGCTCATCGTGGAGCCTGACGCAAGGTCAGGGTCAAATCCGGATCAGCATGCAGATAGATCGAGCGACGGGCGTTACAGCATGCCCAGAAGTACGGGGCCGGCGTTCATGGCACCGTGGACAACGAGGATGGGCCACATCAGTCGGTATCGGCTCCACAGATAGCCGAGGAACAACCCCTGCACTCCTTGATTGACGAAGGCCGAGGAGAGGTCCGCAGGAAGGTGTCCCGTGCCTTGGATGCCGACATGCCAGGCCGCCCAGAGCAGGGAAGTCAGCACGATGGCGGGCCGGCGACCGATGATGTGCTCCCATCGGGTCTGCAGCCAGCGCCGGTAGAAGACCTCTTCGAGCAGGCTGTTGACGCTGAACACCACGACGATGGTGAGCACCAGCGTGACGGGATCGACCCTCGCCGCGTAGTCGCTGGGCGGCACGGCCAGCGGACCTGTGTAGGTGAGAACGAGCCAGGCGGTCACCGCTGCGATGGGGCCGTAGTGACGCCAGGCCGCGAGCCGCTCATGGATCTGGCCGCGATCCGCGCAATCGCGCCGTGACAGCCAGAACAGCAGTGCGGGTACGGCGAGCAGCAGGATGAGCTTCAGCAGCGTGTGGGCAGGTTCACCGCCGCCCGACAACCATAACCCCGCCGCGAAGAGCGTGGCTGAGACCAAGAGGAGGATGGCCTGGAGGTAAAGGCCGCCGCGTGCCGGCGCGGCGCCGGCGGGCGTCGCCTTGGGGGGCAGCAGCCGTATGAGCACCAGTCCGGTGAGGGCCGGGATCCAGCGGTGCCACATGGGCACGGTGCCGGCGTGGTCGGCCGAGTAGCGGATGCCGGTGTTGCCGTTCAGTGCCAGCCATAGTGCCGCTCCGGCGATCAGGGCCAGGCCGGCCACCAGAATGCTCAGGCCCAGCGTCGGTTGCCATGCTTTATTTCGCACGCCTGTACTTTATAGGAGACCGTACAGGTGTGCTGTAATAGAGGCATGCCGAAGATCGTGGACCACGAGCAGCGGCGCGAGGAACTCACCCGGATCGTGTGGGGCATCATCAGCCGGGATGGAATCGAAGGGGCCACCGTCCGCAAGGTCGCCGAGGCGGCAGGCGTCTCAGTCGGCGGGTTGCGCCACTATTTCGACAATCAGCGCGGCCTGCTCAGCTTCGCGGCGCAGGCGGTCGCCAGAAGCGTCACCAAGCGCATCACCGGCCACCTCGACGCGGACCTTCCAGGCATGCGGCGCGCCCAGCTCATCCTCGAAGAGCTCCTTCCGCTCGATGACAACCGCCGCGTCGAGGTGGACGTATGGCTGGCATGCCTGGTGCGCTCGCATGTGGATGAGTCCCTGGCGGAGTTGCGTGACGCGAGTTGGCCAGGGGAACGCCACATCTGCCGCCTGGCGATCGCCTCTTGCCACGGCCTGCCGCTACCCGATCGCGCGGGACAGGAGTTCGCCGACACCGGGCTGGAAGGCCAGGCCACGCGCCTCCACGTGTTCGTGGACGGGCTGACACTCCAGACAGCGACCTTCCCGCACAACTTCACGCCTCAAGCCATACGTCGAATCGTGCACGACGAACTGCGCCTCCTCACCGAGGCGCCGTCCAGGTCGCCGCGGCCCGGCACCGACCGCTGACGGGTCGAGCACTACCTCCCGCATTTGGACTGATCGTTTTCCCGTCCCGATCACTGCCTCACGAGCCGTGCGCGGCCCGTTCCGCATAGCCGTACAGGAAGGTCAAAACGCCTGCGGTGACCATCTCTCGGAGCGCGTCCTCGTTGTGGAGATCCGCCCGGTCGGTGAGGTTGTCGGCGGAGATGAGCAGCATCAGGTGCCCGGCCGCGCGAGCGGGGTCGTCGATCGTGAGGTCGCCGCGCCCGGCGATCCTGCGCAGGCGTTCGGCCAGTTCACGTCGGGTACGGCCGGGGCCGGTCTCCTGCCAGAGCTTGAGCGCGGCCGGCGGGATGTGCTCAATCTCGGCGTTGACCTGGCGGATGAGCGCGAAGTGCGGGGCCAGGTCGGAGGTCAGCACGCCGAGCCAGGCCAGTCCGAAGTCGATCAGGTCGCTCTCGAGATCGATCACCTTGGTCAGATGGCGGTCGATGATGTCGACCATGGCGTCCGCGACCCGCTGCGTGCTCTCCTGCATCACCGCCTGGAACAACTCGGCCTTGTCGGTGAAGTGGTTGTAGATGGTGCGGTTGGACACCCCCGCCTCGACGGCGATCGCGTCCAGCCCGGCGCGCGTGTAGCCGTCGCGGGCGAACAACGCCAGCGCCCCGGCCATGATCGCCCGGCGCTTGTCCGGCTGGCCGACCGGCTTCTTTCTCTCGGTCACGCTCCCCGAGCCTAGCCGATTACACCGATGTTTGCATTGAATACGCCGATCGGCGTAACGTCTACACCGATCGGTGCAACGCCTATTGTTGAGGAGACGTCAATGACCAAGATCGGCATCATTGTCGGCAGCACGCGCCCCGGCCGCCGTGGCCGCGCCGTCGCCGAGTGGGTGGCCGAAGTCGCCGCGCGGGAGCAGCCGGCGGTCGACTTCGAGATCATCGACCTCGCCGACTTCGGCCTGCCGCTGCTGGATGAGCCGCACCCGCCGGCGTCCGGCTTGTACGGCAACGCGCACACCATCCGCTGGGCGGAGGCGATCGCCGGCTACGACGGGTTCGTGTTCGTCACACCGGAGTACAACCACTCCATCCCCGGCGCGCTGAAGAACGCCCTGGACTTCGTCTACGCCGAGTGGAACGACAAGGCGGCCGGCTTCGTCGGCTACGGCCTGCATGGCGCGACCCGCGCGGTCGAGCACCTCCGGTTGATCCTGGCCGAGCTGAAGGTCGCCACCGTACGCAGCCAGGTGGCGCTGTCCCTGCACCACGACTTCACCTTCTCCGCCCCCACCGAGCCGGGCGACTTCACTCCTGGCCCGCACCAGCACTCCGCCCTCACTGCCTTGCTGAACGACGTCGTCGCCTGGTCGCGGGCGCTCGAACCGATCCGTGAAGGAGTTCCGGCATGACCGCCTTGACGACCGAGACCGCGCTCGACGACCTGGCCGACGCGATCGCCACCGGCACGACCGTCGCCGGACTCGGCGAGTCCACCAGATTCGCTCACGAGACCTTCGAGGTGCGTGACCAGCTCTTCCGCCGCCTCGTCCGCAGGCACGGCTTCCGTGCGCTGGCCGTACAAGACCACGTCTCCGTCGGGGCGACCCTCGACGCGTACGTCACCGGGGGCACGGGCACGGCGCGGTCCGCCCTGGCCAGTGCCTGGCGGCCCTGGCGCACCGCCGAAATGGCCGCGGCGCTGGAGTGGATCCGCGCCTTCAACCAGGACCACCCGGACGACCCGGTTCGGATCTTCGGCGTCAAGCCCGCCCAGGCACAGCCCGCCGACTACGACGTCATCATGGAGCACGTTCGCCGTGCCGCCCCGCACCGGCTGGCCGAACTGGCCGTACACCTGGAGCCGATCCGTACCGCGCATGAGATCGACGAGCACGTGCAGCGGGCCAGGGGCCTGCACCCGGGCCGCCCCTTCGCCGAACACGCCCGCGACGCACTCGCGATCGTCGAGCAGTCGCCCGGCGACTCCGCCCTGGAGCGGATGCTCCTCATCGTGGACTTCCACCAGCGCAGCGTCGCCGGACGCGACAACTATGCCGGCGACGCCCAGACCTGGGCCGATACGATCGTCGACCACCAGCACCGGACCGGCCGCCGCGTGGCCTACTGGGACGGCATCGCGCACACCTCGGCGGCTCCGGCGACCCTGGGCCTGGCGCCTCAACGCGGCCCCCAGCCCACGGTCGGCAGTGTGCTGCGCGACCACTACGGCCCGCGCTACGTCTCTGCGGCGATCGGCTTCCACCACGGCGACCTCGGTGCCGTCACCATCCCGGAACCGGCCTCCGACTGGCTCGACGCCCGCCTCGGCGCCACGGACGAGCCCGCCCACTGGCTCGACCTGCGTGACGACGGATGGGACGGGCCGATGAAAGCACGCGTCATCAGCGGCGTTTACCACCCCTCCAGGGACGCGGCCGAACACCTCGCCGTCGCCTCCCTGCCCGATGCGTTCGACGTGCTCGTCCACCTGCGCCAAGTGTCCCCCGTGCACTGGTTGACGACGTAGAGGTGCGCCGAGAGAAGATCGCTTCCCAGCGCCCATGGTTGCAGGGACCGCCTTATGATCTCGTTCATGAGCGAAACGATCTTCCGGTCAACCGCTCGCGTGCTGCTGGTAGATGCCGTCGATCGGCTCCTGGTCTACCGCGGGCTGCTGCTTCAGGTTGAGGAGCCTTTCTACGCCTGGTTCACGCCGGGGGGCGCCGTTGATCCTGGTGAAAACCTGCACCAAACCGCCGCTCGCGAGCTTCGAGAGGAACTGGGCTATGCCATCGCCCCCTCGACTCTTGGACCGGTCGTCGCCACCAGTTCGGGAACATGGTCACTGGGCGGTGAGACGTTCAGCTCAGTGGATTCCTACTTCTTTCTTCGCGTCGGCGAGCTGGAGGTGGATACCTCCGGCATGGACGATGAGGAACGGCGGGTGACTGACCGTTTCGAGTGGTGGACGGTTTCGCAGCTGAGGTCGGCGGCCGAGCTTGTCGTTCCAGCGGGCCTGGCCGCGCTGATGGAGCTCCTGCTGCCGGGGGATCTTCCACCTCAGCCGGTCGCGCTGCCATGGCATTTGCCCGGCGACAACGTCTGAATGAGCGTGACTTCCCGTCCCTAGGGGGTTCACGAGTACAGCTGACCTGCGGCGCGAGACCTACTTCGAGGATCGATCTCCGCGGAGAGCGCGAGGGTGAGGCGCCCGTTGACGCGCCACCCGTCGCTAACTAACTTGAGTTCAGTTTGTTTCTGAGGTTCGGACCAGGAAGAGAGCAGTGCGTGAGCGGAACGGAGTCGGGCGCCGGGCCAGCGGTGGGAGGAACGCTCATGCGTGCTCTGCAGTACATCGAGATCGGAAGGCCGCCGGAGCTCACCCGAGTGCCGCGGCCGGCGGCCGGCCCCGGACAGGTCGTGCCGCGGGTGCCGGCGGCGGGCGTGCGCGGCGCCGCACGATGACGCACTGGAGAGCGAGGTTCGACGACCGGGTGGCCGTGGTCACCGGCGCCGCATCGGGACTGGGGCTGGCGGTGGCCGAGCGGCTTGCGGAGGAGGGGGCCCACGTCGCGCTGCTGGACGTCGACGCGGCCGGCCTGGAGGAGGTGGCCGCGACACTCCCTCGCGGCGTGCCGTACGTCGTCGACGTGAGCAGCGCCGCCCAGGTGCGCGAGGCCTTCGCCGCGGTGGTGGCCGCACACGGTGGCGTGGACCTGCTGTTCAACAACGCCGGGGTGGTCGGCGAGCAGACACCGGTGCACCTCACAACCGACGAGACCTGGGCACGGGTCATGGGCATCAACGCTGATGGTGCCTTCTACGTGCTGCGCTCGGCGTTGGAAGCCATGGTCGCCTCCCGAGGCGGTGCGGTCGTGAACACCTCGTCGAGCTCGGGTCTGTCCGGCAAGCGCAACATGGCGCCGTACAGCTTCAGCAAGGCCGGGCTGGTCGGACTCACGCGCTCCGCCGCGATCGAGTACGCCGACCGGGGCATCCGGGTCAACGCGATCGCGCCCACGGCTGTGCGTACCCCGCTGGTCGAGGCGCACATCGCGCAGGCGCCCGACCCGGAGGCCATGGAGCGGTCGCTGACCACGCAGACGCCCATCCCCGGGCTCCCGACGCCCGAGGATGTGGCTGCGGTCGTCGCCTTCCTGCTCTCGGACGAGGCCCGTTGGATCACCGGGCTGACCGTCCCCGTCGACGGCGGCTACCACGCCATCTGACGGCCTGCTCCCGTCCTGCGGGCGCTCTGCCACGCGATTGGCAAACAATCTGAATCGAATCGGATGGCCGACTGTGGCGCGGCCGTGTTTGCTCTGGTGGCGCAAATTGGTCCGAACGGGTGTGGTTAAGATCGTGTCTGGCCGCGACTGGCGAGGGTGGACAACCACCGGGGAGCGTCCGCATTCTCGCGTGAGCGTCGACCGCCTGGGCGCCTGCGTCAGTGATGTTCAACTGACACAGGAGGTCGTGACGTGGACCTGCGCTACGGAATGAATCCGCAGCAGCGATCGGCTATCGCCGCACCGGTGGATCCTGGCCGTTGGCCGATCAGGGTGCTGCATGGCAGCCCGTCCTACATCAACATGCTCGACGCGCTGAACAGCTGGCAACTGGTGAGCGAGGCGAGTAACGCGCTGGACAGACCGGCAGCGGCGTCCTTCAAGCACGTATCGCCCGCCGGAGCGGCAGTCGCCGGGCCCGTGGACGAGGTCACCGCCGAACTCAACGGCGTCGACCGCGCCGCTGTCGGAGCGCTCACGAGCGCCTACCTGCGAGCCCGCGACGCTGATCCCAAATCCTCCTACGGCGACTTCGTCGCGGTCTCGCAGCCTGTCGATGCCGAACTCGCCGAGTTGCTGACCCGGCTAGTCTGCGACGGCGTCATCGCCCCCGAGTACGCTCCGGGCACCGTGGCGGCGCTCAGCCAGAAGAAGGGTGGCCGGTTCCTGGTCATGGAAGCGGACCCGGCCTACGTCCCGCCGCGGCGGGAGGCGCGGGAGGTGTTCGGGTTGCGGCTGACCCAGGAGCGCGATGAGGTTGTGCTCTCGGCCGCGCTTCTGGACGACGTCGTGTGCGGGACGCTACCGGCCACCGCGGCCGAGGACCTGCTGTTGGGCTTGATCGTTCTGCGCTACACCCAGTCCAACTCCGTGTGCTATCTGCGTGGTGGCGCCACGTTGGGTATCGGTGCCGGTCAGCAATCGCGTGTGGATTGCACCCGCTTGGCCGGCGCGAAGGTCGATACCTGGTGGCTGCGGCGCCATCCGATAGTGCACGCGCTCGCGTTCCGGCCGGACGTCCGGCTTCAGGATCGGATCAACTGGCAGATCCGCTTCATCGAGGGCGACCTGACCGCGGAGGAGAAGCTGCGCCTGTCGGGGGCGCTCTCCTCGCCGATGCCTGAGCTGACGAACGAGCAGCGCACATCGTGGCTCGCGGCCCTGGACGAGGTGGCGTTCGTCTCCGACGGCGCCCTGCCCTTCCGCGACAACGTCGACCATGCCTACCGCCACGGCGTCCGCTATATCGCCGAGCCGGGTGGTTCGGTTCGGTCCGCGGAGGTACAGGACGCCTGCCGGGAGCACCAGATCGCGCTCGCCCGTACCGGCCTTCGACTGTTCCACCATTGACGATGCATGGCCTCAGGTCACCTTGTCGCAGCACCCAGCCCGGAGTCGGGGTCGGCATGCCCAGCAACAGGAAAAACTCACGATCGCAAAAGCCCAGCTCAGGTGCTCACCTAGGACGAGGCGCGCCCATCCGGTCATCCCAGCCATCGTTGGATCGCCGTCCGAAGCGATGCGCGGGACTCCGCGTCCGGCTGCGGGACGTCGGAGGCCCATGCCACATATCCGTCGGGCCGCAGCAGCAGCGCCGAACACGGTACAGCGGAGCCGGGCAGTGCCGCGGTCGCGGGGTACCCCCAGTCGCCGCCGGTGAAGTCGATCAGGTGCGGGCGGCCGTCCCTGGTCAGCTCGGCGAGCCGGACACCGTCTTTGAGGTCCAGGTCGGGAGCCCACCGACCGGCCAGTGGATGGTTAACGCCCACGTCGTAGCGGATCTCGGCGCCCGACATGAGGTCGGCGATACGGCGGACATTGCGCGGGTCGCCGAGGAATTCGGTGAACAGCGCGCGCAGGCCGGTGACCGCGCTGCCCGGGGCGATCAGCGCGGACTGGGCGCGCGAGGACATGACCACCCGCTCGGCGACCGGGCGTCGCTCGGACTCGTAGGTGTCGAGGAGGCCGGTGGGGGCTGTGCCGCGCACGTCGGCCGCGAGTTTCCAGCCGAGGTTGACCGCGTCTTGCAGGCCGAGGTTGAGCCCGGGCCCGCCGATCGCCGAGTGCACGTGGGCGGCGTCGCCGACCAGCAGCACCCGGCCGTGTCGGAAACGCTCGGCCAGGCGGGTGTTGCCGCCGTTCAGCTTGCGCATCAAGTGCGGCCCTTGGCCGTCGGGCGGGCCGAAAGCGATGTCGACACCGAGCACGCGGCGGGCACTGGCCCGCAGTTCCGCGAGCGTGAGCGGCCCCTCGGCGTCCTGTCCGTTCCACTCCGTGGTGGAGATCAGCGGCGCGGGGGCGCCCAGCAGGGGCGCGTACACGAACAACCCGTGCTCGGTCCGGTGGTGCAGCAACGGCGGGATGGGTCCGTACCCGGGAATGTCGAGCCCACCGGTGACCGGATCGACGAGCTCGGCCGGCACGGCGGCGTGCGCGGTGCGCGCGATCGTCTCGTCGGTCGTCACACCGGGAAAGGCGATCCCGGCCAGCTTGCGCGCGATGCTGTGCCCGCCGTCGGCACCGATCAGGTAGCGCGTTTCGATCGTGTACGGCCCGGCCGGCCCGCTGACCTGGAGGGTCACACCATCCGCGTCCTGGGTGAATCCGGTGAGCTCGTGGCCGCGCCGGATCTCAACATGGAGCTCGACGGCCCGTTCCTCCAGCATCTGCTCGATCCTGAGCTGCGGGACCTGGAGGAGATAGAGGGGGTTGTCGTCCAGCACACTCAGGTCGAGGGGCAGCGCGCCGAAGACGAATCCGGGAGCGGGCCGGGGTGGGTCCTGGTTTCCGGTGAGTCGCTCGTACAGGCCTCGCCGGTCGAGCATCCGTACCACCTGGCCGACCAGGCCATTGGCGCGGTTCTCCTGGGTGCGCTCCGGCAGGCGCTCCAGGACCAGGGGGCGGACTCCGGCCAGGCTGAGCTCGCAGGCCAGCATCAGGCCGTTGGGCCCGGCTCCGGCGATGACGACATCGGTGACCATGGCGCTCCTTCGGGCATGACGGATCGACCGGCGACAGGCCGGCTGATCCTCGATAGGAAAATAGGGAAGGTCTGGGAAATCAGGGCGTGGGCAGGCCGGCGGCGACCTGGCCGAAGGCGTCGCGCAACAGCTCCTCGAACGGCGCCGGCACATCGCCGTGGAGCCACAGATGGATGGCCGCGAGTATGGCGGCGCCGACCGCGCCGGCGACCAGATGCGGATACAGATCACGATCGATATCGGTGCCGGTGCGCTCGGCGACCGCCGCGGCCAGCGCATCCACCGCGGCCATGTGGGCCTTGAGGAACTCGCCCCGGTGCTCCGGATGCTGGGTCATCAGCTTGACCCCGGCGATCCAGCGCTCGTCGGCCGGGCGCTCGTCCTCTTGCATGCCAAGTGCGAACCGGGCGAACACGGCGTTGGTGATGGCCTCCCACAGGGGTTCGCCGTCCGGCCTCGACCGCAGCTCCTCAGCGATCTGGACCGCTCGGTCGAAATGCCTGGCCGTGATCGCCTCACCCTTGCTGGAGAAGTAGTTGTTGAACGTACGGTGCGAGACACCCGCCTCGGCGGCGATGTCCTCCACCTTGACGTTGTCGAAGCCACGCTCGACGGTCAGCTTGATCGCCGCCCAGCTCAGCGCGATCCGGGTTTCTTCCTTCTTGCGCTCTCTCAGCCCCATGCGCACAACCTACCAAAATTTGCGACCCGCGCAAAGATGCGAGCCACGTAAAAATGCGTGACTCGCATGCATGCCGCGCCCTTGCTCGACATCCCCTCCTCGCGCCGCCGAATCGAGCGGCTCAGCCGCGCGCACTCGCTCGCCCGGCACCTCGAATGACTTCCTCACCGGTCTGGTTAACGCATGGCCAGCTGGACACGTCGGCGGCATCGGTCGCTACGTCCCGCCGCGGCAGGAGGCGCCCGCCCGCCAATATCGGGAAGGACCTCGGCTTGGTCGCCAAGGGCAGCGCCACCTGGCCCAGCACCCGCGAGGTGACGCTCACCGTGCGGAACAGGGGCCGCGGCCTGGCCATCGTCACCTACTGCGGGGACGGCCTCGCCGAGCGGCTCAGCCAAAGGCTGTGGGTGAACGGGCGCCTGGTCAAGGGCCCCACCCACTGCTCCTTCCCGCCGGGGGCCGGGTACCTCGACATGGGCAAACGACCGCGCAGTGAGAAGACGACAACGGTCAGGGTCCGGCTGGAGACGTCCATCCCCGAGTACCTGCGGCGCCCTGGAACGCTGACGGTGGCCGTTTATGACGGCGACCTATGACAGGGCGTGATCGTGCCATGCGGTAACCGGCTCAGGGGCATGGTCGGCACCAGCGCCCTCAGCCGGTGACGGTGATGGCGAGGCTGCCGGAGTGAGAAGATGCCTACCGGACGAGGCGACTGCAGTCACCGGCGCAGTAGACGTGCGCACGAGCTACCAGATGAAGCTCGACGAAGGTGCCGACGGTCGCGAACCCAGGGCGATGATCACGGGGAATCCGCAGCCGAAGGCCCAGCGAATGTCGACGGCTTCCGTAGCTCATGAGCACCGACAGCGGGGCTAACCCTGAGGGGGAAGCTCCAGTGCTCCAGAGGCGAAGACGTCGTCGATCCGTTTCATCGCCGTGGTCAAGTGTGCTCGCATCGCTTCCGCGGCGGCATCCGGATCCCTTTGCGCGATGGCCTTGGCGATGGCGACGTGCTCGGGCTTGGTCGCCGCGGCCTGCTGGGCGTGGTGGTAGAGCCGGTACATGTGCAGGTGGCTGCGCAGATGGACCAGCGAATCGCGTAGCCACGGGTTGCCGCTCAGCTTGGCGATGGTGTCGTGAAAGGTGGCGTCGTAGATCATGTCGAGCCGAATGGCGGTGCTGTCCTGGCCACCCGAGCCGCCACTGCGCGCGAACGCCTTGAGCGCCGTGGCCTCGTCGATCGAGGTGTGCCGGGCAGCGGCGGCAGCCGCGGCGGGCTCGACCAGCAGCCGGAAGTCGATCAGAGCCCGGAGATCGTTCAGTCCGATCAGCGGCGCCACCGTGTAGCTGCGTCGGGGCTCCTTGACGACCAGGCCTTGGGCCTCCAGGCGAGCCAGCGCCTCGCGGACCGGCGTCGGGGACACTCCCAAGGTGCGCGCCATGCTGTCGATGTTGAGCCGCGACCCGGGCTCCAGGGCATGGTTCATGAGCATGTCAATGAGCACCTCGTGAACGTCGTTCACGAGGGGCTGCCGCGTGCTCAGGCGCTGCGCGGCTTGCGTGGCGTTCAGCGCGTGCGTCAGGCCGGTCTGTTCCACGGATCTCCAGGCTCTCATCGCTGAGCGAAGCGTAGTCACGATCCCATTACGTGTCGATCCTATAGGAAATCAAAAATTGACTATAGGGATCGCTGTGCTTATGGTGTGCCCATCGGGGCCAGAGAAGGAGAGTTCAGGTGACTGAACACGGCCACGAGGCGTTCGCCCCGGTGAACGAGGTGCACCCGGCCGAGCCGGGCCTGCCCGCTCGAACGCCCCCCTTTAGATACCACCGCCTCACCCTGGCCTTGGCCGTCCTGGGCATCGGGCCGGCGGCGATCCTCGCCCTTCTGGTGGTCGTGCTCAGCTTGTTGTCCGATGTCTTCCTGTCCCTGGAGAACATCGGAAACGTACTGAAGCAGTCGGCCGTCATCTGCGTCCTGGCCCTGGGACAACTCCTCGTCGTCGTGACGCGGGGGATCGACCTGTCCGTAGGCTCCAACCTCTCCCTCAGTGCCGTCGTCGGCGCCCTGGTCTGGCGTGACCACGGCTCGGCCACCCTCGCGGTGCTGGCAACGCTGCTCACCGGCACGTTCATCGGGCTCGCGAACGGGCTGCTGTACGTCAAGGGGAGGCTGCCGCACCCGTTCATCCCGACGCTGGCGATGCTCGCGGCGGCGGCGGGGCTCGCCCTCTACTTGTCCCACAGTGAGACCATCCAGGGCGCTCCACCGATCGTGGACGAGATCGGCGCCGGCCGGATCGCGGCCATTCCCGGGGGCGGCGAGGTCGGCTGGTTTCCGGCCGCGGCCGTCGTCGTGATCGTGGTCGCCCTCCTGCTGGCTCTCGTCACCCGCCGCCTGATCTGGGGACGTTGGATCTACGCCGTCGGCGGCAATCCGGAGGCAGCCGTCCGGAACGGGATCCCGGTGCCTTCGGTGCTGATCTCGGTGTACGTCGTGTGCGGCCTCCTCGCCGCGGTCGCGGCGCTGCTCACGATGGGCAAGGGCGATGCCGGATCGCCGACCGCCGGCGCTCTGGCCGAACTCGACGCGATCGCGGCCGTCATCATCGGCGGTGCGAGCTTCCTCGGAGGGCGGGGCACGGTGCTCAACGCCCTCACCGGCGCCCTCATCATCGCGGTGCTGCGCAACGGCCTCAACCTGCTCGGGATCGACCCGAACTGGCAGTACATGGCAACCGGCGTGGTGATCGTGGTCGCCGTCGAGTTGGACGTCATGCGCGGCCACCTCGAGCGCCGCTTCCGCAGCCTGCAGGCGGTGAGTGCCGCATGAACGACGTTCTCGCCACGGCACCGGTGCTGCGGGTGCGGGCGGCGTGCAAGCGGTTCGGCGCGGTCATCGCGCTGGACGGCGTGACGTTCGACGTCGCTCCGAGCGAGGTGCTCGCGCTCCTCGGCGACAACGGCGCCGGGAAGTCCACGCTGATCAAGGCGATCAGCGGCGTGCATCGGCTGGATTCCGGCTCCATCACTCTGGACGGGGTCGACATCACGGCCGCCAACGCCATGGCGGTGCGGGCGCATGGGGTCGAGACCGTCTACCAGGACCTCGCACTGTTCGACAACCTCGACCCCGCGGCGAACTTCTTCGCCGGCCGTGAGCTCGCCGGACCCAGCTGGCTGCCGCGGAGCCTGCGCGTGATGCGGCGCCGGAAGATGGCCGATCGGACGCGGGAGCTACTCGACCGGTTACAGGTCACGCTGCCCGATCTGGAGGCGACGGTCGCCCTGATGTCCGGCGGTCAGCGGCAGGCGGTGGCAGTGGCACGAGCCGTCGCGTTCTCATCCCGGCTCGTGATCCTGGACGAGCCCACTGCGGCGCTCG
Organism: Nonomuraea sp. NPDC049750; assembly: GCF_040659625.1. Classification (NCBI taxonomy): domain Bacteria; kingdom Bacillati; phylum Actinomycetota; class Actinomycetes; order Streptosporangiales; family Streptosporangiaceae; genus Nonomuraea; species Nonomuraea sp. NPDC049750. Next base: position 259,121 of record NZ_JBFANB010000007.1, read on the forward strand.
GCCTACGCGAATCGGCACGAGTGCTGGATCTTGTACGCCGGCTCAAGGATGACGGGGTGGCCGTGATCCTCATCTCCCACAGCATGGACCACGTCATGGCCGTGGCGGACCGGGCACTGGTGCTGCGCCGAGGCCGGGCCGTAGGGGAAACCGTGCCCACACCGGACAACCACGAACAGCTCGTGGCCTGGATCGTCGGCGCCGCCGGCAGCCGGGCCATCTGACCTCGTCATCCCGCTACACCAAGCCAACGGGAGTTCGCTATGAGAGCGCGACAGATCCTCGTGGTGTGCATCAGTGCCCTTGCCCTTGCCCCCGCTGGCTGCGGCAGCACCGGCCCCTCGACCTCGGCGGTTTCCACCGCCTCCGCTTCAGCCTCGGCTGGTGGAGCGGTGAAGGTCGCCTTCATCACGAAATTCTCGGTGGCGTTCTTCACCGCCATGGAGGACTCGGCGAAGGCGTACGCGGCCAAGAACGGCGGAGTCGACGTCACGTACTTCAGCTGCAAGTCCCCCTCCGACGTGGCGTGCCAGACCGCGCAGATCGAGGACGCCGTCGCCAAGGGCTTCCAGGCGATCGTCATCACACCCATGGGACCCGAGGTGATCCCGGCGATGAACGCCGCCGCCGACAAGGGCGTCAAGGTCATCCTTGCCGACAACAACCTCGAGGCCTTCACCAAGAAGACGGCGGTCGCCGCGACCGACAACGTCAAGGGCGGCCAGGCGGCGGGAGTGTACCTGAAGTCGTTGCTCAAGCCGGGCGACACGATCGGGTTGATGGAGGGGGTGCGCGGCGTTCCCGCGCTGGAGGCGCGGATCAAGGGCGTCAAAGACGCGCTCGAAGGGACCGGTGTCAAGGTCATCATCGGCGGAGCGGAGACGAAGTGCGACTCCGCCAAGGGAGCCACCGTCGCCGAGGACCTGCTCACCCGTGCCCCCGACCTGACCGCGATCTACTCCGCCTGTGACGACCCCGCGATCGCCGCGGCGAAGGTCGCCAAGCAGAAGGGCAAGAAAGTCCTCGTGATGGGGTACGACGGGCTTCCGGACGCCGCCAAGGCGATCCAGGCGGGCGACATGTCAGCCACCATCGCCCAGTTCCCCGGCAAGATGGCCGCCCTCGGGGTGGAGGCAGCCGTGAACGCGGTCCAGGGCAAGTCCGTCGAGCCGTTCATCGACACCGGCACCGAGCTGGTCACCAAGGACAACGCCGCGAAATTCCTCACTTTCCAGTGAGGCGACAGACGCGGACGTAGATCAGCGCATCCGAAAGGAGATCGTCCATGCCCACCAGTACCCTCATCCGAAACAGCTTCGCCGCTGCCTTCAGGGTTGTCCTCGTGGCCGTGGTCGCTCTGGCGCTGAGCCTGGTGGCCGTGCCCCCCGCACAGGCCGCGGGCGGCGGGCCGAGCATCACCAAGAAGTACTTCGGGACCCTGTCCGGCGGCAAGAAGATCGACATCTACACGCTGCGGAACTCCAACGGGATGCGGGTGAAGATCCTCACCTACGGTGGCATCCTCCAGTCGATCGAGGTCCCGGACAGTCGGGGCAGGTTGGCCGACGTGGCTCTCGGGTTCGACAAACTGTCCGACTACGTCAAGCAGAGTCCGTACTTCGGCTGTATCACCGGCCGGTACGCCAACCGCATCGCCAAGGGCCGGTTCACCCTGGACGGCAAGACGTACCAGCTGGCCACCAACGACGGCCCCAACCACCTGCACGGCGGCAACAAGGGCTTCGACAAGCGGGTCTGGCAGGCCGAACCGTTCAGACGGCACAACAGCGTGGGGCTCGCGCTGACCTACACCAGCCCGAACGGCGAGGAGCACTACCCGGGGACGCTGCGTGCCAAGGTCGTCTACACGCTGACCGACGACAACCAGATCCGGATGGACTACCGCGCCACCACCAGCAGGCCCACGGTCGTCAACCTCACCAACCACACCTATTTCAACCTGCGCGGTGAGGGCAACGGCAGGATCCTCGGCCACGAGATGCGGATCAACGCCTCTCACTACACGCCGGTCGACAAGACGCTCATCCCCACCGGAAAGATCGCCCGGCTGGGCGGGACGCCACTGGACTTCCGCGAGCCCACCGCCATCGGCGACCGCATCAACAGCAAGAACCAGCAGATCGTGCGAGGCGGCGGGTACGACCAGAACTACGTACTCGACAGCCGCGGACATGACCTCGACCTGGCGGCCAAGGTCGTCGAGCCGGAAAGCGGACGCGTGCTCGAGGTCATCACCGACCAGCCGGGCCTGCAGTTCTACTCCGGCAACTTCCTGGACGGCACGCTGCGGGGCACCAGCGGCCACCTCTACCCGAAGCGATCCGGCTTCGCCCTGGAGTCGCAGCACTTCCCGGATTCTCCCAACCACAAGAACTTCCCCTCGACCGTCCTGCGGCCGGGCGACGTCTACCGGACGACGACGATCTACGCGTTCTCCACGATGTGACAGCCGCGTGAAACGAACACCTCCATCCCCCGCCGATCTCATGAGGCAGGACCATGAAAGACATCCATCCCAAGGTCGAGGAGGCCCTCGACACACTCAACCTGAACCGCGTCGCACGGCGTCGCCGCGACATCGGTCGGCTCTTCCTAGGTGCCAGCACCGCCTTGACCCACTTTGATACAGGCATAGACGGAAGTCATGCGTTCCTGAACCAAAGACGGAAGCCCGACCACCGACGGCATTTCTAGCGTGACCGGACCGGTGACGACCCGGACCTCTGGACCCCCACGCGCAAAAGATCCTCATGCCCGCACTCTCCACTCCTGGCGCACTCCCGCGGCTTCGGCACCGCTGGGCGGGCGTGGCCGGCCTGCTGGTGCTGTCCCCGATCAGCGCGGAGTACCTCATCGGCTACGGCGACAGCACTGATCGGCCGCTGGAGCTGCTGGCGGGCCTGCTCATCCTCGCGCCGCTCTACGGAACCGTCGCGGTGCTGGCCCGTGAGATCACTCGACGCACCGGTCGTGGCTGGCCGACGATCCTGCTGTTGAGCGCGGCCTTCGGGGTGATCCAGGCCGGCTTGATCGATCAGACCCTGTTCGACAATGAGTTCGACGCCGATGACCCCGGCTGGGCGACCCAGGCGCTGGTCACTCTCATCCCGGGCCTGGGAGCCGATGCGGCGAGCTTGCTGAACTATGTCGGGGGGCATGTGATCTTGAGTTTCGCCGCTCCGATCGCGGTGGTCGAATCCTGTGCCCCGCGCATCGCCGACCGGCGGTGGCTGAGCACTGTCGGCGTCGGCGTCATGGTGCTGCTGTGGGCGCTGGGCGCCACGCTGATCTTCAACGACACCGGAGCGGACTCCACCGCCAGCCCGGCGCAGCTGATCGGCGCCGCCGTGGCCGCCATTGCCCTGATCGCCGCCGCCTTCGCCATCCGGCCTGCGAGGACCCGGTCGCCTGCGAAGGCGCCGTCGTGGTGGCTGGTCGGCGGTGTCACAGGGGCCGCATACGTCGGTGAACTCATCGGCCAGTAGGGGTGTTCACGAGTAGGGCTGGCCAGGAGCGCAATGGGGGTCACGAAGATCGCTTCCCGAAGGGGAAATGATCGTTTCCCGTACTTGCCGCGTCACTCTGCCGCCGCCCGATGCTCATCGACGGGGGAAAGACGAGTGGATGGGTGTTCATGGGGGCTGGCCGGGCGGGCAGAGGCGGTGGCACATCACGTCTCAACTTCGCGAGTTCGATTTGAGGCCAACCGGCCACGCTTACTGCAGTACTTCGCCTGCTATGGCGCGCCCGACAGGTCCCCACGGTGAATCCGCTGGTCGAGTTCCCACAGCGCTGTCTTGTCGTCGTCGTAACGCAGCAACTCGTATGCGGCCTGATACGGCAACCACTTCGTGTCTCGATGCTCCGAGGAGAGCACCATCTGGGCCTTTTCTCGGGTGACGTCACAGGCGAAGAAGTGCTTGGGCACGATATAGACGTTCTCGGGCCAGAGCCTGCTCGCCGCAAAGCAGCTCTTCTCTACTCCGCTTACCATGTCGAGCTTGAACAGCGGTACTGCCGCAGGTAGGCCGGTCTCCTCGGCGAACTCGCGACGGGCCCGCTCTCCAGATCCTCGTCTTCCTCGACACCGCCGGCCACGCTCTGCCAATGGGAATCATCCGCTCTCTGGAAGAGAGCGTATTCCGGCATACCTGCTGTTTTCCGAAAAGGAAAAACGAGCACGGTGTAGGGCTGGCGCATATGGCGTGTCCGATCTAAGAGGCAATGTCTTGAATGCGCCGAACAGCGGGAGAGTGACAGCTCAGCGATTACTCCCTGACGATGGACGGTCTCTTCTCTCCCGGTCCACAGGCCGCCAGACCTTCCACTTTGCTTCGCTGGCGGGCCGCTCGTCCTCAACAAGCAGTTTGCGATCCTACTGGGCCGGGCGCGGCACCGCTGTCGAGCCATCCGGCAGGTCTGTGGTCGCGAAGCAGAGCTGCGCTCGGCTGTGAGGGGCCTGTTGCAGATGTGTCTCTTCACGCGAACTGCAAAGCCATCTACAGTTACGTTCTGCAGGCACTTTGTGACTCTTTGAAGTCGCAGACTTTCTGCGGGTTGCGCACGGCGCCAGTACGTGGAGGTCGGGCATGACGTTGGGCGAAGCATCGCTGCTGGAGCGGCTGGCTGCGGACGAGAAGTCCGTCCGCGGCCAGCTTGAGTCGTTGCGTGAGCAGGTGGCGGCCCTGGAAGAGCAGTTGAAGGACCTGGCCACCGCCCAGAGGATAGTCGCGCCGATACTGGCCGGGCATTCCCAGCCTGAGCAGCCGCTTCCCGACGGAACACCTGATGCCCCGACGCACGCCTCGTCGGCGGGAGCCGCGCCGACGCCGAAACCGGTCGCCGGGCTCGACAAGCAGGTCGTTGTGATCATGGCGAGCTCCGGACGGACGATGCGCGCCAAGGAAGTGGCTCAAGCGCTGGGCGAGCCCGACGTGCGGGGGCGGGTGGAGACGACCCGGGCACGGCTCAAGCGGCTGACGGCGCTGGGCTGGCTGACCCAGCATGAGCCGGGCCTGTTCTCCATCGCCGCGGGCATCAATGGCCACGCGCTGGGGGGAGTCGCCAACGACGAGGCATAGAGCAACAGACACATCGCAGGTCAGGCGCTCAACGACGACGGTCGTGCGGGCGCCGGGCCAGACGAGCAGGGTGCCGCCGAGATTAGGCCCTCGGCGGCACCCGAGGTTGCGTGAGCACCCTCCAGGTTCTAACTGACAGTGTCTCGCGCACTCCCGAGAGTAACTCGAATGGGGGCCTTTGGGGAGGCGTCGAGCCTGGATTTCGCCTGCCCTGCGATCGGCAGGGCCGGGGCGGGAAGGATCGACGATGCCCTCATCAGGGCGAGAAGGAGTCCAGCGCGGGTCAGCTTCCGCCCGTCCTGGCGGGCGAAGCAGGCCACAACCGGACGGCCAGGCCGACCTCAAGTTGGGCGATGGTGGCCACGTCCGGCCAGCAACGCCCGGCGGCCACGTCGTTGACGGTCTGCCGGTTCACCCCACTGATCTCGGCCAGCCGACGGAAGCTCAGCCTTCGCTCGGCCATCACTGCTTGCAGAGCTGCGGCGATGGCCTGGACGACGGCAGCGGCCGGATGGCCGGACAGATCCGCGTGGGGCCAGTTCTCCGGGTCGTCGGCCAACTCCCGGGGAGAGCGGGAACGCCCGCGTCCTCCGACCATGACAAACGACTCCTTTCGGTAGATGTCGTCGCCCTCCGTAACGGCAGGTTGTCCTGTCGCTATGGACGGGGTATGACCCTCGACGCGGAAACCTCGGCGAAGATCACCGGCTACCGGCCGCAGCAGGCCCTGCCGGAATGGGAACAGATTGCCGGGCACGTGCGGATGTTGGTCGCCGCCAGCGCCGACCGCTCCCCCTACCGAGTGCAGCGGCTGCTCACCGCGACCACCCGTCTGGCCGTGTGGTGTCACCGCTCCGGCCTGCCGGATGACCTGGAAGTGTGGCTGCGGCACGAGACGATCGACGCGTTCGTCCTGACCGGCTGCACCGACCTGGCCCCGAGCTCGGCGCAGACCTACCGCAGCTGGTTGCGGCACATGCGCGCCACGCTGGCCTGGCTGGAACGCGGTGAACAGGCGCCGCCACCGATGAAAGCCCCCAAGACGGTCAGCCCGCCATACTCGCCGGCCCAGCTCGGCCGCCTTCGCGGCTGGGCCGAACGCCTGCCCGGCCAGGCCAGAGGCGACGCGCTGGCGTTGATGGCGCTCGCCTGCGGCTGCGGCCTGACCTCTGGAGAATTGGCCGCCGTCCGCACCGGGCATCTGCGCCGCCTGGCCTGCGCGCGGTCGTGGTCGCCGTCCCCGGCACCGAGCGTACGCCCGACTGCTGGACAACTCCGGCATCATGCCGCTGATCGACGCCGAACTCGGCCCGAGGCCCGGCCCGCCCGGGCTGCCCATCGCCGCGGTGCTGACCTGCCTGCTGCTGTCCATCAACCACACCGGCAAGGCCACTCTCATCGAGGCCTGGCGGATCGCCGCGTTCTGTCTGACCGCCGCCGCACGCCACAGGCTCGGCCTGCCCGACATCAACCCCGAAGACATCCACCAAGTGCTCGCCTCCTCCCGCCGCTTCTACCGGCCCTTCGACCGGCTGACCACCATGCTGGATCCGGCCCGCCACGATCGGCGCGCCCGCCTACCCCAGCAACAGGCCGACGCGCTGGCCACCGCCTGGGAGGATGACGACCCCGAACACTCGCGCAAGCGGGAACTGCTGCAGGACATCGTCACCGCGCTGGTGCTCACCCCGGTGCGCTGGGCCAAAGGCCAGGGATACCTCCGCCACTTCCGCGGCGATGTCGGCATCGACACCACCGCCACCCCGGTCTTCGCCCGCCCACCCCGCGCCCGCCGCTCCACCGGCGAACTGATCGCCTCCACCGAGATCACCGCAGGCTGGCACCACTCGGCCGGAAACGGCCCACCCGAGTACGGCTACAGCGCCACCCTCACCGTCGCCGCCCGCACCCGCTCGGTTCTCGGGTCTTTTCCGCAACTGGCGCTCGGCCTGGTCCTGGACACCCCGCACAAACGCATCGGCGCCAACGCCATCACCACCCTCAAACCCCTGGCCACCCTCGGCTTTCCCACCGCCTTCGCCGCCGTCGACCGCGCCTACACCGACCAGCAACCCGCCCACTTCGCCCGGCCCGCACGCGAACTCGGCTACAAGCTCGCACTCGACTACAAAGTGGATCAACGGGGAGCGCAGGGCAGCGCCCACGGCGCGCTGCTCATCGACGGTCACCTGGCCTGCCCGCTGATACCCGGCCGACTCGCGCAGGCCACCACCGGCCTGAACGACGCCGCCATCCGCACCCCATTGGAAGAACTCACCGCGTTGATCGCCGCGCGAGAGCCGTACTTGCTGCGTCTCAAACAGAGCGCGAACGCAGACCGCGCCATCCGCTTGCAGTGTCCGGCAGCAGGAACCTCCCCGTCGGTCGCCTGCCCCCGCTTCGGCCAACTCCACCAGCGCGGGCCCAGTCGGCCCGCCGCGGTCGACCTGACCGATGCCCGGCAGCGAGCCGCCCACCCTGCGGCCAAACCCCGCGTCTTGCCCCCGACCCCCGACCACAAGACCGGCGAACTGCCGAGGATCTGCCACCAGCACACCATCACCGTCCGCAAGGACGACCTCGGCCACCTCGACAAGTTCCGCCAGGACTTGGCCTACCTCAGTCCCGCCTGGATCGGAACCTACAAGTCTGCCCGCGCCAACACCGAGGGCCTCAACGGCAGACTCAAGGGACACGACCTCGACCTCAGCGACCCCAAGAACCGGCTCGCCCACGGACGCGTCGCCCAAACGATTCTGGTCGCGCTGCTCGTCACCGTCGCCAACGACCACTTCCTCGACCAGTGGCGCCACATCCACGAGCCCCAAGACGAGCCCGTCACGCTCGCCGACCCCTCGAAGACTCCAGCCGAGCCCTTCAGCAGCGCTCCACCTGAAGGCCAGAGCAGACCACCACCCGCCCCATAAGCCGCATAACCCGCCATCCCACTGCAGCGCCCAGCCCACCGTCGGCTTCGCCATGCCCAACGGCCGGATCTCGGTCTTCCACCAGCGCCCTGACACCACCCGGGCCTTCCCGGACACCTGCTCCACAGCCCCCAAAAAGGGACGAACCCGATTCGGAAACCCCTGAAACGACAAGATCCCGCCTGATCTCGATGATCAGACGGGATCCCGTCAACTTCAGTCCAGCCGTCTCAAGAACGGCCCCTGGTGGAGATGAGGGGATTCGAACCCCTGACCCCTTCGATGCGAACGAAGTGCGCTACCGGACTGCGCTACATCCCCATGGACTTGACCAGATTAGCAAACCCCCGGCACTCCTCGCGCCACACATTCAGTCCCCCACCGCTCGCCGCGGCGGCTCCGCGTACTGATCGAACAGTACGTCCCCCTGCCGGGCCGCCAGGTCGATGATCTCGGCCTGTGCCTGTTCGGCCGCCAGCTCCGCCGCCCGCTGCTGCTCGCGCAGCCGGCGGGCGCGGGCCGTACGGGCCTGGGCCGCGCGATCGCGCCGTTCGCGGTCCACCTGCACCGCGATCCGGAGGAAGGCCATGTACGCCAGCATGATGACCCCGGCGGGCGCGACGCTCCACCAGGGGATCACCTTGACCGCGGCGGTGACGACAGAGGCGATCACGAGCAGGGCGGTGAAGAAGAGCAGTCGCCGGCGCCGGGCCACGATGATCGCGCGGCGCCTGGCCCGGAACTGCCGTGGGTCGACGCGTTCGAACTCGCCCGTGTAGTCCTCGGGCTGCTCCACCAGATCGTCGGGCTGCTGCTGGGAGAGGTCCGGTAGCTGGTGTTCGCCGGTGTAGTACTCCTCGAGCTCCACCAGCTCGGCGAGGTTGGTCTTGTCCCTGCGCAACCACATCGGAACCAGGACACACAGCCACATAACGACGATGGCCAGGTAGAGGAGGATGCTCACAGCCACCTCCGGGCAGCACAAAGACGCCTGGCTGCTGGCGGCGTCTTCGATGTGCTCACGTCACGCACCGTAAGACCGCGTGTCACTAATTGACGAGCATTCGGTGCGGTGTGTCGCGAGATCGTCAAACCTCTTCTACTGGAGACCCACCGTGAGCGGCTGACTCACGCGCGCGACGCCACTGTACGAGCAAGCCCCCGGGTACGTCCTCGACGGTCAACGCGTAACAAATGTGATCGCGCCAGGCTCCATCGATGTGAAGTTGGCGACGCCGTATGCCTTCTTCCCTGAATCCCAGCTTCTCAACCACCCTGCGGCTGGCTTGGTTCTCGGGGCGGATGTTCGCCTCCAGCCGGTGCAGGCCGGTGGTGAAGAAGCAGTGGTCGACGGCCATCGCGAGCGCGGTCGGGGTGATTCCCTGACCGGCCAGCGCGCCGTCGATCCAGTAGCCCACCTGTGCGGAGCGGGCCGAGCCCCAGACGATGGCGCCGATGGTCAGCTGTCCCGCGAACCGGCCACCGTACGTGACGACCCACGGCAGCGCGAGGCCCTGCCTGGCCTCGCGGCGCAGGGTGCCGACCATGGAGATGTACGGGCCGAGACCCGTTCGGAACAGCGGAGTCTCCGGATTGCTGGGCTCCCAGGGACGCAACCACTCGGCGTTGCGCAGCCGCGTCTCTCGCCACACACGTACGTCGGCCAGTCGCAGCGGTCGCAGGCCCACCGGGCCTTCGTTGAGAACCGCCGGCCAGCCACGAAGTCGATCCACATCTCTCATCATCCCCCTATCGGGCACGATGTCGCCACGGATCAGCAGCGGTGACTCTCCGCACACTAAGGGCGGGGGTGGTCGCCGCCCCGAATCTGATCGACCGCATGCTGAAGGACGGGCGCGAGTACGGCCACACCATCCCGTACGCCGCCGGAGGATCCGGGCAGATTGACGATCAACGTGTCGCCCGCCTGGCCCGCCAAACCACGGGAAAGGATCGAGGTTGGGACTTTGTCGCGGTTCGCCTGGCGGATGGCCTCCGCTATCCCGGGAATCTCGCGGGTGATCACCCGAGCCGTCATCTCCGGCGTCAGATCGGTCGGTGTCAGCCCGGTCCCACCGGTTGTCACAATCACCGCGTACCCCGCCGAAACGCCGTCGCGGAGTGCGGCCTCGACCGGCTCACCATCGGGCACCACGATGGGCCCCTCCACGGCGCACCCAGCGTCCGAAAGCAACGAAACCAGGAGCGGTCCCGATTTATCGGCGTAAATCCCGGCTGATGCGCGGTTCGACACGGTCACCACCAACGCCCGGATCACCGCATCGGGGATCACCGCGTCAGGCGTCACCGCGTCCACAACCCGGTCTTCCCGCCCACCTTCTCCTCCACCCGCACATCGGTGATCACCGCGGCCGGATCGACCGCCTTGACCATGTCGATCAACGCGAGCGCCGCCACGGACACCGCCGTCAGCGCCTCCATCTCGACCCCGGTACGGTCGGCCGTCTTCACCCGGCAGGTGATGGCGACCCCCCAATCCTCGACGTCGAGCGACACCTTGACCCCGTGCAACGCGATCGGATGGCAGAGCGGGATCAGGTCGGGCGTCCGCTTGGCGCCCATGATGCCGGCGATCCTCGCCACGCCGAGCGCGTCGCCCTTGGGCACCTCACCCGACCGCAGCAGCTCCACCACCGCGGCCGACAGCAGCACCCGTCCGGTGGCCGTGGCCGAACGCGCCCCGACCTCCTTGCCGGACACGTCGACCATGCGCGCGGCGCCCGTCTCATCGAGATGGGTGAATTCCGTCAAAACCGGGTCACCTCCACCACAGCGCCGGCCGGCACCTCGGTCACGTCCTCGGGTACGACGATCAGCGCGTTGGCCGAGGCCAGCGCGGCCAGCTGGTGCGAGCCCTGCCCGCGTACGGGCGAGACGGTGCCGTCGGACGACAGCACACCGCGCAGGTATGACCGCCGCCCCGACGGTGACCGCAACGGCCCGGTGACCCGGGCGGAGACCGTCTCCGGCGGCTCCACGGGCAGGCCGCGCATCTTCTGCAGCGCCGGCCGTACGAAGAGCAGGAAGGAGACGAACGACGAGACCGGATTGCCGGGCAGCGCGAAGATCGGCACCTGGTCCTCGCCCACGACGCCGAAACCCTGCGGCATGCCGGGCTGCATCGCGACCTTCTCGAAGTTGACCGTGCCGAGCGGGGTGAGCGCCTCCTTGACCGGTTCGTACGCGCCCATCGAGACGCCGCCGCTGGTCACGATCGCGTCGGCGCGGATGAGCTGCGCGTCGAGCTGGTCGAGGAAGGCGGCCGGGTCGTCGCCGACGGTGGTCGCGCGGAAGCCCTCGGCGCCGGACTCGCGTACAGCGGCGGTCAGGGTCACGCTGTTGGAGTCCCAGATCTGGCCCGGGCCGAGGGGCATGCCGGGTTCGACCAGTTCGGCGCCGGTCGACAGGACCACGACGCGAGGGCGCGGCCGTACCATGACGCGGCGGCGGCCCACCCCGGCGATGATGCCGAGCTGCGCGGGCCCGATCACCGTGCCCGGTTTGAGGACGACTTCACCGGCTTGTACGTCCTCGCCCGCCCGGCGGATGGCGTTGCCGACCGTGGGGGCGCGGTCGATCGTGACGGAGACCGTACCGCCATCCGTCCATTCCACCGGCACGACGGCGTCGGCGCCGGCAGGCACGGGCGCCCCTGTCATGATGCGGACGGCATGCCCGGGACCGACCGCCCGCAGCTCGCTCGACCCGGCGGCCACGTCGTCGATCACCGGAAGGGTGACCGGGACATCCGCGACATCCTGGGCACGTACCGCGTAGCCATCCATGGCCGAGTTGTCGAACGGCGGCAGCGGCACCGGCGAGGAGACCTCCTCGGCCAGGGTCGCGCCGAGGGCCTGCTCCAGGTCGAGTTCGAGTGGGGCCAGCGGACGCACGGTGGCCAGGATCTCGGCCAGGTGGGCGTCAACTGATTTCATCGAGGAACTCCCGCAACCACGGCACGAACTCGGGCGCCAGGTCGGGCCGGTCGGCCGCGAACTTCACGACTGTGCGTAGATAGTCGAGTTTGTCGCCGGTGTCGTAGCGACGGCCGCGGAACAGCACGCCGTGGACCGGCCCGCCCTCCTCCGTGCCGCGTGCGGCCAGCGTGCGGAGCGCGTCGGTGAGCTGGATCTCGTTGCCGCGGCCCGGCGGGGTGTTCTCGAGTACCTCGAAGACCGCCGGATCGATCACGTAACGCCCGATGATCGCCCAGTTTGAGGGCGCCTCGTCCACCGGCGGCTTCTCGACGAGGTCGGTCACCCGTACGACGTCGGACTCGGAGGTGGCCTCGATCGTGGCCACGCCGTACAGCGAGACCTGCTCCTTGGGCACCTCCATCAGCGCGATCACGCTGCCGCCGTAGGTGTTGCGCACCTGGATCATGCGGTCGAGCAGCTTGTCGCGGTGGTCGATGAGGTCGTCACCGAGCAGGCAGGCGAACGGGTTGTCGCCGACGTGCTGCTTGGCGCAGAGGACCGCGTGGCCGAGCCCCTTCGGCTCGCCCTGGCGTACGTAGTGCAGGGTCGCCAGGGAGGCCGGCTCGCGGACCTGGGACAACCGATGCTCGTCGCCCTTGGCCTCCAGCACCTCCTCCAGCTCGAACGCCCGGTCGAAGTGGTCCTCGATCGACCGCTTGTTCTTGCCGGTGACCATGAGGAGATCGAGGAGCCCGGCGGAGGCCGCCTCCTCAACGACATACTGGATCGCGGGCTTGTCGACGATGGGCAACATCTCCTTAGGTGTCGCCTTCGTCGCTGGTAGGAATCGGGTGCCCAGACCTGCGGCGGGCACGACGGCTTTCGTCACAGGGTCGAAGTCAGCCATGAGTAGACCCTAGTGGAGGTATCTGTGGACAAGATGAAACTGCGCCGCGAGCTGCTCTCAGCGCGTAGCTTCCTCTCCCCGGAGCAGTTGCGGATAAACGCCTCGAAGGTCCGCGAAACACTGCTCGATCAGCCGTGGGTACAGATGGCCGGGCTGGTGGCCTGCTACTGGTCCATCGGCTCGGAGCCGGGGACACACGGGCTGGTGTTCGCGCTGTGGAAGCACGGCGCGACCGTGATGCTGCCCGTACTGCGGGAGGACGACGACCTCGACTGGGCGGTTTATGACGGCCCCGACACGCTCGCGCCCGGCCGCTTCGGGATCATGGAGCCGGTCGACACCCGGCGCGGCGTCGACGCGGTCCGCACGGCCGCCCTCGTGATCGTCCCCGCTCTCGCCGTGGACAGGCACTCGGGGGTACGGCTCGGCCGTGGCGGCGGCTCGTACGACCGCGCCCTGTCCAGAGTGGGGCCGAACGTCCCGACTGTCGCTCTGCTCCATGACGGTGAGCTGATCGACGACGTGCCGGCCGAACCGCACGATCAGCAGGTCCGCTGGGCGATCACACCCAGCGGACTCACTAGGCTTATGTGAAGGAAACACACAGGAGGGGGCCAGATGACGCTAGATGTCTGGCTTCTCCTTGGTGCCGCGATCGTCATCGCGGCCATCGCCTCCGTTCGCATCGCGCATCGCAGCGGCCTGCCCAGCCTCCTGCTCTTCCTCGGCCTGGGTCTGGTCCTGGGCGAGGCCGGGTTCGGCATCCCGTTCGACAATCCGGAGTTGGCCCAGCAGATCGGCCTGAGCGCGCTGGCGGTGATCCTGGCCGAGGGTGGTCTGACCACGAGCTGGAGCCACGTGCGCCGCTCGGTGCCGCTGGCCCTGATCCTGGCCACCCTGGGGGTGGCGGTCAGCATCCTGGTGGTGGCGGTGGCCGTACAGGGGCTGCTGGGATTCGGCCTGAACTCCGCGCTGATCCTCGGCGCGGTGCTGGCCTCCACCGACGCGGCCGCCGTGTTCTCGGTGCTGCGGCGGTTGCCGCTGCCGCCGCGCCTGGCCGGCGTGCTGGAGGCGGAGTCGGGCTTCAACGACGCGCCCACGGTGATCGCGGTGGTGCTGCTGAGCGCCGCCACTCAATCGCCGCCGTCGCTCGGCGCGTTCCTGATGCGGACCGGGACCGAGCTGCTCATCGGCGCGGCGGTCGGCCTCGCCATCGGGCCCGCCGGCGCCTACACCCTGCGCCGCGTCGCCCTGCCCGCCTCGGGCCTGTATCCGATCGCCGTCCTGGCGCTGACCTTCGTCTCGTACGGCGGCGCGGTGCTGCTGCACGGCTCGGGCTTCCTGGCCGTCTACCTGACGGCGCTGATCCTGGGCAACTCGCGGCTGCCGCACCGGGCGGCGACCAGGGGGTTCGCGGAAGGGGCCGCCTGGCTGGCGCAGATCGGGCTGTTCGTGATGCTCGGGCTGCTGGCCGACCCGAAGGAGATGCCGTCGGCGATCGTGCAGGGCCTCATCGCGGGAACGGTCCTGGTGCTCCTGGCCAGGCCACTGTCGGTGATGGTCAGCGCGCTGGCTGCCCGGCTGCTGCGCCTCGGCCGGACGAACTGGCGCGAACAGGCGTTCCTGTCATGGGCCGGCCTGCGCGGAGCCGTCCCCATCGTGCTGGCGACCATCCCCTGGGCGGCCGGGGTCGCGGGCTCGAAGGACATCTTCAACGAGGTCTTCGTGATCGTGATGGTGTTCACACTGCTGCAGGGACCGACGCTGCCGTTCGTGGCCAGGATCCTCGGCGTGGCCGCCCCCGGAGAGGCGCACGACCTGGAGGTGGAGTCGGCGCCGCTGGAGGAGCTGAAGGCCGACCTGCTGCAGATCAAGGTGCCACCTGGATCCCAGCTGCACGGCGTCGAGATCTTCGAGCTGCGCCTGCCGGCCGGGGCCGCCGTCACGCTCATCGTCCGCGACGGCAAATCGTTCGTACCCTCGGCCACCACCCGGGTCCGGGCGGACGACCAGCTGCTCGTGGTCGCCACCGCGGCCTGCCGCGACGAGGTCGAGAGCCGCATGCGGGCCGTCAGCCGCCGGGGCAAGCTGGCCGGATGGTACGGAGAACGCGGTTCGGAATAGTCGTTTGACCTAATCGGTTACCATTAGCAGTCGCATCGCTCGAGTGCCAGAACTTGAAGGAGGAGCGCGTGCCGACCTACCAGTACGCCTGCAACGACTGCGGTGAGCAGCTCGAAGTCGTTCAGAAGTTTACCGACGATGCGCTGACGGTCTGCCCGGCCTGCGAGGGTAACCTGCGCAAGGTGTTCTCCGCCGTCGGGATCGTGTTCAAGGGATCGGGCTTCTACCGTACGGACAACCGGGCCAGTTCGACTGGTTCGTCCACCTCCTCCTCTTCGTCCTCGTCCAACGGGAAGTCGAGCGAGAGCAAGCCCGCCGAGTCCAAGCCGGCCGAGTCGAAGTCCACCACGACTCCGGCCCCCGCGGCCGCTTCCGCCACCTCCTAGCGCCCTTTACGCTGCTGGCGTGGGCAATCGGCGTTGACGCCGAGCAGGGCCGGGGCGACTCGTTCGACGAGTTGCTCCAGTTGGGGGTGCGCGCCCCAGTCCGCGACGAGTCTGCTCAATCCCTCACTCGAGCAGCGCAGCAGCCTCAGCGCGGCCCGCTGGCCGTCTTCTGTGAGCCGTAGCGAGTCGCCGTCCGGCGACCGTTCGACAAGGCCGTCCGTTATCAGCTGGTTGGCATAGGGACGGCCTTGTTCGCGGCTGACGTTCGCCCGCGCCGCCAGGTCCGCGGCCTTGACCCAGCCCTCGCCACCGAGCCTGGCCACGATCCAGACGCCCTGCGGTGGTACGCCGGTCAAACCGGCCAAGTCGCCCACCCGTTCGTAGAAGCCCCTGCGCAGGTTGGCGTCCGCCAGGCGTACGAGACCTCGCTCGACCTCGGCCAGCGACGACCGCTCCGCCGACGTGGCGCCCAACCCTTCACCCAGGTCGGTCGCCTTGGTCGTCTCCCTGAGGCGTTGCTGCGGAATCAGCCAGCTGAGCAGAAAGGCGACGAACATCACCGGCGCCGCCACCCGGAAGACAGCGGCGATCGCGTCAGCGTAGACGTGCAGGAACTCCGCGACGAGCTGGCCCGGCAGCCGCTGAATGGTGGTGGGATCCTGCTGGACCCGCGCCGGATCGAAGCCCGGCGGCAATCTGGTCCTGGCCAGCAACCCGCGCAGATCGGCGTCGAGCCGGGCGGTGAAGACCGCGCCGAGCGTGGCGACGCCGAACGAGCCGCCGATCATCCGGAAGAACGTCGCCCCCGACGTGGCCACGCCGAGGTCCTTGAAGTCGACCGCGTTCTGCACGATGATCACCAGCACCTGCATGGTCATCCCCAGCCCCACGCCCAGGACCAGCAGGTATAGACCCAGCGCCGACAGACTCGTGTGCTCGGTCACCATGGAGAGCAGGAACATCCCGACCGTCGCCACCCCCGTGCCCGCGATGGGCAGGAAGCGGTATTTGCCGGTCCTCGTGATGATCTGACCGCTCACGATGGACATCGTGAACATCCCCGCCATCATCGGCAGCAGATAGACCCCGGACAACGTCGCGCTGACCCCGTGAACCACCTGCAGATAGAGCGGAAGGTACGCGAGCGCGCCGAACATCCCGAACCCCACCACGAACCCGACGAACGCCGTCATCGAGAACGCCCTCTTCCTGAACAGCCCGAGCGGCAGAACCGGCTCGGCCGCCCGCCGCTCGGCGAGCACCCACCCAGCGAGCAGGGCGACGGCCGCCACCGCCAGCCCAATGATCATCGGGCTCACGGCGGCACCGCCGGTGGCGATCAGGACCAGGCAGGACGTGGCGCCGCCGAGCAGCACGACACCGACATAGTCGATCTTGTGTTTGGTCCGCGTCTGATCCCCCGGCAGCGCCGTGGCGATCACGAACAGCGCGACCGCGCCGATGGGCAGGTTGATGTAGAACACCCAGTGCCAGCTGAGATGATCGACGAACAGGCCGCCGAGCAGCGGCCCCACGATGCTGGACACCGCGAAGACCCCGCCGAAGAACCCCTGGTATTTCCCCCTGTCGCGGGGCGAAACGACGTCGCCGACGATCGCCTGGGCCAGCACCATGAGCCCGCCGCCGCCCAGACCCTGGATCGAGCGGAAGAAGATGAGCTCGCTCATGTTCTGGCTCAGGCCGCAGAGCGCCGAGCCGATGAGAAAGATGACGATCGCCGCGACGAACAGCCTCTTACGGCCATACTGGTCACCCAGCTTGCCCCAGAGCGGCGTGGAGACCGTCGAGGCGAGCAGGTAGGCCGTCACCACCCACGACAGCTGCTCCAGGCCGCCGAGGTCGCTCACGATCGTCGGCAGGGCTGTCGCCACGATCGTCTGGTCGAGCGCCGCGAGCAGCAGACCGAGCATGAGCGCGACGATGATGAGGACGAGGCCCTTTTGCCGCATGCGAAGATACTACTCTTCGCACTTGTGTGCTAACGCAGTGAAGTAAGTTATCCACAGAACGCCATTCAGCCCCTGCTTCCCCTCCACCAATGCCGCTAATCTCGGCGCCATGCTCACTCGTGCAGACATCGGCGTCATCGGCGGCTCGGGCTTTTACTCCCTGCTCGACGACGCGGAAGAGATAGAGGTCGCCACCCCCTACGGGCCGCCCAGCGACGTGGTCACGGTCGGACGGATCGGCTCACGCTCCGTGGCGTTCATCCCCAGACACGGGCGGGATCACCGCTTTCCACCCCACCGCATCCCCTACCGGGCCAACCTCTGGGCCCTCCGCTCACTCGGCGTCCGCCAGGTGCTCGCACCCAGCGCCGTGGGCTCGCTCCAGGTCGAGCACGGGCCGGGCGCGATCGTGATCCCCGATCAGCTCATCGACCGTACATCAGGACGGGTCCAGACCTTCTACGACATCGACGGCGCGGCGCACGTGTCCTTCGCCGACCCCTACTGCCCTTCGGGGCGCTCCGTGGCCGTGACGGCCGCTCGGGCGGGCGGCTGGGCCACGGTAGATGGCGGCACCCTGGTGGTGATCGAGGGCCCGCGCTTCTCGACCCGGGCGGAGTCGCGCTGGTTCGCGGGCAACGGGTGGACGATCGTCGGCATGACCGGCTTTCCTGAGGCGATTCTGGCTCGGGAGCTGGCGCTCTGTTACACGTCGCTGTCGTTGGTGACCGACCACGACGCCGGGGTGGAGGCCGGCGAAGGGGTGACGCATGAGGAGGTGCTGGAGTTCTTCGCCCGGAATGTGACGCGGATGCGGGGGCTGGTGGCGGAGGCGGTGCAGGGGCTGCCTAGTGAGCGATCGTGTCCGTGTGGGTCGGCGTTGGACGGCATCAAGCTGCCGTTCGAGCTGCCGTGAGTGGGGGCCTTGCGGGCGGCTGGCCGGGGCTCGCGCGCCCCAGTTCGGCGGGTCAGTCTGAGCGGCTCGGGGGGCTCGCGCATGCCGGTTCGGCGGGGCAGCCTGAACGGCTCGGGGAGCTCGGGCGGCCCGGTTCGACGGGGCAACCTGGGCGGCTCTGTGGGCTCGGGCAGCTCGGTTCGCTGGGGCGTCCTGGTTCGGCGGGGCGGCCTGAACGGGCCGGAGGGCTCGCGCGTGCCGGTTCGGCGGGGCGGCCTGAACGGCTCAGCCGACTCGGCGGGCCCGGGCGGCTCGGAGGGCTCGGGCGCCTTGGGCGGGTTGGGCGTCGTCGGCGGCGGCTTGCCGCGGCGATGGCAGCTGGCATCGGCGTCCTTTCCGCATATATCGCCCTACGCCCTACTCACGCCCCCTCCGTACTGGTGGCAACCCATGATCTCTCCCCCGGCATCCTCAAACCGGGCGACCTCCGCCCGGCCGCCCTCAACCCACCCCCGTCCGGCGCCATCCGCTCGGGCGCCGTCGGCCGCGTGCTGGCCGGGTCCATGCGCCGCGGCGAGCCCCTCACCGACGTACGACTGCTCCACTTACTCCCGCTGCCGCCCGGCACGGTGGCCGCGCCGGTGCGCATCGCCGACGCCGACACGGCTCAGCTGATCGCCCCAGGCTCGACGATCGGCGTCCTGGCGGCTTGGGAGGGCCAACCGGCCCAACTGGTCGCCGACGACGTCACCGTCGTGACCATCCCCAAGGCCGACGACGACCACGGCGCCTTGATCGTGCTGGCCACCACCCCGTCACAGGCAAGCCAGCTGGCCGCCGCCCAGGCAGGCGGCCGCCTGTCCATCACCATCAAGCCCCACCCGTAGCAACCGTCACCGACCGCGCCACAGCGGACTTCGCCTCGAGAACGTCGCTTAGAGAACTTAGAGAACCGAATCCTTCTTGGGGTCGTACTCCCAATGCCACGGCTCGAACGGGCTGCTGTAGGCCCAGGACGGATGGAACCACCCATACTTCTTGGAGTTGTTCTCCATCCAGACGAACTCCACTGACCGGAACCGCTCCACCCCACCACAAAGGTCAACGGCCAGCCCGAGACCGTGGTTGCTCCGCCCCGGCACCGCCGCGAACCCCGGCCGCCGATAGTAAACCGACTGCTGCTCAGCCAGGCTGCGGTACGCGTCGGTCACACACATCTGCTTACCGAACCGCTTCCGATAAGCCTCATTCAAGCTGACGAAGGCGATCGTCGCATCAGCCCTGAGGCTCTGCCCCTTCTGCTGCAACGGACACAACATCGCCTTCGGGATCAACCCGTTGGGATAGGAGTTGGCCGTCGCCGCCCGCAACGGATTGCACCCCAGTGCCGCCCGCCCGACCTTGTCGACCTTGATGCCCATCTTCACCAGCGCCGCGGTCAACGACTTCACGATCTTGTCCGACCGCTGCCTGAGCGTGTCGATCTCCACCGCCATCTGCGCCTCGGCCAACAGATTAGACGCCCGCAACTCCTGCGCCTCGCCGGCCAGCCGCTCCGTCTCCTTGTAAAGCGTGCTGGTCTGCTCAACCACCTGCTGCCGATTCGCCACGATATGAGCGGTATTGGTCATGGCCCGCAACGTCCCGGCGTCAGCATCACCGGACAGGAACGGCGCAACCCCATCACCACCGACAGGCTGCTCGTACAACAACTCCGCCATCTGCGCCACCGGCTGCCGAATCACGGCAAGCTTCCTCTCCGCCTCCTGCAGCGTGGTGAGCGTCGCTGTCAGCTTCTTCTCGGATGCGGCGATGTCGCTACGACGCTTCTCCAGCGCCTTGGTCGCGTCCTCAAGCTCCTTGGCCGACTTCTCGGCCTCCTTGCGAAGCTCGGTAAGGTTCGCCGGATCTCGCCGTTCGGCGTGGGCAGGCGTAGCCGCAGGCAGGATGACCAGGGAAGTCATGGCCATGGCAACCGCGATCAGACCCGCTGACCGAGGGGATGGCACCGTCGACTCCTCCGTTTGCAACTCTGTTACCAGGGTCCGGCACGCACGTTACTACAGCCCCCCGAGTGCCCGGACCGAAGTCAGAAGAGCTGTTATGACCGCGAAAGAACCACTTTGTACGTCCAACCGCCTTCACGGCTGCCTTCATGGGCTTGTCGTCCCAGGTAGGACGGGTACATCACGGACAGATCCGCCCACCTGTGCGGCTGGTGCATCCTCACGGGCATATGGCTCAGTGGGGCATGTGATGACCCTGAGGGTGGTGAGGCGGTCACATCTGGCATCCATCGGGGGTAGGTGGCGAGGCAGGCGGCTGCCGCAGTACTCACGGTCGGATCGACACGCACTCGGTTTCACATGCAAGCGGGGCCGCGCACACTCAGACGAGGCCAAGCACAGTCGGAACAGCACCATCTTCAGCGAAGGCATCAAGCAGGCCACGACCACTCCCAAACAACCACCTCCCCGCCTTCACTCCCTCCCTCGCTTCCCCCTTCGGTCACCTCTCGCTTGGGCTCGGTCACTTCCCGATTGAGCCCCGCCACCTCTCGCTTGGGACCGGTCGCCTCCCGCTTGGGCTCGGTCACCTCTCCCATGGGGCCAGCCGCCTCCCGCTTGAGTCCGGTCGCCTCCCGCTTGGGCCGCCGCTCATGTTCCCGACACGACTTCCAAAGCCACGTATCCACCCACTCCCCCGCACACGCCCGCTCCGTACGCACAGGCTCAGCCGCAGCACCTCGCTCCACGACGACAGGCGCAGGAGAGGGCATCACCACCCCTGCCTCGCCCCCCTGCGGCTTCTGCTTCGACATGGCATCGCGCACAGCCGCCGGCACCACCCCCTCGTACCACCGCTCAGGCCGAGCAGGCGCAGGCATCAAAACCGGCTCAAACCCCACCCACCCCCCAACCCCAGCCCGCATCCCCCGCTGCGCCGCCGCCCTCTCATAGCCGGTGAGCTCCCCCGCCAACAACCCCCCAGCAAGAATCCCCGGCGCCAACACAGCCGCAATCAACACCACAGGCCGCCTACGCACCTGACTACGTCGCCTTCTGGTCACAGACCCGACGCTATCGACGCGGGATGCGCAACAATCTGATCGCTTGCCATGCCTTTACTGCAGCTCAGAGCACCCATGACCCACCCCGCCAAACTCACCGCCGCCCCGCGTCCCACACACTGCCGTAGTTTCGCTAGGCTTACGGGGTCCGCCTCCGTAGCTCAGGGGATAGAGCACCGCTCTCCTAAAGCGGGTGCCGCAGGTTCGAATCCTGCCGGGGGCACTCTTCATGACCAGGCTTTTCGCCCTCTGACCTGCGGCTACTCGGCCGCAAGCCTTTTGCTTGCCAGGGCCTGGATAGGCTGCCGAAGGCATCCATACGCAGCCGTAGGACCTTGATCAGGGGACATATGGGGGATGATCTTGAAGGCATTTCCCGAGGTCAACTACAGATCGACAGTGAAGATGTCGCAGCTGCGCTGCTCGCCTCCCTGGAGCCGACGCACACCTGCATCGAGAGGTCTCTTCGGCTGACGGAACCGATCGAGGCTGCGGCCGGCCATCGCCGACGCATGCCTGAACTCGTGGCAGCGTTACCCGGGCGTCGGTAGCTGTCAAACCGTGGTCGTTCGTCATGGAGTCCTACTAGTGTAATGCGCCTGAAATTCGCCGGATAAGTTTCTATGCTGGCATGTATGACGCATCGAGGACCGGCCGCGGTGGAGATCCACTTGACGGAAGCCGAACGGGCTCGGCTGATCGGCATGTCGGTGGAATCGCCGAGGCAGGCGATTCGGGCGAAGATCGTGTTGGCGTGTGCGGTGCCGGAGGCCAGTAACGCGCAGGTGGCGCGGGATCTGGGGATAGCCGTGGGTACGGTGCGCAAGTGGCGTGCCGCCTTTGCCCGTGGCGGGCTGGATGCGTTGATGGATGAGGTCCGGACCGGGCGGCCCAAGGCGGAGTTGACGATCACCGATCACGAGCGGGCGGTTTTGCAGCGGTGGGCGCGGCGGGCGAAGTCCTCACAAGTCCTGGCGATGCGCTCGAAGATTGTGCTGGCCTGCGCGGAGGGCAAGGACAACCAGCGGATCGCCGAGCAGTTGCGGGTGCACCCGGACACGGTCTCGAAGTGGCGTCATCGGTTTTTGCGCATGCGGCTGGATGGACTGGTCGATGAGCAGCGTCCGGGCCGGCCGCCTTCGATCAGCTTGGATCAGGTCGAACAGGTGGTGGTGGCCACCTTGGAGGAGACGCCGAAGAAGGCCACGCACTGGTCACGGACCTCGATGGCCAAGCGCAGCGGGCTGAGCAAATCGACGATCGGCCGGATCTGGCGTGACTTCGGGCTCAAGCCGCACTTGGCCGAGACGTTCAAGCTGTCGACGGATCCGCTGTTCGTGGAGAAGGTCGTCGATGTTGTCGGCCTCTACCACAACCCGCCCGAGCGGGCGGTGGTGCTGTGTGTGGATGAGAAGTCCCAGATCCAGGCCCTGGACCGCTCCCAGCCGGTGCTGCCGATGATGCCGGGCATGCCCGAGCGACGCACCCATGACTACATCCGCAACGGGATCACCAGCTTGTTCGCCGCGTTCGACATCAAAGATGGAACCGTCATCGGCGAACTGCACCGCCAGCACCGAGCCACCGAGTTCAAGAAGTTTCTGATCACGATCGACAAGACGGTGCCGGCTGAGCTGGATGTCCATCTGATCTGCGACAACTACGGCACCCACAAGACACCGGCGATCAAGGCGTGGCTGGCCCGCCACCCCCGCTTCCACATGCACTTCACCCCGACCGGCTCCTCCTGGATCAACCAGGTCGAGCGGTGGTTCGGCTTCTTGACCGACCAGCTCATCCGGCGCGGCGTGCACAAAAGTGTCCAGTCCCTGGAAACCGATATCCGCGACTGGATCAGCCAATGGAACGACAACCCTCAGCCGTTCGTGTGGAAGAAGACCGCCGAAGAGATCCTCGAATCCCTCGCTCGATATTGCCGACGAATTTCAGACGCGGGACACTAGCGTGATAGACGAATTCCAACGGCATGAGTCGCGCCCGCATAGGGTGCGGCTCATCGCCGCTTCCATCGCACTATTTTTGCCGCTGGGGTGCTCCTCTGGCAGCGACGCCCCTGCCACACCTCCGGCTCAAGGCGGCAGCGCGTCGTCAGACTGGTTGAGCCGTCGTGTCGGGAGCGGCCCGCTACGATCGTCGCCTCCGACCGGATACATCCTTCGCAAGGACAAGGGGCAGACCTTCACCGATGGGTGGATGACGCTCTACAACACCGGTGACGCCCCGGTGACCATACGCAGCGTGAGGTCCAGCATGAAGGGAAGTGGCCTACGCCAGGTCGGTGTGATGGTGGCCGACCCCAACCGCAGACCCGCAATGTTCCAGGCCGTAGATGGATTCCCACCTCAGGCCCTGCCCTTCAAGAACGCGAAATTAGGTCCCATCAAGCCCGCCGAAGGCTACGTCCTCCCGCCCATCCCGCCGGAAGGAGGTGCGCAGAAGAAGAAGGGTTACCAGCTACTGATCGGCATTCAGGTAACCCAGCCGTCGGGCCGCAGTTCGCGAACCCACGTGGAGATCGAATACATATACAAGGGTCGTGCCTACACCGACCGCTGGGTCAACACGATTGCCGTCTGCACTCCCGCTACCGGGCCACTTTGTCCCCAGGAGTATGGGGAAAGTGGTTGAATTCCTGGGTCTCGCGTGCCGGGCGGCCAAGCAGACAGACCAGTGACAGGACGGGCTCTCTCGCCGAGGCTTCTATCAAGCCACACACGGCCAGCCGGCACACACCCTCGGGAGTGCTCCCCAAAAGACGCGACAGATCGTGCCGATGGCACCAGGAAGACCAAGGCCAGATAGAACAAGAGTCAACCTCAGGGGAGAACACCTCCTGCTCCTGCAACTTCATCCGCAGCCGGCCGAACACCAGCATCGCGATCATGCTGTGATCAGGGCGCGCGTCCAGGAGGTTGGAAAACGTCGGCAGGTACGGCCCGATGAACTCCCATTCCTCGTCCGTCAGTTGCCCTCGCGTCACAGACAAAGATCTACCGGTCCGGATGTCACCACGCGGGCAAATCGACAGATTGATCACAACCAGATACGCGCCCTAGCTTGTACTCGGCCATCTCGCTCCAGGACGCGCCGTCTCCCGCGGCATGAGGCGATATTGCGCTGTACCCGTATCTGGTGGCGGGTGCCGCACCTGAGCGCGGCAGCAGGTCCACATCGGTTGAGGAGTGGCCTCGGGGAGGCCGCGTCGCTCACGCAGAGCCGGCCACATCGGCAGAACCTTCATCCAGGCATGGAGCCGCTGGCCGGATGGTCATAGTCGTCACGCGTACGACCCCCGAGATCGTCTGAGGGGAGACATACGTACGATGACCATCTGACCCCATCGTAGACTTCCACGTCGCCCTGCTCGTTGAATCTCACATCACCTGGTTCGAAAGCGGCGTCGGCACTCATGATGGTCAGTATGCATCCGTCCGGCATTCCGGCTCACGATCCGCTCAGATTCGCGGAAGAAGCCAGGGAAAGGTTCGCCGCGAGGGGGGCACGGGCCGACGCGGATAAGGCGGTGGAGTTGTATCGCTGGGCGCTTCCTCGCGCC
This sequence comes from Nonomuraea sp. NPDC049750, assembly GCF_040659625.1. NCBI lineage: Bacteria > Bacillati > Actinomycetota > Actinomycetes > Streptosporangiales > Streptosporangiaceae > Nonomuraea > Nonomuraea sp. NPDC049750. The sequence continues at coordinate 284,017 of NZ_JBFANB010000007.1, forward strand.
GTCGACCAGTACTCCCTGATCGTCATCGGGTTGCACCTGGTCGACATCCTGTCCAGGCGTTTTGAGCATTTCGGGGACCGCGCCGACATCGATGAGGCCATCACCCTCGCCACCCAACTGTTTGACGATTCGACCGACGACGGCGATCGGGCGGCCATTCTGGGGGACCTCGGTAACGCACTCCGCACCCGTTTCGCCGGCACCGGCGATCCCCTCGATCTCGATCGGGGAATCGACACCTTGATGTGTGCGATCTCCACGGTTCCCGACGGCGATCCAGCTCGTCGCCTGATCCTGATCAACGCGGCAGACGCGCTGCGCACCCGCTTCCAACATGCGGGCGACCACAGCGATCTTACCGAAGCGGTCCGCCTCGCGCGCGAGGCCAACCAGCTGATCACCCCAGACGACGCGCATGCCGCCTCGCTGCGCAATGGTTTGGCCGTGCTGCTTGTCACGAGGTTCGAGCATCTGGGCGACCCGGCCGATCTAGATGAGGCCATCGCGATACACCGGCGAAATATCGCGACCCATCCGAGCTCGTCGGTGGTGGCACTGATCAATCTCGCGCTCGCGTTGCTGAGCCAGTTCGAACAGACGCCTCAAGCCGACATCGACGAGGCCGTACGGCTCGGACGGCAGGCTATGAAGTGTCCCGCATCGCCCGATCAGCGGGCGGCCGCGCTGGCGGCTGTAGGGATGTGTCTGTCGGCGCGCTTCGCCCGCTTTCGGCGGAGCGATGACCTGGACGAGTCCATCGAGCTGCTACGCGCTGCCGTTGACGGCTGCGCGGCTAATAGCCGCGACTTCCCCAGCCACTGCTCGAATCTCGCCGACGCGTTGTGGACCAGGTTCATCGTCCGGGGGAGCCGGGGAGATCTGGATGACGCCGTGGCGGCGGGTCGTGCCGCGATCGGAGCCTGCCCCCAGAATGCTCCCGGTCGCGTTTCCTACCTCACCAATCTCGGCAACGCCCTACGCACCCGGCACGCGTACACGGGCAGCATCCCTGACCTGCGCGAGGCGATCGCCTGTGACGAGGAGGCGGTCGAGGCGCTGCCGCCGGGACACCCGGGACTCGCCGCCCGCCTGACCAATCTCGCCATCTCGCTGAGCGCCAGGTTCGAGCACGAGGCCAATCCCGTGGCGCTGGAACTTGCGATCGAGGTGATGCGCGACGCGGTGGACCACACTCCGGCGGGTGACTCTGACCGCTCCACAAGGTTGTCGAACCTCCTGGTCATGCTGACCAGCAAGGTCGAGCGTGAAGGCGATACGACGGCTCTGCGTGAGACGCTGACGGTGGGACGCAAAGCCCTCTCCAGCGCTGCGAGCTCTGCCCAGGGCGCCGCCGTTTCGTCGAACCTTGCACGAGCGCTGGTAGTTGGGTTCAAGACCACAGGATCGGCCGCCGACCTCGATGAGGCGATAGCACTGTACCGATCCGCGGTGGCCGGGCTGGACAGCGAGATCCATGCGGTGACTGCACAGCTGGGCTTGGCCGCGGCGCTGCATCTGAACGCGAACACGCGCGGCGACGACACCAGCTATGAGGAAGCCGTGGCCTTATGGCAAGCGATATCTACTCAGCTCACGGCGCCCGCATCGGCCCGCCTGCAGGCGGCGCGAGCTTGGGGTTCGGCTACAGCGGCCCGCGAGGACTGGGCACGGGCCGCCGAAGGCTACGCCGTGGCCACGGACCTGCTGCCGCTCGCGGCCTGGCGTGGCCTCGACCAGGTCAGCAGGGAACAACATCTGGTCGACGCAGGGACTGTCGCCGCTGACGCGGCCGCCTGCGCTCTCCACCTGGGCAGGCCGGAGTGGGCCGTCGAGCTGCTGGAGGGCGGCAGAGGTGTTCTGTGGGAGCAGGTTGTCGCGCAACGCGGCGACCTGTCCCGGCTACGCGAAGCCCACCCCAGGCTCGCCGACCAGCTGGATCTCCTTCGTGAACGTCTGGACTACGGCGGTCCTGCGGACGGGATCGGTCCGTTGAGGTTGGATGGCGTGACCGTGACCGGTGCGGCAGCCCGAGACGACCGCATGCGGGCAGCATTGGACTGGGACGCGACCCTGACGGAGATACGCGGGCATGAGGGATTCCGGCACTTCCTCGTGCGGGTTCCGCTTGCGGAGCTGATGCCGCCACCGGGCACTGCGCCCGTCGTGATCGTTAACGTCAGCGGCTACGGGTGCCATGCTCTGGTGGTCTCTGCGGACGTCACGGTCGTGGACCTGCCAGATCTGTTGGCAGACGAAGTCGCGACCCGGGCCACGAGCCTGCTCACGGTCCTCGACCGGCTCCGGAGGGGGGCTCTACCGCCCCGCGTGGGTACTGGCCCGCTGCAGCACGTCGTGTTCACCGTCATGGAGTGGCTGTGGGATACCGTGACGGAGCCGATCCTAAGCTCGCTCGGGTATGAGACGGTGAGCGACGACGTCTGGCCGCACCTGCACTGGTGTCTTGTAGGACGGCTCGCCGTCCTACCCGTCCACGCGGCTGGATACCAGCGGCCCGGTTCGGGTCGCGATCGGACCGTTCTCGACCGGGTCGTGTCCTCGTACGTCCCCTCACTCCGCGCCCTGAGTCGCGCCCGCCGGGCCGTCTCCACGGTGGATCGGCGGGCGCTGGTCGTGGCGGTTCCCGACGCGCCGGACATGCCGGAACTGCCGGATGCCACGGCCGAAGCCGAAGTCGTCACCCGACACCTGTCATGTGAGTACAGCCGCTTGGTCGGTTCGGCGGCGTCACGTGAGAGCGTCCTCGCTGACCTCGGCCGGTCCGCCTACGCGCATTTCGCCTGCCATGGCGTGCAGGACCTGAGCAGGCCGTCCGAGGGCGCGATCGTTCTGCACGACGGCGCACTGACGATCTTCGACATCGCCCGCCTGCGACTCGACGATGCCGAGATGATCTTCGTATCGGCATGCCGCACCGCGTCCGCCGGCACTCTGCTGCCCAACGAAGCGATCCACCTCGCCGCAGCCCTCCAGGTCGCGGGATATCGACATGTCATCGCGACCCTTTGGGCGATAGGCGAGCGCTCGGCCATCGTCGTGGCCGAGCAGGTCTACACGATGGTCGCCGCTCCCGGACGGCTGGAGCCTGATCGCGCCGCGTGGGCGCTCAACCGGGCGGTCCGCTCACTCCGGGAATCGGCTCCAGGCACGCCGACCGCGTGGCTGCCCTATGTTCACCTCGGACCGTGCGGCTCGTCGTTGGAGAGCGGTCGCGAGCGTCTGTCCGACGCATAATGACCCTTAGGAAGGGTACCTCAGAAGGAGGGATACCGTGGGCGAACCCGATTCGCGGCGCTTCTGCGATCCAGGCATCCTTGAGCGGCTTCCCGCAGACGCACAACCGTATCTGCTCCGCTGGCTGGTACAGAGCGGCACCAGACTACGCTACGCGGGTTGGGGCGCCTCAGGGAACTCGGGCGCCGCTGTACTCGCGGTCTACGCGCGCCAGGAAGGTGACGGCCCCCGTAAGCTCATCCTGAAGTTCTGTCCGCCCGACCGCGAGTTGCTGCAGCAACCGGGCCGGGAGCGAATGGCGAGGCAGTCCTCGTCCCCCGAGTTCGTCGAGAAACACCTCGTCACCACACCCGACACATATCCAGCAATCGGCACGCCCCGAAACGGGTGGATCCTCTTCCAGGAGATCGCGGGTGGTGATCTCGAACGTTTCCGGCCGCTGACGGCCGCCTTCGACGAACATCCCGGCGCCCCTTTCGCCAAGGCGACGCCGGTGTGCGGCGCGGCGGTCGGCCTCCTGCTCGCAGAGTGGAACCCACGCGCACAGGTGAACGAGGCCGACGCCGGCGTCTTCGGTCTCCTCCAGTCGATGCTCGGCCGTCGCCTCGAAGCCGATGGCAAGCTCACGAAATGGGCGGAGCGGCACCCTGGCCCCCGGACCTCGTCGCTTCAGGTGTCAAGCGGCAAGAGCCTGCTCGACCCGATCTCGCTTGTCCGCGACCCGGCCATCCTCGGAGAACGACGTATCTCGCTACTCACTGGCAAACGCCATGGCGATCTACACCCAGGCAACATCATCGTCACCTATCCAGAGTTCGACCCCACCAGCTGCCGGTTCATCGACCTGTCCCGCTTTGAGTCTTCGGGACCACTCTCGTACGACCCGGTCCATCTGCTGCTGTCAATCGTTTCCCGGCTCCTGTTCACGTTGGGGGACGATCAGCGCATGGCACTCGCGGAGTTGCTCGTCGACCCGGAGAACGGGCCGCACGATCGAGTGACACAAGGACTGTGCGGTCTCATCGCGGCCGTCGAACAGCAATGCACCGCTTGGGAAGTCGTCCGTGACTTCGCCGCGGAATGGCGAGAACAGCGACTCGTCGCTGTTCTCGCCAGTGCGCTGATCTACTTGACGCGCCGATCGGTTCGGGATGAGGACCGGCCGTGGTTCTACTCTCTCGCGGCGCACGCCGCCACCGCACTCACGGGCGCCTCTGTCATGCCTTTCCATGGGGCCGCGACCATGGTGCACGAACAGCACACCACCCGCAGCAGGCTTGACTGGAACGTGCCACGCCGTCTTACTTACCTCGTACCCCGGACGGGGCCCCTGCGCAAGGTGCGTCACCTGTTGCGTACGAAAAGACGGGTCGTGATCCACGGCAGCCCCGGGACTGGGAAGACAACGCTCGCCACCGAGTACGTCAGCCGGTATCTCGGCGACTACGATCACGTGGCCTGGGTCCAGGGCGCCGAGACAGGGGTGCTGGTGCAACAGCTCGTGGAGGTCTGTCTCCACTTGGGGCATCCGATTCCCGCTGGACCAGCGGTGAGCCCCGCCTCGCTCATGAGAACTCTGGCCCGCGATGGGCGCTGGCTTCTCGTTGTCGACGACGTGACCGACCTTGAGAAGGCCGAGCAAGTCCTCCCACGCGATAACTCATGGTGCGTGCTGCTCACTTCACGCAGCCCGTACTGGTCACAGCTAGTTCCCTCGGTCCCTCTGGGAGACTTCACCCGCGCGGAGTCCATCAGCCTGCTGACCAGGAGAATCCCGGAGATCGGCCCCAGCGACGCCGATCAGCTGGCCGAGGCGCTCGACGACCTGCCACTAGCTGTGGATCAGGCCGCCGAGTCGCTGCAGGGGTCGTCCATCACGCCCCACGAGTACGTCGAACTTCTCGGCGTGCGCGCGGGAGAACTGCTCCACCACGGTCGGGTGGTGTCCTACCCGCTGTCGCTGACCGCGACCTGGACGCTGGCCCTCGACTTTCTCCACGCCACAGACCCGGCGGCCGTCCAGTTGTTGGAGGTGTGCGCGGCGCTCGGCACCGCACCTGTCCCTATCACGGTGTTCATCAAGGGCGCCTCCCATCTACCTGACGCGCTCGCCGAACGGTCCCGCGATCGCTTGCGCCTGGATCAGGTCGTCCGGGCGGCGGCGACAACCGGCCTGATCCACGTGGAAGACGGCTGCCTCCAGATGCACCGCCTCTTCCACGCGTTCCTGCGATCGCACAAGCCATGCCCGCCCGACCATGAGGTGCGGAGCGCGCTCGCCGCGGCGAACCCCGGCAATCCCCGTGAACCGGCCACGTGGCCGCTCTATCACCGATTGTTTCCCCACATACTGGCACTTCCGATGGGTGATGGCGACGAACCGGCCGTGTGCAAGCTCCTGCTCGACACAGTCCAGTGGCTGACCGTCACCGGCAATGCGCTCACGGCCCGTGACGTCGCCACCGACACCCGAGACCGCTGGAGCGCCGCTCTCGGCCACACGGCCGAACCGGTGCTGGCTGCGACAAGCCGACTCGCGCAGGCTCACTTCCATCTCGGAGAGCACAGACTGGCCCGCCAGCTCGACGAACGGGTGTACGAGCGACTTCGCCTGACCAAGGGCGACGACGATCCTGGCACCATCGCGGCAGGGCACGACCTCGCCATCGACCTGACTCTCGAGGCCGCCACCGATCCACTCCTCGGACCCAAGCTCGCGTCGCGCGCCCGCGATTTGCATCTGAAGACTGTCGAGCGGCGCCGACACGCGCTCGGCGAGAATCATCCAGACACACAGATCTCCCGCTTCAACCTGTCCGTCGAGCATCGCCGATCCGGAGAGTTCACTGAAGCAGCCCCCCTTAGCCGGGACGCGTTCCGGCTGCTCCGGGATGTGCTCGGCCCAGACCACCCCGATACTTTGCACTGCGCGCACGGTCACGCGCTCGACCTGCGTACCCTCGGCAGGGCCGAAGAGGCCCTGAAGCTCGATGAGGATACGTTCGAACGGCGCCGCGCTGTTCTGGGCGAGGAGCACCAGGACACGCTCCTGTCGGCAATCAGCTACGCCAAGGACTTACGCCTGGCGCGACGCTTCCCAGAAGCCCGCCGGATTGACGCCGCCGCGCGTGCGGCGCTGCTCCGGCTCTTCGGCCGCGATCATCCGGACACCTTGCGTGCCGCCTACGGGCTCGGGCTCGACTTGCGGGCGATCGGCGAGGCCTCACTCGCACTCGAGCTGAACGAGGAAACCCTCCGGCTGCGCAGGGAGATCCTCGGGGAGCAGCACCTGGACACTCTACGGTCGTACGACAGCCTCGCACGTGATCTACGGGCCGCCGGGCAGGGCGAGCGTGCTGAGGAACTGGCCCGCCGCGCACACGCGGGGTTAGAGCGGTTGATCGGACCCTTGCGACCTCGCCGCGAAATGGGCGTCGAGCCGCTTCCGAATGCTCGTGAGCCGCTCGGCGAGCTCCAAATCGACGTCGGCAAGGCGGGACAGATCGCCGCGAAGGGCGAGCTGGGACGTCCAGAGGACGGCCCGGCCGCTCTCTAGGATTTCAACGGCGCGCGCAGGGTCGCCGGAGGCGACGATCGTGGCGGCGGCGTCGCAGGCAAGGTCGGACCAGCCGGCCAGAGCATATTCGCGATCAGCACGGGCGGTACCGTGCCATGCAAGCAGCGGCAGCAGCAGCACGGCTGCGGCGTATCCGCTAGCGGCGTCTGGCCAGCGCCCTTCGACGGCGTTGATACGCCCCCGGGCGGCCCCGGCGATGATCCGAGTTGACACACGTGCGGTCTTCGCCATCGTGGCCTCGGCGAGTGCCGCATCGGCCGCCGTGATGTCTCCTGGTCCCGGGTTAGTCGTCAATAGTGTGGCCAGATTGACCAGTAGGCCCGCGCGGTCGGGATCCCCGAGCGCGACGAGATCAACCGCTCGGGCGGCAAGCTTCCTAGCTTCAGAGCGGCTTTCCGCGATGTGCACCAGGCCGAGCGCGAGATTCGACAGCCGGGCCGGCAGCAATGGGTCATCGTCACCGCTCTCGGCGACTGCCCGCCGATACGCGGCGATGCTCTCCGCGAGGTCGGTGGCCGATCCTGTCAGCCTGTAGCGATGATCGAAGGCGATCGCGAGGTTCGTCAGCCGCCCGGCCAGTGCAGGTTGCTCCTGGTCCGTCGCTGCCACCGCTCGTCTCGCCGCCTCGATGGCGGCGTCGACATCAGCTGGCTCCTCGCTCCGGATGAAGCGGGTCGTCAGGGCGCCAGAGAGATTGATGAGATAGCGGCCATGATCGGAGTTGTCTGGCGGAACCAGGTCCACGGCCCTGACAACCGCACGAATCGCCTCGTCGAGATCCGCGGACTCCCCGTTGTACTCGAACCTGGCGTGCAGGGCGCTAGCCAGGTTGGACAGGCACCGAGCCTCGTCCTGCGGCCCCTGCTCCCGCGTCGCCACTGCACGCCGCCCCACTGCGACGGCCTCGTCCAAGACATCGCGGTCACCCGTTGTCTCGAACCGGGTCATGAGGGCCGCGCAGAGGTTCGACTGGAAACGGGCCTGGAGAGGGCTGCCCGGCGTGGTTACGTCGATCGCCGCGCGCTGGTGGCCGATCGCCGCGTCAAGGTCGGCGGCCTCGCCGGTCCGTGCGAACCTCATCCGCAGCATGGCACCCAGGTTGGCGTGCGCCCGCCCAGAGTTGGAGGCGCGCTCACCAAGAACGCGCAAGCCGAGTCCCGCGACTTGAATAGCCTCGTCGAGGTCGCCAACGCCTCCGGTCCGCTCATACCGGGTGCGCAGCGCGCTCGACAGGTTTACGAGGATCTTCCCGAACCTGTTCGCCGGAGCAGGCAGAGTGACCGCGGTCCGCTGCACACTGATTGAGTTGTCCAGGTCGTCATCCCCCCCACCCGCCTCATACCGGGCTCGCAACGCAATCCCCAGATTCGAAAGCCGGACCGCGAGTTCGGGATCGTGGCCATCGGTTTCGTGCGTGGCGAGCGCGGCCGCCTCGACGGCCTCATCGAGGTCGATCGGATCACCATGTCCTTCGTAGCGGTCCTGAAGGACCACGCCCAGGTTGGTCAGAGCGAGTGTACGCAGCCGGGGCTCGTCGCGAGCGAGCCACACCGCCGTACGCAGCGCCGTCACGGCCTGGTCGATGTCTTCTCGACGATGCTCGACGAGGTAACGCCCGTGTAGGTCCATCGCGTGATCGTTCCAGCCGGCGGCGTCGAGATTCATCATCATGGCCCCACATGAACGAACGGCACCCACAGACTCGGCCGTGTGGGCAGGCCGGCGCGGAACGCCCGGATCACTTGGTGCAGGGCGACGGCCGCGTTCTCTGGGTCGAAGTACCCACTGCGGGTGAGTGCCAAGTAGAGGGCGTGCACGAGGGGTGCGGTCACAGAGTCATCCACCGCCCACAGCGTCGCGATCACATGCCGATAGCCGGTATAGCGGAGAACAGCGGCCAAAGTGATCGCCTCGTCGGGCAGCGTGGTGCCGCCGGTCGCGGTCTTGCAGGCCGAGAGGAAGGCGAAATCGCCCTTGCGATCCTCTTCTGCGAGGTCGGTCACGGTCAGTCGTCCGTCGTAAACGATCAGCCCGCCTCGTGAGGGCGTGGTCAAGTCCTGAGTGGCGTGGCAGCTCAGATGCGCCCATCGGTGACGGGCCAACTCGGCGCGCACGTTGGCTTTGGTCGCGTCATCCCCGTGCAGCAGGGTGTGGCGCCCAGCGAACAGCTTCCGGAGCGCGTCGGTCTCCTTCACGACACCCGGAAGTGGAGGCTGCCCCGGAGTCTCGGGGAGAGAGACGATGAGCAGGCGGTCGTCATCCTCTGGCGAAACCGCAGGCGGCGTTTCGGCGAGAATCCGCAGGGTTGGCGTATAGGAGGAGACCGCACGGTCCATGACCCAGCCACCCGGGCCGCCTGCCGCGTGCAGCGGCAGCAGGGTCAGCGGGCCGGTGGGACACCACCAGAGCCTTGGCCACCGGCCTTCCGATGGCCCACTGAGCCTCTGTGCGTCGAGTACTGGACGCGCTACCGTCTCCCAGAGCCACGCGAGAGTATCGGTCAGCACGCCTTCCATCCGCTCTCGTGCCACCATCGCCTCGGGAGACCGAGAGGCGAGGTGCGCGTCCCCAACCGCCTGCAGGTACGCCCGCATGCGCGCCATCGCCGACTCCCGGCTGAGCCCGGGCAACTCCACCGACCGTACCCCTGCCCGACTGACCATCAGGGCATCGCACCGCCACTGACTGACATTCACGATGACGACGGTGCCGTCTGACGTCGCCTCAGCCAGGTCGCCGATCGACGGCGATTCGAGGAAATCGGTGAATTCCGGCAACTCACGAACCTGCTCCAGGAGACTGTCCCACTCCCGGGCGAGCGCCATCCGTTCATCAACGCCGATTGTCACTCAGAGATGCTAGCGGTGTTGTTTCGAGGAGAACATAGAGATTGACAGGCCAAGCCGATGAGTTCGGCCACCGGGCGCAGGCGTCGAGGCCACACCAACACGTAGTTTGCTGTTTCCGAGATGAAGCTGACCAGCTCATACAGACGGTCCGTGATGAATTCCATCGTCGAACCCCGTCACGTCCCAGGGTCGCGGCCTCCACCACCGACCATATCGGCCGCGCCCGTAACTCCGACAGTCGGACGACACCCGGCATCATCGTCTTTTGCCGTACAAGCCTGCTATGCCAAGCTGGAGTGCGCTCCATTCCCTTGAGAAGCGAAGATCTGGAAACGCGATGATCGTTGGCGTCATCTCTAGTCTCATTGCGAGCGTGCTCGCCGGGATTGGCGGTTTAGCGTGGCGCAATCGCAAGAATCTAGCCGTCCTGACTGTGATCCTTATGCCGCTGGGGACGATCAGGGTCTCGTTGAGCGTCCTGCTGCGTATCAAGGTGGGCGACCAGTACGTCCTGTTTCACACGCCGTACACCCCGGGTTCCTACGGGCCTCCGGGCGGCGTCTTCAAGTTCCACCACTCGGCACAGCACGTCCTAGATCGTTTCTCCTTCCGAGAGGAGTTGCGCGTGGCTCACGCTGGCGTTATGCAACGTGACCTACGCGGATTCGTGCCCGCACGTCGGCTTGCGCCTTTCCTGCGCTGGTTCCACCAAGGATCCGGCCGGGAGTCGGCCACCGAGTGTCTGCGCCGCGAGTTGCGTGAGGAGCTTTCCGAAATCGGCCATCCTGAGTTGGCGGCGGAGGTGGAAAGCATGGGGTTCCAGTTCGTGCGCAGAGTCGCGGAGCCGCCTCGCAACGTGCCGGGCCGGGACTACCGGCAGGTGCGCCTGTTCGAGGTGTACGATCTGGAGCTTGTCGACGAGGCGGCCTCCCGTCTAAGGCGTCGCTTGCTCGATCACGCGCAGGATCCCGACGATCAGCAGGTGATCCTTGTGTCGGGACAGGACATCGTCAACGGGCGCTACGGCACGCTATTCATCGGCCCGCAATCAGCGTTCCTATTCGGCACGCGCCGCTATCGTCAGGACGTCCCGCCGATCGCTCGCGCCTGAGGTGCCTAACCTGCGGCTTTCACGGCGAATTTGAGCCGACCTGATCGTTCACATAAGAAAAGTGCCTTTGAGCTGGGAGGATCGGACTTGTCTAAGGCCCCGTCCATCCCAGATCAGAAGGCACTTTCCGAGTGAACTCTATCGCTTCTCGCCGCAAGATCACCGTGTCCGCCGACGGCCACAGGCTGGTCTCCCATGGTGGTGGTCTGCTGCTGATGCAGACGCTACGCATCACCGCACTGGACAAGGCCCTGTCACAGCAGCTGGAGCGGTGGCGGCTCAGTCGCACCGTCCACGACCCCGCAAAGATCCTCACCGACCTGGCTCTCACCCTGGCGCTCGGCGGGGGACTGCCTGGCCGACGTCGCCATGTTGCGCTCCCAGGCCGAGCTGTTCGGCCCGGTCGCCTCCGACCCGACCCTCTCGCGCCTGATCGACCGGCTCGCCGCCGATGAGGCCCGCGCACTGAAGGCCATCGGCGCCGCCCGCGCCACCGCCCGCCAGCGCGCCTGGCACCTGGCCGGCGCTCGCGCCCCGGGAAACGACGCTCAGCCCATGATCGTCGATCTCGACGCCACCATCGTGATCTCGCACTCCGACAAGCAGCACGCGCGGCACCGACCTGGAGGAAAGCTACGGCTTCCACCCGATGACCGCCTTCGCCGACCACCAAGGCGACGGCGGCGAGCCCCTGGCCCTGCTGCTGCGACCCGGCAACGCCGGCTCCAACACCGCCGCCGACCACATCCAGACCACCCGGCTCGCCCTGGCCCAGCTGCCCAAACACCTGCGGCGCAACGTGCTCATCCGCACCGACTCCGGCGGCGGCACCCGAGAGTTTCTCGCCTGGCTCACCCGCCCCGGACGTCGGCTGAAGTACTCCATCGGCTTCACCATCACCGACGACATCGCCGCCGCCATCGGCAAACTCCCGACCACCGCCTGGACCCCCGCCTACAACGCCGACCGCCAACCGCGGCCCGGCGCCTGGGTCGCCGAGCTCACCGGCCTGCTGGAGCTGACCGGCCGGCCCAAAGGCATGCGGGTCATCGCCCGCAAAGAACGCCCGCACCCCGGCGCCCAACTGCGCTTCACCGATCTGGACGGACACCGCTTCACCTGCTTCGTCACCGGCACCCCCGGCGGCCAGCTCGCCGACCTGGAACTCCGCCACCGCCGCCGAACCCGCGCCGAAGACCGCATCCGCGCCGCCAAGGACACCGGCCTGCGCAACCTGCCCCTGCCCGACTTCACCCAGAACCAGATCTGGCTCAAGATCGTCGCCCTGGCCTGCGAACTGCTCGCCTGGATGCAGATGCTCGCACTGCACGGCACCGACGCCCGCCGCTACGAGCCCAAACGCCTGCGGCTGCGCCTGTTCGCCGTGGTCGGCCGCCTGGTGCACGGAGGCCGCCGCCTGCATCTCCGCATACCGACACGATGGCCCTGGGCCCGCCAGATCATCACCGCCCTGGCACGCCTGCACGCCCTACCGGCACCAACCTGACCAGCACCAACCCGCCCCACGACCAGGAAAGGAAACCCCGTGGGCCCGTGGAACCCCGCCCACCCGGCGCGACAGCCGGGCACCCACGCTGACCACAGCGAGGAAATCGACCTCCAGCCGAAGACTTCAGCCGACCAACTCCAGGCCGAGAAAGATCGAGGCTAGAAGCAGGGGCCGCTGCGCCTTTGATCACGCGCGAGTGGTCCCGGCACAGAAGCGATCAACGAGCCGCCGGTTGCGGTTCGGGGTTGCAATGCTTCGTTTCAGGGCCAGAGATCAGGCCAGGCCACCCGAACCCCCGCAGGTCTATGACCTGGTCGCATAGCATTCACGATACGCAATGTCCGCATATGAGCAGATTCGATCTATTTCTCATATCATCAAGCGCCTGCGCCGTCTTTGCCGTACAAGATATGATGCGCTACCTGTGTATCGTGCACATGGCCAGGTGATCGATGGTACGTCCCAAGAACAGACTTCCAAGCTTGCTGCTGGTCGTCACCACCCTTCTCGGGATCGTGATAGGTCTGCCGGTCAATGTGGTCAGCGATTATCTTCCGGCCGCCGTGGTCGGCTATAAGGGCATCTGGATAGCAGGTCTCCTCATTCTGGCCCTGCTGATCGGATGTCTGACCTGGGCAATCCCACGGTTGCAGGAACGACGTCCCGTCGGAGCACTGTTCAGCGTACCGGTGCGGGAATCCTGGATGGACCGGCCCGAACTGGAGGCGGTCATCACGGAATTGACGAAGGAGCCGAAGAGGTTCGCGCCTCTGCGTCGAATCGCTCAGAAGGTTCGCCGGCATATTTTCCCACCCGTGGGTAAGCGCGTACTCATCGCTTCATGGGGCGAGCCGGAGGATCCGGGAAGTACTACGAACAGTGTGAGTGTCGTGGGAATCTTCGGCCATGGGGGCGCCGGCAAAACCAGCCTGGCCACGGCTTCATGTTATAGCCCCGGCGTTCGCCGCTATTTCAAAGGTGGAATAGTCTGGATAACCTTGGGCCGCGACAAAGGCGGACTGGATCTGGTGGAGCGCATCAATGACGCGGTCGCTGAAATAAGCGAGGTGCGTCCGATGACCTCTGATCCGGAGCAGGCGAGCCACTGTCTGAAGCGAGCCCTCGCGGATCGCAAGATGACCCTGCTGGTCGTCGACGACGTATGGGACGACCGGGAGCTGGAGTTGTTCCTGCCCAATGAACCGACGTATCGCCTGCTGTTCACCACCCGGCTGCGTGCTCTGGTGCCTCCTTACGCCTGCCCCGTGAGCGTCGAGGATCTGTTCGAGGGCACGGCGTCCCAAATTCTCCGCGACGGCCTGCCGGTGCTGCCGGTGGGCGCGGAAGGCGAATTGCTCGATGTCGCAGGCCGTCTGCCGTTGCTGCTGAGCTTGGTGAACCGGCGCCTGCGGGAGGAGGTGGCGCGAGGCGGAGACATCAGCCTCGCAGTCGACCAGGCGATCGGACGGCTGCGCGAGAAAGGCCCGTCCGTCTTCGACATGCGGTCTCGAACCGTCCGCAAAAGGTTGGTCGCCGACACCATGGAATACAGCCTCTGCATTCTTGAACCTCAGGAGCGAGAGCGGTTCCTGGAGCTGTCCATTTTTCCGGAGAACACGGACGTACCCATCGAGATTGTCGAGCTTCTCTGGTCCGGGACCGGCGGACTCGCACCCCCGCAGACGGTTCAGCTCTGTGAGCGCTTGGAGGAGCTATCGCTGGTGTCGAGGAAGTGGAACTCCGGGCGCCAGCTTCTCGCTCTGCACGCGACCGTCCGGGCCTACGCTCGTGTGACGCTGACCGCGGAGGGGGTGGTCCGCTGCAACACCCGTCTGCTGGAGTCCCTCCCGGTCTCCTCAGCCGCGTCCGAAAAGCGTCGATGGTGGTCGTTGCCCGTCGGCGCGGACTACTTCTGGGACAACCTTGTTTATCATTTCAAGGAGGCCGCGCTGGCGCACGACGTCGAGAAAGTCGTCTGTGACCTGCGATGGCTCAGCGGCAGGATGGCTCGATCCGGTGTCTCTGCGGCCGAAAAGGACCTGTCGGAGCTGCGGACGCCTCTCGCGGACAAGCTTTGCAGCGTCATTCTGCAGAACGTTCATCTCTTCGACCCGGCCGATCCCGCCGAGGTCGTGGCGGCAACGCTGCTGACCCGCCTGGATGACATGCCCGAGTTATCCAAGGGGATTAAAGAGTATGTGGAGTCGTCGGCGGCATGGCACCTGAACATGCGATGGCCGTTTCCCGACCAATCCCCTGATCCCTGGCTGGCCGTACGAGGGCACAGGTCCAGCGTGGCCGCCATCGCCATTGCCTCCGGGGGATCCTGGTTCGCGTCGGCGGGTTTGGACGGGGTGCTCAGCAAATGGAGTGTGGAGGGGCTTCAGCAGACGACATTGATCGCCCAGAGCTCCGGAATGACGTCAGTGGCCATAGCGCCCACGGAAAAATGGATGGTGGCCGGCGACAGCGAAGGTGTCGTACACGTGGTCGCGGCCGATGGCGGCGATGTCGTGTCGCTGCGAGGCCATCAGGAGGCGATCAATTCGGTCGCCATTTCTCACGACGGCTCGTGGTTCGCGTCCGCGGGAAACGACGGAAGCATTCTGCTATGGGGAGTCGACGGCTCTCGCCACGGCCGTCTGTACGCCCGCAGGGGCGAGGTGCAGGCCGTGGCCATTCCGGAGATGGGGCCATGGCTGGCCTCGGCGGATTCGGACGGCGCGGTGCGGCTGTGGGACGCAAAGGGCGGCATCAGCCGGGTGATCTTCGGCCGTTCCCGGCGGCTGCGGGATTTAGCGATATCGCCCGACGGACAATGGCTCGCCGCGGCCGGCGACTTGGGCGTTGTCCAGCTCTGGGACTCCGACGGACGGGAACGGGCTTTTCTGCAGGGACATCGGGGCGTGGTGCGCACGGTGGCCATAGCGCCTGACGGTGAGTGGCTCGTGTCCGGAGGACTGGACGGGACTCTTCGTCTCTGGACGGCTGACGCGACGAGAAGTCGTGTCACCGAGTGCGACGGCGGCGGTGTGTCGGCGCTGGCCGTTGAGCCCCACGGTGCCTGGCTCGTGTCGGGAGGGCTGGACGGCAGCCTCCAGATCTGGAACAGCGAAGCTCTCTGGCGAAGGGGATCCGCCAGCCATGGCGTAGATGTCAGGTCGGTCGCTGTTTCGCCCGACGGGACCTGGCTGGCGTCCGCCTGCAGTGACGGTTCCGTCCGTCTCTGGGATGCGAACGGAGTTTCGCGAGAGCTGCTGGGGCGGCATGGCCGCTGGATCAGTCAGGTCGCCATCGCCGCAGACGGCACCTGGTTCGCGTCTGCGGGATGGGACGGCCGGGTGTGTCTCTGGGACCGGGACGGTTCCCAGAGAGGAATGCTGCCTGGACATCGAGGCGGTGCGACCGCCGTCGCGATCGCGCCGGATGGGTCATGGCTCGCCGCTGCTGACTGGAGCGGCTCGGTGCGCGTCTGGGATGTGGGCTGCCGGGAGGTTCGCCGTGTGCTGACCGGTAGCCGGCTGTGGGTGAGCTCCATCGCGATCGCACCCGATGGCGGCTGGTGGGTGACGGCTGCAGAGGACGGTGCGCTGCTTTTGTGGGAGGCGGATGGCTCGTCCCGTGGCGAGCTGCGCGGACATCGGAGCGGAATCCGCTCGGTGGCGATCGCGCCCGACGGCTCATGGCTCGTCTCGGCCGACACGAACGGTGAGATGCGGCTATGGGACGCAAAGGGCTGCCTCAGACGCGTGCTCTCAGAAGGTGGCGGCGCCATAGAGAGCGTCGCCATCTCGTTCGACGGCTCGCTGATCGCTGCGGCCTATTCGGATGGCCTGGTCCGTTTGTGGGATCCGCATCGCGCCAGCAGCCTGGTCGTGGTCCGGCTCTCCGGACCGTTGCGTTCGTGCGCATGGTTTCCTGACACCCTCACCCTGTGCGTAACCGGCGCGATGGGCATGTACTGCTTCACGGCCAAAGGACCGTCGGCGAGTGGCGAGCGGCAGCCGCTGGCGTGAACGCGACGCAAGGCCGGATGCTGGATGATCTTGGTGGCGCTTTCCCAGGCCACTCAGGGATTTGTTGGCCTCCACGTCGTAGCTGCGCCGACCGTTCTTAGGTTTGAGACCATGCAGCCCCTCGTCGTCTTCGGCGCGACAGCTCCTCTGCCAATGATCCCACCAGTGATTGGTTTGGTCCCGCGGTTGACAGGCACGATCGGACTCATCCCCAGTCGCAGGAGTAGCCGTAGTGACTCGTGCCCACCGGGTGGCCCGCGGGGAGCGGCTCGCCGGTGAGCGGCGGTATCTCGACCGCGTCCCAGTCGAGTAGGCCGTCGGCGGTGAAATGCTCGCCGAGGTTGATCGAGCCGGCGAACCGCCCGTCCGAATAGGTGAAGAGGCTAAGTTCTACGCCGAAGGGAGGTTCTTCCACCTCCGCCACCACCGGAGCCATGAGCCATGAGCAGGCCCAGCGCACCTCGTCCGGATGAGTGGTGACGACGGACTCGGAATGGAGGAACGAGCCTGACCCCGCCTCCAGACGGAGCTCGTAGTACGAGAAGGGAGGTTCCTTCTCCAGTGCGTCGATACCGCCAGTGCCATCGGCCCAGGCGTTCAGGGTCGCGGCTCCGGCGCGCGCGGCGGGATTGCCGGGATCCGCTTCCAGCACTCGCACGTAGAGGGCGTGTGCTTCGTCCCGCCTGCGAGCGAGGGTGTGGTCGTCCTCGCCCTGCGCGATCGCGTGGTCATCATCGATCTGCCAATAGGCGATCTGCTGGACGAGCCGCCCGGCGAGCAGGACGGCGGCGAGCTGATCGTCGGGGCGGGCGCGCAAGGCGGCGCGGAGCCACGGCTCCTCCGGCCAAGCAGCGAGGAATTCCCCGTCCATGATGCTTTCCCAAGAGTCGGTCCTGAGCATGCACAGCAGGCGACCTAGCTCGCGAGCGGCGTCCGGATCCCCAGCAGTCGCCGCGGCCCGCAGCCTCGTGACCAACTCCTCAGTGATCGCCATGGCACGCCATGCTAGCCGGATCATCATAGTTCGATCGTAGGTTCGAGAGAGTCGTCCCCTGCCGGAACGCGGTCGACCGCCTGACAAGGAACGTGATCAGGCGCGGGCCCATAGTGAGCTGTAATGATCAAGGCGATTCTGGGCGCGGCTCTGAGCCATGCGGTAGGAGCTGGTACTGGTGTGTGCCGACAGTGATGCACAGATCGTCGGTAGCGGCGATCCGCGCATCACGGTCGGGCTGATCCCTACTGCGGGATAGCTGCGGGAACCGGCCGTACGGCGAGCGACTGGCTCAGCGGGCGCTTCCCACCGGTGCTGAACGGCGATCCGGGAGCCTGCTTCAGCGTGCCGCCGGATCCGATCGCGAACGCGACCACCTGGCTCGTGTCCTGGATGTTGGCGAAGATGTCCCGGCCGTCCGGTGTGATCGCGACCGCCGCGGTGCCGGCAGTGGGGGCGGGCGAGTCGGCGGTCGGCGTGAGCGAGCCGTCCGCGTGGATCGTGAAGCCGAGCAGACCGCCGGGGGGCGAGCCGGTGTCGAGGTTGGCGCAGACGTACAGGTGCTGCCCATCGGGCGTGACCTTGAGACCGACCGGGAACGGCACGGAGACCGGCAACCCGGGCACGGGTTTCAACGAGCCATCCTTACCGACCCGGAAACCCTGCACGTTCTGCGCGACGTTCGAGGTCACGTACAACAGGCCGCCGTCCGGGCTCATCGTGATTCCGTAGTTGGCCGGCCCGGCCTTCGCCACGTCCTGCGGGGGTCCGAGCGAGCCGTCCGTCAGCACGGCGTATCTGGTGATGGGCCGCGCCGGGCTGTTTTCGGTCTCGTCCGCGTCCGCGTACGAGAGGTAGAGGAAGCGCCCATCGGGGGACAGCACCGTCTGCTTCGGGTGGTCCGAGGTGGTGCGGAATACGGCGAACCGGCTGGGCGTGCCATCGGCTCCGATGCGGTACGCCGAAATGGTCCGGTCGGCGGTATCAGTGACGTACAGGGTGCGGCCGTTGGGCGCGACCGTCGCCCCCCACGGCTCCTTCCCGGTCTCGACGAGCAGCGGGTGCGGCTGGAGCGCACCCCGCACTCCCACTCGGAACACCGCCAGCGTGCTCGAGTCGCTGTTGACGACGTACGCGGTGGCCCCATTCGGGGTGAGTGCTATGCCCCGCGGGGTGCAGCCGGGGCCTGTGCCCTCCAGGGTGCAACCGCCGGTGGACACGGGCGTGCCCAGTGGCGACAGGGTGCCCCCCGGGCCGATCGCCAGGGACGAGACATCGCCGGAGACCGCGTTGGTGACGTAGAGCACGCCGCCGGAGGGTGGCAACACCGGGTACGCGGCGGCCGGGGACGGGGCGAGAGCAGGGACGCAGAGCAGTGCGGCGGCCAGGACGGCAGCACGCGCTCTCCTGAATACGGATGACACGAACGTCTCCTTCATCACTCCTTGAACCTGATTTGTCGACACCCTCATAGGCGTTCCACCGGGGTGCCATACCGTTCCATGGGCTTCCACCGTCCCTACAGAGGTAGTCGGCCGACGGTTCGGCGGAACGTGGCGAGAAACGCGCTCGGTGACAACCGGCGCTGGCGGTCTTGCCTCTACCTGGCACAGCGCCTTGCCCGCTCGTAGTCGTGCAGTCGGTCCACGACGCGCCCCGTTTCCATGTGGACATTGAGACCGACGACGTCATGATCGTGAGCTCATGACGTCTGCGTGATCAGGTATTGGAGCTCATGCCGCCGTCCCCGCATAGTGGGCGCATGACGCCTTCCTTGCAGGTCGCGGTCATCGGCGACTATGACAAGACATACACCCCGCACGTGGCTACCGATGATGCGCTGCGCCACGCCGCCGACCACCTCGGGATCGAGATCGAGGTCCGCTGGCTGGCCACCGAGCCGCTCGAAGCGGACCTGTCCGCCGTCCGCGCCGCAGACGTGCTGTGGTGCGCTCCAGGGAGCCCGTACCGCAGCCTGCGCGGCGCACTGGCCGCGCTCCGGCACGGCCGCGAGCACGGCGTCCCCACTCTGGGGACATGCGGCGGCTGCCAGCACATCATTCTCGAGTACGCCCGCCACGTGCTCGGGTTCGAGGACGCGCAGCACGCCGAGTACGACCCTTACGCCTCCAGCCTGTTCGTCACCGAGTTGGCCTGCTCGCTCGCCGGCCGGACCATGCCCGTCACGTTCACACCCGGCTCCCTGGTGGCCGACGTGTACGGGCGCGAGGAGGCCAAGGAGCAGTACTACTGCAACTTCGGCCTCAATCCCGCTTACCAGAGCGCCCTGCACGTGGGCGGACTACGGGTGACGGGCGTGGACGACACCGGCGA
The DNA here is from genome assembly GCF_040659625.1 of Nonomuraea sp. NPDC049750. NCBI lineage: Bacteria > Bacillati > Actinomycetota > Actinomycetes > Streptosporangiales > Streptosporangiaceae > Nonomuraea > Nonomuraea sp. NPDC049750. The sequence goes on from NZ_JBFANB010000007.1 coordinate 303,660, forward strand.
GGCCCGGGTACTGGAGATTCCCGGCCACCCGTACTATCTGGCCACGCTGTTCGTGCCGCAGACGAGCTCGTGGCCCGAGCGCCCACACCCGCTGGTCGTGGGGCTGCTGCGCGCGGCGCTATGACGTTCACGCAGCTCAGGATCCTCCAGGCGGTCGCGCGTACCGGCAACATGACCCGCGCGGCCGAGGAGCTGAACACCACGCAGTCTGCGGTCAGCCACGCCGTGCGCGGCCTGGAGAGGGAGCTGGGGCTGGCCCTCCTCATCAGGAGCGGCCACGGGGTGAGCCTGACCGCGGCCGGGCGGGCCGTCTGCCGTCGCGCCGCGCACATCCTCACCCAGCTCGAAGCCCTAGAGCAGGAGGCGGCCGCGGCGCGCGGGGACGGCCGCGGCAGCCTGCGCGTCGGCGCCATCCCCAGCGCCAACGCCCGCCTGCTGCCGCAGATCCTGCGAACGTTCGGCGAAGCGCATCCAGACGTGCGGCTCACCGTGATCGAGGGGTCGGACGGGGAGGTACTCGACTGGCTGCAGACCGGGGCCGCCGACATCGGCACCCTGACGGCCGGGGTTGTCTCCGCCAGCGTGCCCGATCTGGTCATGCGCCCGCTGGCCACCGACCAGATGCTGGCCGCCCTACCCAGCGGCCACGACCTGGCCGTACGCCACAGCGTGCCGGTCGCGGACCTGGCCCGGCAGCCGTTCATCATGTCGACGGGCGGATGCGAGCCGCTCATCACGGCACTCGCGCAGGAAGCAGGTGTGAGCCTGCGCTGCCACTATCGAGTCCGCGACACCAACAGCATCCTCGCCATGGTCGCCGAAGGGCTCGGGGTGAGCATCCTGCCCGAGCTCTCCCTACCCGCTCACCACGCTGGCGTTCACACCATCCCTCTCGAACCGGCCTCCGTGCGCACTATCCTGCTGGCCTTCCCGGCCGACCCGCTCCCTGCGGCTACCGCACTCCTTGAGCATGCGCTCGAAACGGTCTGAAGCACGCTGGCGCTCTCACCCCAAGCCCTCAGCGCTTCTACTTCTCAGCGACATCGTCTTCAGCAGCCAGAGCCGGCTTGGTGGCGAGGTCCACCTCGTCGGGAGAGCCCGCCCCCCTTGCGCCGCGTCGCCCTTCTTGATCGCGCTGGTGTCATCGGCGATCAGCACCCCGTCTGGCCAGCCCAGACGTCCAGCACATAGGAGCGCAGGGCATCGGCATCCCATGGGTGATTTTGCTGGTGAGTAGCAGCAGCGTTTGTCGGTCAGTTTGGACAGCACTCGGGGGTTGATCGGGCCCGGAATGTCGGTGAGAAGTAGCAGCACCCGGAGGCTCGGCTTCTCACCTAGCGTGTTCATGCAACTGCTGACAGGGACGGTGGCTGGCGTGGAGGGGCCAGCACTCCGGGCGCATGGTGAAACCTGACAGGGCGCGCATGCCCCACGCCTCCGAATTTGCGTTAAAGGGCACTCCAACTCCTAGGTTCGGAAGCGTGCGATACATCAAACTTGGAACGACCGGACTGGAAGTCTCCGCCATCGCCCTCGGCTGCATGAGCTTCGGCGAGCCGGACCGGGGCGGCGAGCCCTGGTCGCTGGGCGCGGACGCCAGCCGGGACATCATCAAGCAGGCCCTCGAGAGTGGCATCAACTTCCTCGACACAGCCAATGGGTACAGCGCCGGAAGCAGCGAGGAGATCGTCGGCCAGGCCGTCAAGGACTTCACCCGGCGCGAGGAGGTCGTTCTCTCCACCAAGGTCTGGATGCGGATGCGCCCCGGCCCGAACGGCGCCGGGCTGTCCCGCAAGGCGATCTTCGCCGAGCTCGACGCCTCCCTGAAGCGCCTGGGGACCGACTACATCGACCTGTACCAGATCCACCGCTGGGACTACGACACCCCGATCGAGGAAACCCTCGAGGCGCTACATGACGCGGTCAAGTCCGGGAAGGTCCGCTACATCGGAGCCTCTTCCATGTACGCCTGGCAGTTCGCCAAGGCCTTGTACCTGGCTGACCTGAACGGCTGGACCCGGTTCGTGTCGATGCAGGACCACTACAACCTCATCCACCGAGAAGCGGAGCGGGAGATGCTCCCGCTCTGCGCCGACCAGGGCATCGGCGTGATCCCGTGGAGCCCGCTGGCGCGGGGCAGGCTGACGCGGGCCCGGGACACCGCGACGGCGCGTGCCGGGACCGACGAGGGCGGCAAGATCCTCTACCGTGACGAGGACCAGGCAGTGGCCGAGCGCGTCCACGAGATCGCGGGCAAGCGGGGTCTGTCCCCGGCCCAGGTCGCCCTGGCCTGGGTCATGCGCAACCCGGTGGTGACCTCGCCCATCGTCGGGGTCACCAAGCCGGCCCAGCTGGCCGACGCGGTCGCCGCGGTGGACGTCGAACTCGACGAAGACGAGGCCGCCTACTTGGAGGAGCCCTACCAGCCACACGAGGTCGCCTACCTGGAGGAGTCCTTCTACAAGTCGCGCCCTGTGGCGGGCTCCCGGTAGTCCGGGCTACCGTCGGGGGCCATGGCCGCCTTGGGCGGCATCGTGCGGGCCGCCCGGGCGGGGCAGGTTGGTGACCAGGTACCAGGTGGACACATCCGGGAGCGTTGCGGGGTCGGTGGTGGCGATCACCAGCCGGGTGGGGGCATCCGGACCCCATGCATCCAAGGTGGCCTCGGCCGCCCACCAGGTGCGGGTGCGCCCGTCGCGGAAGCGGCGCCGGACCGGCCGCCAATCTCCCGGGTTCTCCGGGCCGCCCCAGGTCAGCGCGCGGGCCGCATCGCGCGGGGTGGGCGGATCGTCGGCCCGTCCCCACCTGCCGTGGGTGGCGCGCACGCCCAGCACAAACGGCAGGCCCGCCGTCTCCAGCGCGGCCCGGAAGGCGTCGATGTCGCCGTAGCCGCAATCACCCGGCAGACGAAGCCGTTCTCGGCCGCGCGCCCGGCCAGATCGGCGGCCAGCCACCATTTGGTGTGAAAGGCTGGGTCTTTCCTGCCGCGGGGCAACCGCCCGGCCGGGGTGTAGGGCTCGGCGAACACCGGGTAGTAGACCCCGTTCATCGGCCCACACCGCCGTCACCGTGACGATCCCGTTGTCGGTCTTCCCCACCCGGCCCAGGTATTGGCGGGCGACGAACGCGGTGGCGGTGCCGTCCTTGCGGTCCCCCGCTGTCATCGACCACCAGCACCCCGCCCGGCTGCGGGCGGGTGGCCGGATCGGCCAGCAGCAACTCCAGTCGCCGTCCGTTGACCGTGTCGGGATCCCAGCACGATTCGGACACGAAGTACTGCAGCCGCTGCACCGCCGCGTCCTTGCCGCCGACCACCGGCTCGGCCCCGGCCAGGGCGGTCAGCCTCTTGTTGCGCTCCCGCGGCGCCAGCAGACCGCTCAGATACTCGCGAAACCCGCGCCGCTGCGCCAGGTGCGTGAACAGCTCATCGAAGTGGGCCGCGAACTGCTCCAACGGCCCCGGTGCGGGAGGGCAAGGCGCCAGCCTGGACATCACCGGCCTCCTCTACGGCGAAGAACCGTATCCTCTATCCCTGCCCGCCAAGATCCAAAGGACTACCGTTAAGTAGCGACACGCTACTAGCGTGTCCGTGGAACGGCTTGGTCCTTGCTCATGCGCAGGATCAAGGCGACCGCGTCCTCCGAGTGAGCTGTTGGAGTCAGAAGCTCCTGTAAGAGCAGGCCACGCATCGCGGCAATGGTGACGGTGGCCAAAGTCAGCGCTTCCTTGGTGTCGAGCCCTTCGCGTTCCGCGAGTGAGGCCAGAATCTTGGTCAGGTCGTCGAGCGAGTCGATGAACTCACGAAAGTTCTCTGGGCTGTAAGCGGCCAGTCCTACGACGTGAAAGAAGCCGCGGACACGCGACAGCTGCTCCGGGCGAGTGTAGGTCTGCCAGATCGCCACGACGAGGTCGTCGAAGGTGCCTTGCTGGGCGGCCTCGAACAGTGCCTCGTTGTCACGGGATCGTTGCGCCTTGAGCATGGCTGCCAGGACGCCTGGGAGCGACCCGAAGTGGTATCGCAGGAGGGCGTGGCTGGTCCCGGCCCGGACAGCGATCTCACGGAGTGACACCTCCGGCGAGGGAAGGGTCTCCTCGAAGGCGTCGAGAAGCCGAGCCAGGAGGCGCTCGCGTGCGTCGCCGGTGCGTTCCGTGTTTGACAGGATCACTCCCACAGTTTATCCATTGGAAAAGACTGGCGGTGCCGTGCTGCTTCACACATGGTCGCAGTCAGCTCGCAGGCGGCGGAGGGAACGACTCGTGGGACCTTTTCAGGTAGTCGGCGCGGCGGTCGTCGACGGGTCGGGTCGCGACCCCGTCGACGTCGACGTCACCGTCGAAGACGGGCGTATCGCCCAGCTGGGTGCCTCCAGGGCACACGGCGAGCGCCTTGATGCCGGGGGACTGACGATGACGCCTGGCCTGATCGACGCTCACGTCCACTTGGGCTTGTCGAGCCCGATCCAGCCGCAGTTCTCGTTTCGGTTCAGTGCCGCGGAGATCGCGGCAGACATCTTCGCCACGGCCGGCGCGACGCTCGACGCCGGCTTCACGACCGTTCGGGATACCGGCGGGATCGACGGCGGCGTCGTCACCACGATCGCCAAGGGCAAAGTCAGGGGACCGCGCGTGCTGTCGTGCGGACCTGTTCAGTGCCAGATCGGTGGGCACGGCTACTACGGAGCCGAGTGGGAACCCACCGAGCTGTGGAGCAGCCACCACCTACCCGGTCTGTGCGCCCTGTCCACGATGTCCGGCAACGCCGACGAGCTGCGGCACAACGTGCGCGAGGCCTTCCGTCGCGGAGCCTCCTTCCTGAAGCTCTGCGTGACCGGCGGAGTGGTTGGCGCGCACGACCGGCTGACCGACACCCAGTTCACCGTCGAGGAGATCGCTGTCGCTGTCCAGGAAGCCGCGGCGCGGGGCACCTACGTGACTGTTCACGCCCACAACAACGACGGCATCCGGAACGCGGTCGAGGCCGGGGTGCGTTGTGTCGAGCACGGCACCGACCTCGATGCGTCCACGGCCACCCTGATGGCCACTCGCGAGGTCGCCCTCGTGCCCACGTTTGCCGTCATTGAGCAACTGCTGCACGACACCGCTGGGGCGGGCCTCGACGAATCGACCCGCGATCGTGTGATGGGTGTTCGTGAGCGGATGACCGAAGCGCTCGCTGTCGCCAAGGAGGCCGGAGTGCGGATCGGGCTGGGTTCCGATCTCATCGGCCCGGCTCAGGACCGCCGAGGCGAAGAACTCACGTTGCGCGCAGAGCTCGAAACACCGATGGAAGCTCTCGTGGCGGCCACCAAGACCAACGCCGAGATCCTCGGCCTGTCCGGCCAAGTCGGTGTCATCGCTCCCGGCGCGCAGGCAGACCTCGTGTTGTGGAACGGCAACCCGGTCGAAGACCCGGAGCTGTTCGCTGATCCCGCCAATGCCGTCCTCGTTCTCAAGGCCGGCCGAGTTGTGAAGGACCTTCGATGAGCACCATGTGGCACGGCTGCCTCGCCGACACCGACTACTTCGAGATGCGCTCCAGCGGTGGGCACGACTACGGCGTCTGGGTCACCACACCACCGGGCTACGACCCCGCCACGACGCGAGCACCTGCCGTGTATGTGCTCGACGGCAACTGGGCCGTGGGCATGACGGCTCCGCTCATCGTCACCCAGGCGGACCCCATGCAGCGGATCCAGCCCTACATCCAGGTCAGCGTCGGCTACGCGGGCGAAGACGCACAGCACTGGGATCGGCTGCGCAACAGAGACCTCGTGCCACCCGGCGAGCCCATCGCCAAGGAGCTCATCGATGCCGTGGAGATGGGAGTTCGAGCGGGTGCGAGGACACGCGAGGAATCCGACGCCTACCTCACCGAACTGCGCGACACCCACGCCGATGCGTTCCTGAGCTTCCTCACCGCGGAACTGCACCCGCGGGTCGAACGCGACTACGGCACAGCCGCGAGCGGTCACGGCCTCTTCGGCTACTCCTACGGTGGACTCTTCAGTCTCTACACCTGGCTCACCGGAAGCACGCTCTTCGAGAGCATCGGAGCGGGCAGCCCCGGTGTCGTCAGTGAAGACAGTCAGGTCTTCGCGCGGCTCGAAGAAATGGGCGACAGCCTGCCTGCCGCCAAGCTTCACCTGACCGTCAACGACCGAGAGCTTCTCGGAGACCTGGCCGTCTACCAGAACCTCACGAAGAACACGGCCACCGTCCTGCACCGCTTGACCGCCCGCGGCGGAGCCGTCACCAGCGCGGTCCTGCGCGAAACGCACGTTACCGGCCTGCAGGCCTCGTTCCTCAGCTACCTTAGGACCTGCCGTGCCCGGTGAGCGCTTGAGTACCGATGTGGTCGTGATCGGGGCAGGGGTGATCGGTTCGTCGATCGCCCTTGAGCTTGCACGTGCGGGGCACCGGGTTATCGCGCTCGATCGGGCCCCAGGGGCTGGACAGGGGTCGACCTCGGCATCGAGTGCGATCGTTCGGTTCAACTTCTCCACCACCGCCGGGGTGACGATGGCGTGGGAGGCGCATTTCGGCTGGCTCGACTGGGCCGGCCACCTCGGGCACGATGTCGGCGACCTCGCAATGTTCCGCAAGACTGGGCTGGTCATGCTGGACGTCGAGGCGGCTCCGCGTACGTCATGGCTTCCGTTGTTCGATGAGATCGGTGTTCCCTACGAGGAATGGGACAGCGCGACCTTGGCCGAGCGCGTTCCAGGTATCGACGTCGGCCGCTATTGGCCGCCGAAGCGGCTCGACGACGAGGAATTCTGGGAGGACGCGAAACACTCGCTCGGTGGCGTGTACACCCCGGATGCCGGTTACGTCTCGGACCCGAGCCTTGCCGCCGTAAACCTCGCCTCCGCGGCCTCGGCCTGCGGGGCGGAGTTCCGCTTCCGCAGCACGGTGACAGCGGTGGAGAAGGCCGGCGGGCGCGTGACGTCAGTGCGACTGTCGGACGGCACCCGGATTCCCTGTGCCGTCGTGGTCAACGCGGCCGGTCCGTGGTCGGGCGCGTTGAATCGGTTGGCCGGCGTGGGTTCCGACTTCACGGTCGCTGTGCGCCCTATGAGGCAGGAAGTAGCGCACGTGCCGGCCCTGGAGGGCTATGGAGGGCCCGTGGTGGCGGACATGGATCTGGGCACTTATTTCCGCGGTGAAGTAGGAGGGGAGCTGCTCGTCGGCGGAACGGAACCGGAGTGTGATCCGATGCAGTGGACCGACGACCCGGACGCCGTCGACATCCACCCGACGGCCGCAGTCTTCGAGGCTCAGGTGATGCGGGCCGCGCGGCGGTTGCCCGGTCTGGCGGTGCCCAACCGGGCGCGCGGCGTGGTGGGCGTTTACGACGTCGCCGACGATTGGACTCCGATCTACGACCGCACCGAACTCGAGGGCTTCTACCTCGCGATCGGAACGAGCGGCAACCAGTTCAAGAACGCGCCGGTCGTGGGACAGCTGATGACGGAGCTGATCAACCAGGTGGAGAACGGCGTCGACCACGACGTGCTGCCCGTCCGGTTCCGGGCCCCGCGCACCGGCCTGGAGATCGACCTGGGTGCGTTCTCTCGTAAGCGCAACCGGAACACCGCGAACTCGGGCACGGTGATGGGCTGAGCCGGAACTCGGTCGAGGCGTTGCGTCCGGGCGACCTTGATGCCCAGATGCAACGCCAGTTCGCAGGTCCCACGCGCCAGACGTACCCGCTGGCGCAGGTGTCAGGGGCGAACGCGGTCTCGGCGCCGGCCCCCCGTAACCCCGAGCACCGACATCGCCAGGCATCCCGACGCGGTCATCGCCGCGAGCTTGCCGGAACGTGTGAGCATGTTCTTCCTCTGGGAGAGATCAAGGAACGGATCGCGGGCGGGCACTCCCAGCCCCGTGATCGCATCCTGTCCCACCGCCGGACATGAGTAGCCCCTACTCATATTCGGCTCTCCGGAGTGGGCCCTTGCTCAGGCCGCCACGACCGGCGCGACCCCTGCCTGGAGCACGGCCCCGTACTACCCGTGGTTCGTGGACGGCGAGTAGAGCATCGACACCGGGCGGGTGGCGGCGTCGAACGACGCCGCTGCCCCCGTCGCACCCATCCCGCTGACCCCCCACGGCTCGTAGACCATGTTGACGCCACCGTGTTGCCACTCGTTGATCCACACGAGAGCGGCGTTGATCTCCCTGCAGCGCCGCAGGTTCTCGGGGGTCGAGGAATAGACCGTCGCCGCGAGTCCGAAGCTTGTGGTGTTGGCCAGGTCGATGGCTTCGGCGAAGGAGTCGACCACGGTGACGGGGGCGACCGGCCCGAAGGTCTCCTCTTTCATGATGCGCATGTCCGAGGTGACCTCGGTCAGCACCGTCGCGGGGTAGAAGTATCCGGGCCGGTCTGGTTGCCCGCCACCGCAGAGCAGCGTCGCCCCGCGGTCGACGGCTTCGTGGACGTGGTCGTGCACGATCCTCCTCTGGGTGTCGTCGACCAGTGGTCCCAGGCCCGGGGAGTAGGGGTCGTCGCTCATCGTCCAGCCTTCGGCTTCGGCCACGAGGGCGGCGATGAACTCGTCCGCGACCGCGCGGTGCACGTAGATCCGCTCCGACGATGTGCAGATCTGTCCGCTGTTGAGGAACGTCGACGTCGCGACCGCCTTGGCGGTGGCGGCCACGTCGACGTCGGCGTCGACGAGGACGGGGTCGTTCCCTCCCAGTTCCAGGATCGTTCGCTGAAGGCGCTTGGCCGCGGCGACGGCGACGCTGCGGCCCGCCTCGACAGACCCGGTGAAGTGCACCAGCTTGACCGCCTCGTGCTCGGCCAAGGGCTTGCCGGCGCGCGCGTCGCCCAGGAGAAGGTTCACCACGCCTGCCGGAAGGTCGCACAGCTCCACGAGCCGGGCCGCGGACAGCGGCGCCTTCTCCGAGGGCTTGATCACCACTGTGTTGCCGGCGGCGAGCAGGGGGCCGAGGGCTCCCAGGATCGAGGTCACCGTGAAGTTCCAGGGCACGAGGAGTGCCAGCACGCCCAGCGGCTCACGGATGACCACTGTCCGTCCGGACTCGCCCGGAGCTGTGACGTCGGCGACGAACGGATAGGACCGCGCCCGCTCGATGCCGAGCCGGAACGAGGCGATTCCGCCCGCGATGAACTGCTCGGCGAGCGGGACAGGCTTGCCCATCTCCCGGTTCTCGAGTTCCGCCAGCTCGCGCACATGCCGTTCGAGGAGGTCGGCGGTGCGGCTCAGCCGGCCGAGGCGGTCCTCGAGGTCGAGCCTCGCCCAGCCCGCGTGCGCGGCCTGCGCCGACTCCACCGCCGCCGCGGCGTCGGCGGCCGATCCGGCCGGAATCAGTGCGACGACCTGTTCGGTGGCCGGGTTGACGACGCTGCGGAGTTCCGGGTCCGCGGCTTCGACCGGGGTGCCGTCGATGATGTTGCTCAGGCGCTTCATCTGCTCATACCTTCTGGATCGAAGCCGGCTTCAGTGGAGCCTGCGGGCCATGTGCTCGCCGAACATCACGCAGGCGAGATGGGTGTTGGCGCGTGGGACGAAGGGGAAGACGGAGGCATCGACGACTCGGAGACCCTCGAAACCGAGGACCTCGCACCGGGGGTCGACGACCGTCTCCGGCGCGTTCGGATCTCCCATCCGGCACGTGCTCGTCGCGTGCTGCGTGTCGACCACGCTGGCGCGCAGGTAGTCGCGCAGTCGCCCTGGTGTGTCCAGGGCATCGCGCAGCGACGAATTGACCCGCCAGAGATCGCCGTCGGCGATCTCCACGAAGCTGGAGTGGGCCACCAGGTCGCCGAGGAGCCTGATGCCCGCTTCCAGGCGGTCGATGTCGCGCTCGTCCGACAACATGTTCAGCGCCACCCGGGGCTGCGCGCTCGGGTCGGCGCTTCGAAGCTTCAGCGTTCCGCGCGAGTAGGTCCGGTTGACGAACACCCCGACGGCACCGGCGCCGGCGCGCACTTCGGCCGCCGCCATGGCCAGCGCGTTCTGGTTGAGGGCGACCAGCATCATGTCGTTCCCGCCGGGCACGGTGCCGCTGCTGTAGCGCACGCAGCAGTTCGTGTGCCGGTCGGCGGGGCCGGCCGAGGCCGCTTCGGTGAGCGGGATGCCTATCAGGGCCATCGGATGGTCCTGGAGCCCACGGCCCACCGGCAGATCGGCACGGACCTCGATGCCCAGCCGTCGGAGGTCATCGGCGGGGCCGATGCCCGAGCGCATGAGGATCGAGGGCGAGGCCGTGGCGCCCGCGCTGAGCGCGACCTGGTTCGCGTGGAAGGCCGATCCGTTGGCCAGCCGGACGCCGACTGCCCGAGCACGTTCGAAGAGAACCACGTCGACCAGGCTGTCGCCGCGGATGGTGAGGCCCGGGTTGTCGCGACGTGGCTCCAGGTAAGCGTCGTGGCACGAGACCCGTCGACGGTCGATCGAGTTGATGGGGTAGGGAGAGACGCCGGTCGCGCCGGGTGCGTTGACGTCCGGGGCCCACCCGAAACCCGAGGCGAGCGCTGCCGCGCGGAGCGCCTGGTCGACCGAGCCCCACGTGTCGACCGGGGCCCGGTAGACGGGGATCGGGCCGGCGGTGCCGTGGTAGTCCTCGTCGCCGAAGCCGGCGTCGGACTCCAGGGCGACGAAGTCCGCCATGACCTCCGCGGACGACCATCCGGTGCAACCGGAGGCCGCCCACTCGTCGAAGTCCTCGATGGGCGGCCGGATCGCGATCTGCCCGTTCACCGTCGAGCTTCCGCCGAGGCCCTTGCCTCGCCAGTACAGGTAGGGCTCCTGGGCCTCGGTCCTGGTGGCCAGATGCCCGTCCCACAAGAACGCGTTGTAGTCGGAGTTCAGGATCGCGTTCAACGGATTCGGCGACCTCCATGCCTCCGGAAGCTGCGAGGCCGCGTAGTCCCGGCCGGCCTCGAGCAGCAGCACCCGCTGTCCCGCGTCGGCGAGCCGTGCCGCGAGTGCCGAGCCGGACGAGCCCGCTCCGACGACGATGGTGTCGTAGCTGCCTGCTGATCCCATCTGGCCTGATCCTTGGTCTCGTCGCTAGGCGGTGAGGTCGAGCGTGTGAACGGTCATCTCGCCGAGTGCCGCGGGAAGGGGTTCGACGCCGAACCCGGGTCCGCCGGGGATCGACACCGCGCCGTCCTTCATGACGATCGGCTCGGTGATGTCCTGGGCGTAGAACCGATCCGAGCCCGAGATGTCGCCGGGCAGCGTGAAGCCCGGGAGCCCGGCCAGCGCCGCGTTGGCGGCTCGGCCGATGCCGGTTTCGAGCATGCCGCCGCACCAGACCGCGACGCCGTGCGCCAGCGCGAGGTCGTGGATGCGTGCCGCCTCGAGGTATCCCCCCACTCTTCCAGGCTTGATGTTGATGACACTCGCCGCCCCCAGCGCGATCGCGTCGGCGGCCGACCGCGCGTCGACGATCGACTCGTCCAGGCAGATCGGCGTGGTGAGCAGGCCCGCGAGCAGAGCGTGTTGCCGCAGGTCCTCCTCGCCCAGCGGCTGTTCGATCAGCAGCAGATCGAAGGGGTCGAGTCTGCGCAGCCGCTGGGCATCGGAGAGACGGTAGGCGGTGTTCGCGTCGACCTGCAGCGCGATGTCGCCGAACCGCTCGCGCACCGCCTTGACCGGCTCGAGGTCCCACCCGGGCTGGATCTTGAGTTTGATGCGCGCGTAGCCCTGGTCGACGAAGTCGGCCACCCGGCCGAGCAGGTCGGGAATCGACTTCTCGATGCCGACGCTGACCCCCGAGGGCACCGAGGCGCGGGTCACACCGAGCTGCGCTGCGAACGACATGTTCCGAAGCCGCAGCTGGGCATCCAGGATCGCCATCTCCAGAGCGCCCTTGGCCATGCGGTGGCCGACCACGTGCTCAAGTGCCGCGCCGACCGTCGATGCCGACACGGCGTGACCCGCGGCCTGCCACTCGAACAGCGCGGGCACGAGGAATCGCCGCAGGACCTCTCGTGCTCCCTCAAGGTATTCCGGCGAGTAGAACGGCTCGGCGAGGGCGACACACTCACCCCACCCTGTCACGGTGGCGCCGTGGTCTGAGGCCGTGACCCGGATCAGGAGCGGAAGGCGCTCCGTCTGGGTGGAGAACGAGGTGGTGAACGGGTGGATCAGCGGCATCCGGACCGTGATGAGCTCGACACGCTCGATGTGCATTCTCAGGTGCTCCTCGTGAGGCAGTAGTGACCCCGGCGGTCGAAATCGACGACGACCCAGCCTTCTTCCAGCAGCCCACCCAGCGCCCGTCGTAGCGCGAGCCGCCATGAGATCGCGAGCTCGGGTTCGTGGCGCCTTAGAGCCTCGATGTCCGAGGGGATCTCCACGACGCATCGGGTCAGCGACTCCGCCCGGCCGAGGTCGAGCTGGGGTCGCCGGTCCACGGACCTCAGTACGGCGGGGCCGTGCTTCTTCTCGGCTCGTGAGGGCGCCGTGGCCTGCCCGATGTGCCAGGCCACCATGATCCGGTCGCTGTGCTGGCCCTGGTTGAGCCCGTCACCCATCGGTCCGTAGAAGTCGGGCAGGTAGACCTCGACCTCACAGCCGAGCTTGTGGAGGTTGAAGTACGCGTTCCGGGCCACCAGGGGGTCATAGGTCCACGTCACGCGAGTGACACCCCGGGCCAGGCACCAGTCGCGCTGGTGGTGCTTGAGGGCTCTGCCCCATCCTGTGCCCGCCGCGTCTGGTCGCACGCCGGCGATGTGGGAGTGCAGGGCATTCTCCCGGGGCGAGTAGAAGAACCCGACGCAGACCGCCATGAGCTCATGGCCGCGGAAACCACCGGCGACGTAGTTGCCCGCGTGCGCGAACGCCGTGAGGAGCTCCGGGCTGACATGCGACTGGGTGTTTTGGACCTTCCAAATCTGCGCCACGAGCTCGGAGGCGGCAGACATCTCCTCCGGGCGGTGAAGCAGCCGCAACTCCATGGAGGTCGAGCTCGGCGCCTGGGTCGTCATGAGCGCTCCTGCCGCAGGAAGCGGGATCCGTTGTAGACGCCGCCGGCGACGGGCCGGAACTGCTTCTCCCCCGCGAGCTCAGCGGTGGTGTAGGCGTAGCCGCCCGGGATGTTCGAGGCATGCAGCGCGACGAACTCCGGCTCTGCTGCCGTGCCGTCGCGCACATGCCCCTTCCGCTCCCACAGTGTCAGTCTGAGACCGTCCGCGTCGGGGGCCACCTCCACGCGATAGCCGGCGCACTCCCAGGCGCCCTCCAGCGGTTCGGGCGGACGTGTCATGTCGGCCCGGACCCGGACCGGGGGCAGACTGCCGTCGATCGACGACGTGACGTCCGCGAACAGCTCGTAGAAGAGACCATCCGGTTGACCACCGCTGGTCAGCAACGCCACCGCGTAGTTCGTACCGGGGATCAAGCGCAGGTATGAACGTTGGCCGATCGTGCCGCCGTCATGGCCGTATACGAAGGTTCCCCGCCAGTCCTCGAGGAACCAGCCCAGTCCCCAGCCTTGGACGGTGGCGACGCTCTGTCTCAGATCGACATGCTCGATGGTCATCAGGCGAGCGCTGCCGGCTGACAGCAGACGAACGCCTTCCCGGGTCACCCCTCCGCGCAGTGACATCTCCGCGAACGTCAGCAGGTCGCCGACGCTCGCCACGATCAGGCCCGCGGGTCCCATGGATCGGGTGATCGACCACTGGGGCACCGGGGCCGACTCGTCGCCGAAGCCGGCGTGGCCGGTCGCCGTGGCGAACTTGGGTGCGTCCTCGCTCAGGGTGATGGTGTGCCGCAGGCCCATCGGCTTGATCAAATAGTGGAGCAGCGCCTCGTCCCACGTCATGTCGCGGAGCACCTCGACGATGCGGCCCGCGACGACGAAGCCGGCATTGCAGTAGGAGAACCTCTCTCCAAGCGGGTGGATGTGGGAGACGGCGGCGAGGTGCTCCACGTACCGCGCGACGCAGTCGTCTCCCCTCCCGGTGTCGGTGAAGACGTCCCCGTCGATGCCGCTGGTGTGGTTGAGCAACGCCCGTACCGTCACCGAGGGCGACTCGTCATCGGCCAGCCTGAAGTCCGGCAGGATTTCGCGCACGGGAGCGTCGAGATCGAGCAGCCCCTCGTCGACGAGCTGCATGACGAGCATCGTCGTCCAGACCTTCGTGATCGACCCGATCTGAAAGACGGCGTCGTCGATGACGGGTTCCCGGGTCGAGACGTTCAGGACCCCGGAGCTGACCGTGATGCGGTCGAAGACCGTTCCGCTCCGATCGAGCTGCACGATGCCGAGTTGCGCCCCGACGACTCCGTGCCGTTCTCGGAGGAGGTCCAGACGGCGGCGCCAGTAGTGCTCCCTACGTGGAGCCGGCGACAGCGCGGCCGGCCGTGCGGCGGCGCGGGTGTGCAGCTCGACCCATTCCACGACCCGGGCGTGGTAGTCGACGCGGTGATCGACCTCGCCGTCGGCGATGAAGAGGTGGCTGCCTCCTGGATAGACCACCAGGCGAGTCGGCACACCCTGGATCCGCAGTGCCGAGAACCACTGCTGCGCCTGTCCGATCGGGCAGGTGTTGTCGTTCTCGCCGTGCAGCACCAGCGTGGGTGTCTTCACCTGCTCGACGCGTGCGATCGGAGAGCTCTCGATGAGCCGGACCACGTCTGTCGGCGCGGCACCTGCGGTCGCCGAGGCGAAGAAGCCTTCCGGCAGCAGTCGCTGACCGGCGATGGAGGCGAAGTCGCAGATCAGGCCGCCGGCCACCGCGGCCGCGAACCGGTCGGTGTGGGCGGTGAGGGCGCAGGTCGCGACGCCGCCGTAGCTATAGCCGGCGACAGCGAGCCGCTCGGGGTCGGCGATCCCCTCGGCGATCAACTGGTCGATCGGCTCGATGAAGTCCGCCAGATCAGCTCGTCCCCAGCCGCCGTCGACGGCTCGGTAGAACTCCTCGCCGTACCCGTCGGATCCACGGGGGTTGAGCGTGAGGACACGCCACCCGCGTGCGGCGAGGAGCTGTTGGTACAGATGGATCTCGTCGGCCACACCGGCCCAGGCGTTGTGCGGCCCACCGTGGATGTCGAGCAGGAGCGGAGCGGTTCCGGTCGTGTCCGGTGCCGCCATCAGCCACCCGTGGACGACGACGCCATCGCTGATCGTGAACTCTCGTGGCTCCGGTCGACAGAGCTGGACCCCGGGGAGGCTCTCTTCCATCAGCGAGGTGAGGACCTCGACTTCGCCGGTGACGAGGTCGACGATCGCGACCTCGGCGAACGACTCAGGAGTGGTCAGGACGATCGCGGCACGAGGTGCCTCGGCGGCCACCGAGAGCGCGGAGACGACCTGATGCGGCTCCGCGACGATCGGCCTGCCCTCTCCGCCATCCGGACCGACCCCGTACAGATGGGTCCAGCCACGGTCACGCAGGCAGAAGACGATCTCGCTGCCGTTGTGGCTTTGCGCCGGGTGGCCACCTGGGTAGCCCGTCGCGCCCGGCAGCACATTGCGGTCCAGCCCAGCCGTGATGTCGGTGTCGGGCCTGCCGTCGCCGTACAGCCGGAGAAGCCGGGCATGACCTGCCACCATCGCGGGTGATCCCACGGCGAGCAGCGACGCGCCGTCGCGAGCCCACATGACCGGACCGGTCACTCCTGTGGCCTGTCCGAGCACCTGCACCGGAGCGAGCGGGTCGTCGACCTCGACCGCGTAGGCGCGGCGTTCGAGCTCGACGTCCGCGCGGTGGGCCATGGAGGCCGTGAATGCGAGGCGGTCGCCGTCGGGCGACCATGCCGGGCCGTCCGCGTCGTAGTCGCCGTCGGTGACCTGTCTGATCTGCCTGGATCCCAGGTCCATCACGAAGATCTGGCGGCGGACACTGCCGATCCAGCCGATCTCGTCCGCCTTCTGGTCGAGCGTGTCGATGACGATGGGCGCAGCGGCGTCGCCGGGCGCGCGGTTCACGGGTGCGGAGAACGCGACCCGGCGACCGTCCCGGCTGACGGCCGCGGCCCCGGCCCCCAGCGGCAGCTCGGTCAACCGCGTCGGCTCACCCATGTGCGGCAGGAGATGCAACTGCGGGAATCCGTCGACATCGCGCAGGAACATGATCCCCGTTGGGACGATGCGAGGTGCTCGATCCGTCGGCCCGTGGGTCAGCGGCTGTGGCTGAGAGCCGCGGGAAACCGCCCACAGCGAGGTCTCCGTGCGGTGGTCTGCCGCCTGGCGCCGCGTGAAGACGACCGTTCTTCCATCCGCCGTGATCGCAGTCTCGGGAACGGTGACGACCTGACGGACGTCATCGAGACTGAACAGGCGAGAGTTCATGGAGTGGTTCCTTTGCCGAAGAGAGGGGTGCCGATCCGGGGGACGGCACGGACCAGCTCACGTGTGTAGGGATGTTCGGGGTGGTCGATCACCTCGGTCGCTGATCCGGCCTCGACGACCTCCCCGTCCTTCATGACTGCGACGTCGTCGCACAGCTGCCTGACCACAGCGAGGTTGTGGCTGATGAAGAGAACCGTCAGATCGAGGTCCCGCTGGACGCGCATCAGCAGATTCAGCACGGTCCCCTGCACCGAGACGTCCAGCGCCGAAGTGATCTCGTCAGCGAGCAGCACCCGGGGCTCGGCGGCCAGCGCCCGCGCGATCGCGACGCGTTGACGTTGACCCCCCGACAACTGCATGGGCAGATCGTCGGCACGGGCCGGGTCGAGCTCGACCATCTCGAGAAGTGCGGCCACCTCGCCGCGCCGGTGAGCGCGATCGCGTCGCGTGGATCTTCCGCGTACGGCAAGCGCCTCCTCGATCGAGGCGCCGATGGACATCCTTGGGTTCAGGCAGGAGTTGGCGTCCTGGAAGATCAGCTGCACGGTGCGGCGAACGGACGCGGCGCTCCCCCGGGCACCGACGACATCGGTGCCGTCGACCAGGATGCGGCCCGTATGCGCCTCGTGCAGGCCGACGACGGCGCGAGCCAGCGTCGACTTGCCCGAACCTGACTCGCCCACCAACCCGACCGTCCGGCCGCTCGGCACGTGGAGACTCACCCCACGGACCGCCTGATGGGCGGCGGGTCCGTGCCCGTACCTGACTCCCACGTTCTCGAAGGCGAGGTCGCTCACACCGACCCCTCCCTTACAGCGTCGAGGGGAAACTCGGCATCCTCGGTGATCGTGGCGAACTCGGTGCCCGGGACGGCGTCCATGTGCGGCACCGCCGCCACCAGCGCCCGGGTGTAGGGATGCGCCGCGCGTCCGCTCGCGAGATCCTCGGTGCTCAGGCTCTCCACGATGGCTCCCCGGTACATGACCAGGACCCGCGTGCAGAATGACGAGACCAGCGAAATGTCATGCGAGACGAACATGACGGCCGTCCCATGCTCACGGTTCACCCTCCGCAAGAGCGCCAGGACCTCCCGCTGCACCGTGACGTCGAGGGCCGTTGTCGGCTCGTCGGCTATGACCAGCGCCGGTTCGCCCATGAGCCCCATCGCGATCGTGGCTCGTTGCCGCATGCCACCCGAGAACTCGTGGGGATACTGGCGGGCGCGGCGAGCCGGGTCGGAGAGCCGTACCGCGGCAAGCCGGTCGACCGCACGCCGGCGTGCCTCGCGCCGGCTGAGGCCGCCGTGCAGCAGACCGACCTCCGCGACCTGCGTACCGACGTGAAGGGCGGGGTTGAGCGAGGTCGAGGGATCTTGGAAGACGAATGCCAGCCGCGTACCGAGCTGTTGGGCCAGCGACTTGGAACGCGGTCTGCCGGGCACCTTGCCCCTGACGACCAGTTCCGTGCCGTCGAACTGGACCGATGACGCCGTCACGTGAAGTGGCTCTTCCAGGAGTGACGCGACCGCCATGCAGGTCAGTGACTTCCCCGAGCCCGACTCACCGACGATGCCGACGATCTCCCCTCGATCGATGTCGAAGCTGACGCCACGAACCGGCGTCGCCCATCCATCCCCCCGGGGCGCCTCCACGCGCAAGCCGCGTACGCGGAGCACGGGGTCCTCCGCGACCTGCGGGACCGGTGCCGCCGCCGTCGAGCCGGTGGTCTTCCGCCGCCGGCGGCGGCCGGAGGGCCGGTGCAGCCCGAATGCCTGGGCGAGCACCTCGCCGGCGAGCGCGAACGTCACGCCGGCGAACACGATGGCGGCGCCTAGCCCCAGAGACGGAGCGGGGTTCACGTAGATGGCTCCCATGCTCTCGTTGAGCATGCGGCCCCAGTCGTAGTCCGGCGCCTGTACGCCGAGGCCCAGGAAGGACAGCCCCGTCGCCGCGACCAGCGCGGTGCCGGCGCCGATGCTGGCGTTGACGATGAGCGGGTCTCGCACGTTGGGCAGAACGTGCCGTACCAGGATCCGTGCTCGGCTGACGCCGAGGATGCGAGCGGCGGCCACGAAGTCACGCCCGGTCACCGACGCACCGAGGGTCTGAGTGAGCCGGGCGTAGGACGGCGCCATGGCCAGGCCGATCGCCAGTGTGACACTGGTGGCGCCCACACCGAGGGTGATCGACACGACGATGGCGAGCAGGAGAGCCGGAAAGGCGAGTGCCACGCCGATGGCGCTGTTGACCAACCGCCCCAGCCGCCGGGGCGCGATCGTCGGCAGCAGGCCGATGACCACACCGACGAACACGCCGAGGGCGGCCGACAGGACGGCGGTGACGATCGAGAGCCGGGTCGCGGTCAGCACCCGCGCGAGAACGTCCCGGCCACCCGCGTCGGTACCGAGGAGGTGGTCCGCGCTGGGCTTCGCGGACAGTTGGGTCAGATCGGCCTGCCGCGCGGCCTCGCCCCACAGCACCGGTCCGAACACCGCGAAGAACGCGACCACCATCAGGGCGGCCAGCGCGCCGATGCCGAGGGGAGAACGCAGGACGGTCAGGAACCTGCGGCGAGACGAGACCGCCATGGGCATCGGCTCGCCCACCGCCGTCGCGGCGGCCGGCCCCGCCAGCGCGGAGTCGGGAGTGGACATGCTTGTCACCGCCATCACGTGTCTTTCAGCGCTGAACGCGGGTCAAGGCCGACCAGGACGATGTCGATCAAGAGGTTGGAAACGAGGACGATCAAGCCGTAGACGATGACGATCCCCTGCGCGAGCGGAAAGTCCTTGCTCCGCACCGCGTCCACGATCGTGAGCCCGAGTCCGGGCCACGAAAAGATGGTCTCGATCAGCACCGTGCCCGCGACGAGGGAGCCGAGCACGATTCCGGCCACGGTGAGCGAGGAGGTCACCAGGTTCGGCAGAGCGTGGCGGAAGTACAGGCGCCACCTCGACATGCGCTTCGCCCGCGCCGTCCGGATGTAGTCCTGCTCGAACACGGTGAGCGCCTCGACCCTGACGATCCTCGAGACGCCCGCGGCGACCGCGATCGACAGTGCCAGGACGGGCAGCACGTACGAGCTCGGATCGGTTCGGCCCGCCACGGGCAGCAAATGGCTCTGAACGGCGAAGAAGTACACCAGAGCGACTCCCATGAGGAACTCGGGGATGACGGCGAACAGGCCGCTCGCCGAGGTGTAGGCCAGGTCGACGGTGGGTCTGCGGCCGCCTCGGGTGAGCGCGGCGACGACGATGCCGAGCGGGATCGACACCAGGAGCGCCAGCGCCAGCGACAGGAACGCGAGTTCCAGGGTCGCCGGCAGGCGCTGCTCGATGATCGTGGTCACCGGCAGGTGAAGGGAGAAAGAGTCTCTGAGATCCCACGTGAGCAGCCCCTTCCAGAAGTTCAGGTACTGCGTCCACAGCGGGTCGTTCAGTCCCAGGCTTTCGCGTTGTGCCTCCACGACCGCGGCCGTCGCGTTGATTCCGAGGGCATTGCGGACCGGGTCTCCTGGGATCAGCCGGACCATCAGGAAGACGACGGTCACCAGGGTGACCACCGAATACGCGAGCCGCACCAGCCGCCGCACGATGAAGGCCCCCAGTCGCCCACCTCTGCCCCGGAACGTTCCGGTCGCGGAATCCGGTCCCGCCCCGGTTCCCGTCAGCAGGGTGACGGTCGGTTCCGTGGTCACTTCAGCACGCGGATCGCGGAGCCGCCGACGGGCAGGTAGAGCGCCGTCGCGCCATTGAAGTACATCTTGTACGGCGTGACGGACACCGGTATGAGGTCAGCGCTTGTCATCAGGGTCTTCTCCGCCTCGGCCCAGGCCTTGCAGGCATCGTCACCGGTCCGGCCGGCGGCCGCGGCGACGCTGCGGTTGTAGTCCTTGTTGTCGATGGAGGCGAAGTTTGTCCCCGCAGGGGCGGCAGGTCCGGAGAGGTACTGCGGGAAGATGGCCGGTGTGCCCGTCTGGAGGTTGAGCCCCAGCGATGCCGTCCAGCCCGACGGGTCTTTGGCCGCGAAGGTCCGGCTGATGATGTAATTCTCGTCACCACCGTCGAGTTTCACGGCGGCGCCGGCGGTCTCCCACTGCTTCGCGACGTATTCCGCGGCGGCGCTGCCCGTGTCCGTGGAGTTGTCGTAGACAAGTGTGATGTCGACCGGCTTGCCCACCGCGCGCAGGGCCTGGCCGGCGGCGTCCGGGTCGTGGGAAGGCAGATTGCCCTGGACGGTGTCGTAGGCGCACCGGCTCGGGCGTACGGAGAGCAGCGATTTCGCCCGTTCGCCCTTGCCGCCGGTCAGAATCTTCGCGAGGGTGTCGAGGTCGATCGCCTGGGTCAGTGCGCGCCGTACGGCGGCCTCAGCGGTCGGGAGACCTTGATGGTGGTTGTAGACGATCATTCCGGACATGGCCGGCGACGGCTGCGACTTGAGAGCGGCGAGGCGTTCCTCGTCCTTGCCGCTCACTATGGCCGCGTTGAGTTGACCGGACAGCAGCAGGTTCGCTCTGGTCGACGGGCTCGGCACGATCTTGGTCGTCACGGTCTTCGGCATCCCCGGCGTGTTCGAGGTGCTGTTCTTGGGGCCCCACGTGTAGCCCTCTCGGCGGGTCATCGTGATCGAGTCTCCGGCCACGACGCGATCGATGGCGAACGGGCCGGTGCCGTGGCTCCCCGCGGAGAGGCTCTTGGGGTCCTTCAGGCCGCGCTCGCACACCAGCTGCTGCGAGCCGATGTCGTACAGCATGAAGGGCCGCGGCTTGGAGGTGGTGACGGTGAGAACGTTCCCCTTCGCGCTCGCCTTGGCATCTGCCGGCACGACGGATTCCAGGCGCGGCGACTTGTTGGCGGGGTCGACGATCCAGTTGAGGTTGTCAGCGGCGGTCTGCGCGGTGAACGGCGTGCCGTCGGCGCAGGTGATGGCGTCGTTCAGGGTGTAGGTGACCTTGGTCGGGCTTTCGGTCCAGCTCTTCGCCAGGAAGGGCGCGGGCTTGGCCGTCTCGGCGTCGAGGAAGATCAGCGTGTCGTAGGAGTACATTCCGACGATCTGCGCGTTGACGAGGTTGGTGACGAGCGGATTCAGGTCGCCTGGGTCGGAGTCGATCGCGAACGCGAACGTGCCGTCCGTCGCGAAGCCCGCCTGGCCCCCGTCCGAGGCCGAGCCCGAGCCGCCGCAAGCCGCAAGAGCTGGCAGAGCGATGAGGAGGGCTGCGAAAGCAGCGGCGCGTCGATTCATGGCAGGCCCGCCTTAAGGTCCGAGTCGGGGTGTGACGTTGAACACCAAGACTCACCCGCCTGGTCGGAGAGGCGCATCGTACGTCCGCCTGATCTGCGTGCACGGACCTTGGACGATCGACCAACCCGGGACCGGCTGACGCGGTCCCGGTCGCTACGCGGGTGGCCGCGGCGATCGCCGACCGGGGCCGAGGCGGAGTTGCAGCATCAGAGCGAATCGTTCGTCGGGGTCGGCCAGATCCACGCCGCCGATCGTCTCGATCCGGCCGAGCCGGTATCGGAACGTGTTCTTGTGCACGTGGACGGCTCGTGCCGCGGCGGCGACGTCCCCGAAGTGCTCGAGCCAGCTCTGGAGTGTCGGCACCAGCTGGGTGTCGTGTTCGGTGTCGTAGTCCTCCAGGTCGGCGAGCGGGCCGGTCAGTTCGATGCGGTCGGCTGCCATCAGGTCGCCGAGGCGGAGCAGGAGGTACTCGATCGCCACGTCCGCCAGTGACGCGACGCGTCTGCCCGCGCGCGGATTGGAGCTCAGCACCCGCATCGCGGCATCGGCATCGCGCCGGGATGAGCCGAGTTCGCTGACGTCCTCGACGATGCCGCCGAGTCCGGCGCAGAACTCGGTGGTGGTGTCCAGACGGGCGATGAACTCGGCGGCCAGGTCCTTCATGGCGGCCAGCGCCGGGGCGGCCGCGGCACGCACGGGGACGACGGCGTAGACCGCGCCGCCGAGTTGGGCGACGATGGCACGCGGATAGGTGGGCCTGAGGTGTGTCCGAAATGCGGAGGCCGTTCGCTGGATGTCGGCCGCCGTGCGGACCTCGTCGTCGGACTGCAGCGGCCCCAGGACCAGGACGCAGGCCGGCGACGAACCGAAGGCCAGCTGCTGCGCGGCTTCGCGCGCGCCGGTCCCTCCCTCAAGGAGCATGGACAGCAGGGCGACTCCGAGTCGTTGGGAGGCATCGGCGCTGACGCGGGCACGCAGCATCTCGAGCGCGATCACCCGTGCTGCCTCGATCATGGCGGTTTCCCGCTCGGGGGTGAGCGGCCCTGCCACGGCGGCCCAGATGGAGCCGAGAAGCTCATTGCCCGCCTGGACCCTCATCGCCGCCCGAGGACGGGTGCCGGGGGCGGGGTTCTGCATGAACACCGGTCGCTCCGAGGCGTACACGCGGCGGAACATGCCCTGTTCTCTCTGGTATTCGCTGTAGATCTGCGGCACCTGGAGGCCGAGGATCGTCAGGCGGCGCGGCTCGTCGGCGCCGGCCTGGTCGGCCGAGAAGGCGACCACCCGCGACGACAGATCCTCGATGGTGACCGGGGCGTCGAGGAGAGCCGACAGCGAGTTCGCCAGGGCGAACAGGTCTCGGTCCGCATCGCCGCCGACAGCGGGCGCCCCATCGGCACCGAGATGCAGAGCGCCGCTCAGCAACGTCGCCACCTGGATCCACGATGCGCCCTGCACCAGGCCGAAGACGGACACCTTGCCGCGCTCCGCCTCGCGGGCGACCTCCTCGTCGACGGCCAGCGGCTCCCGGATCACGAGGGCCGTGGCCCTGGCTTCGCCCAGCGCTCTGACCAGGGTGACCAAGCTGTCGTCAGCCGCCACGCCGACGCCCAGCACCACTGCGTCCGGCGGGACGTCGGGTTGGTCCAGAGGATCGTGAAGGATGACGGTCGTCACGGCACGAGCCGGCTGACGTGGCCCCGCCTTGATGGTCAGCAGTGTCGAGCCGAGCCGCTCGACCACCCGCCCCAGGTCCGCTGGACTGCTCGTACCGCCTTGCATTGTGTGATCGTACATCTGTGTCCGATTTGATTCGGTCGATCGACCCAGTGTTGGCGCGAAAGCCTCGACAACAATGGGAGTGACGCGTGGCACCGACGAAGGAGCAGCTCAGCGATGAAGGCGTACATCTCCGTCGACATGGAGGGCGTCGCCGGCATCGCGACCCTCGACCAGATCGTGCGCGGCGGGTACGGCTACCCACGAGCCCAGGAGCTCATGACCGAGGAGGCCAATGCCGCGATCGCGGGCGCCTTCGACGGCGGAGCGACGAGCGTGCTCGTGAACGACTCCCACGGGACGATGGACAACCTGATCCACGAGCGCCTCGACCCGAGGGCGCGGCTGGTCTTCGGGCAGCCCAAGGCCCAGTGCATGGCCGAGGGCCTGACCGAGGACTGCGCCGTGGCGCTCTTCGTGGGCTACCACGCGCCGGCCGGCACGCCCGGGCTCTTGGCGCACACCTTCTCCGCCTACTTCGGTGAGGTCAGAGTCAACGGATCACCGGTGTCGGAGGCCGAGGTCAATGCCCTGTACGCGGCATCGCTCGGTGTCCCGGTGGGCCTGGTCACCGGCGATGACGTCATCGGCGCGATCGCGACCGAGATCTTCCCCGAGGCCACGATCGTGACCGTGAAGAAGACACACGGATTCTCGGCCACGGACTCCGTCGCGCCGAGCGTGGCGAGGAACCTGGTGCGGGAAGGGGCCGCCGATGCCGTGGCCCGCGCGTCGGCACTTAGCTGTCCGCCGCCGCCCCCGTCGTTCGAGGTCGAGGTCGACCTGCCCTCGCCGGTGGCCGCCGAGCTCGCCGCCTGCATCCCCGGCTGCACCCGGACGGCCGACCGGACGGTGTCGACAGTCCTCACGGCGTCGGCGGATCTCCTCGGATTCATCACAGTCCTGTACGAACTCGCGGCGAGCAGCGAGCGCGCGCGTCAGGTGCTCTCCGCCCGCCGTTGAGGCCCGGCGCTCCTACCTGTGAGTTCTTCGATGAGGGTGGTGAGCAGTCGCGTACGCGGGAGGATCCACGCGATCTCCGCGTGCTCGTCGCGGGCGTGGGCGCCGCCGCCGACGGCACCGAGCCCGTCCAGGGTGGGCACTCCCATACCCGCGGTGAAGTTCCCGTCCGATGCGCCGCCGACCGTCATCTCCTCCAGCGGAGGATGGCCGAGGCGGCGTGCGATTCGTTGTGCCTGGCTGAACAGCGCCGCCGCCGCGCTCCGTTCCATGGGCGGCCGGTTGATTCCGCCCCGCACCCGGATTTCCGCCGGGACGAGAACGGGCGTGACCTCGCGGATGGCCCGGTCCACGCGGTGCTGCTCCTCGGCGGTGCCGGCCCGGACGTCGACAGCCACGGTGGCCGTCGCGGGCACGGTGTTGGGCGTCGTGCCCGCGCTCATCACCGTCGGGGTGACGGTCGTACCGGCCGCCGGGTCAGCGAGCTGGGCGATCGCCAGCACCACCTCGGCGATCGCGATGGTCGCGTTCACGCCCTTCTCCGGATCGAGACCGCTGTGCGCGGCACGACCGAGCACTTCGATCCGGTAGAGGGACACGCCTTTGCGCCCCGTCTTCAGTGCGCCGCCGGGGCCGGCCGCCTCCAGCACGAGGGCTGCCCGGCAGCGGCCTGCTTCCTGCTCGATCAGTGCCCGTGATGTCGTGGACCCCAGCTCCTCATCGCCCGTGATGAGAAGGGTCACCTGGTCGAGGACGCCGGTGCCGCGGCATCGCCGCAGCCACGCGAGAGCGTGGATCGCCTGGACGAGGCCGAGTTTCATGTCGAAGCAGCCCGGGCCACTGACGACGCCGGCAGTTTCGGTGTAGGGCAGCTCGTCCAACGTGCCGAGCGGCCATACGGTGTCGTGGTGCCCGAGGAGCATGACCTTCGGATCGGCCCCGCGCAGCAGGACATGGTCGACTCCGTCGACGCACAGGATCTCTGGCCGACGCCCCAAGCGCTCATGAACCAAGTCCGCGACCACCCGCGCGGAGCGGCCGACCGCGTCCAGGTCCGTCGACGGCGACTCGGTACGAACGAGTCTGCTCAGATCCTCGAGGAGGAGCGACAGGTTCCCGGACGCCTCCGGCCCGGTGGAATCCTCGGGTGTCGGCTTTTTCCTCATGAGCCGGCAGAGTTCGCGAGCCGGGTGCGCAGGAACGCGGCGAGCAGGTCCGCGGAGTGGTCGTCGAGGTTGGTGAGGACGACGACGGTCATCGCGGTCGCCGGATCGTGGCCGGCGAACGATTGGAATCCGGGCAGTTCGCCGTTGTGGCCCCACATGCCGTCGAAGTTCGCGATGCCGAGGCCGTAGGTGAAGGTGCTGTCGGGCACCGGGTGGGTGCGCATGAGTTCACGCCGGGTCTGCTCCTGGAGGAGGTCGCCGCGCACCGATGCCTCGATGAGCAGTCTCAAGTCGCCCACGGTGGACACCGCGTTACCGGCGGTCCACGCCCAGGACGGGTTGACGCGCGTCGCGTCGACGAGTTCGCCGTCCCGGCGGTGGTACCCACGCAGCCGAGGATCCGGCAGGGCGGCGGCGTCGTGCGTCAGCGGCGGGAGCTCGGTCTCCCTCATGCCGAGGGGGTCGAAGACCAGCCGGCGCGCGACGTCCTCGACTCGTGCGCCGGTTACGTGCTCGATGAGCATTCCCAGCATGATGTAGCCGGCGTTGCAGTACGCCCAGGAGGTGCCGGGCTCGAACTGCTGCGGGTTCCGCAGGGCGACTTTGAGCAGCTCGGAGGGAGTCCAGAGCCGGTCGGGCTCGAGGAGCAGACCGGCGACGAACTCCTCCGAGGTGTAGTCGGGCAGGCCCGAGGTCATGTCGAGGAGACGGCGAACGGTGACTCCTCGCGGGACCTGTGGCTCTGCCAGATGGACCTCTATCTCATCGTCCAAGGAGAGGTCTCCGGCTTCCGCCAGGCGTAGGACGATCAGCGCCACGATGGTCTTCGTGAGGCTCCCGATCCTCATGCGGCTGCCGGCGGTGAGCCGCACCCCGGTGGCCAGATCGCAGACGCCGAGCGCACGGGTCCAACTGCCGTACGACGGACCGCTCACGTGGACGACGGCACCCGGGATGCCCAATCGCCGGCGCTCTCCGTCCAAGGCGCCGAGCAGGTCTGGAGTCGAGGACGCATACGCATCCGATGCATTCTCAGGCAAGCGGAATCCTCACTCGTGGGTGTTATGCCGACCTTCGCATCATTGTCCTCACCAGGTATCGGCGCATTGTGCCGAAGGCCGGAAGCGGCGCGAATCCCTCGTGCGATCGACCGAATGCCCGGGAGAGAGCTCTGACTACTGTGAGGCCCAGAAGACGGGGGCCGGTCACCTTGGGAGGAGAATCGCGTTGTCGAGCGTTGAGAAGGACGAGCTCGCGGAGTCCGGCGACACAGGGATCGTCGGACCGCCCGATTCCATCAGGCAGCTCCCGCGTTTCGCGGGGCCCTCCACGTTCGCCCGCCTGCCGCGGCTCGACGAGGTCTCCCGGGCCGACGTCGCGATCTTCGGCGTGCCGTTCGATGCCGGTACCACCTACCGGCCAGGCGCACGATTCGGCCCGGAGGCCATTCGCGCCGGCTCCAAACTCCTGAGGCCCTACCACCTCGGGCTCGAGATCGAGCCGTGGTCGAGGTTGCAGATCGCCGACGCCGGTGACGTCGGCGTGACTCCCTTCGACATCGCCGAGGCGGTGAGTCAGATCGAGTCGGCCGCTCAGCGGCTCTACCGAAGTGCTGACCGGATCATCACTCTGGGCGGCGACCACACCGTCGCCCTCCCGATGCTGCGAGCCGCCCATCGGCACCACGGCCCCGTGGCACTCATCCACTTCGACGCCCATCTCGACACCTGGGACAACATGTTCGGTGCGCGGCTCACTCACGGCACTCCGTTCCGCCGGGCCACCGAGGAGCGACTGCTGGCGGTGAACCACTGCGCCCATGTGGGCATCCGCCACACAACCCCGGCCGCCAAGGATCTGGAGGACGACAGGGAGCTGGGATTCGCGACGATCTCCACACTCGACGTCGCGCGGCGCGGCATCGAGCACGCCGCCGACCGGCTCCGGGAGAGAGTGGCTGATCGGCCGGTCTACATCAGCATCGACATCGACGTGCTCGATCCCGCCCATGCGCCCGCGACCGGCACCCCTGAGCCCGGCGGACTGAGCACTCGGGAGCTTCAGCTGCTGCTGTACTCCCTCGCGGACCTCGACATCGTCGGTGCGGATGTCGTCGAGGTCTCACCCGCCTACGACCACGCTCAGATCACCGCGCTGGCCGCCGCCGGTCTCACGTTCGACCTCCTGGCCATGGTTGCCCGGGGAAGGTAGTCATCGGAACGGCCCCAGTCCGGGCCGCGATCTCGATGGCGGGCACGCCGTCTGTCAGCGCTCTTGGCGAACGCGACCACCGAAGGGGTCGTCCGCGAGCCCTTGGTGTTGGTGACAACGGTCGGCTCACCGCCTTCCAGCACGCACACGACCGAGTTCGTCGTGCCCAGGTCGATACCGACGGGTCGGGTCATCACCGGCCTCCTTCCTTGCGGCCCTCCTCCTCAGCACCAGATCCGCCTTGCGCGGTTCACCGCCACCACAGGCGCGCCGTGGGCCAGCCGAGCCGCGGCACCTCACGCGTATCACGGCCGCGTCTTCTCGGGACGGCAGGTCCTCCCAACCCTCCAGCAAGTGCCGCCGTACCCCACTCCGCACCGCGTCCTGCGGTATCCAGAACACCCGCCGACTCGTCACTCTGCGATCCCTCTCGACGTACATCGACACGCACATTCAATAGGGAATGGATGTTGCCGCCGTAGGTGAACTGGTCCACGATGGCCGCCCGCGCCGTCCTCGCTGGAGACGACGTCGATGCCGAGGATCTCGCGGTGGCCGTCGGCGTTGACGCCGGTCGCGACCAGCGCGTGCACGTTGACCGTCCGCCCGCCCTCACGCACCTTCTGTGTGAGTGCGTCGATCCAGACGAACGTGTACGGCCCGGCATCCAACGGCCGGTTACGGAACTCGCTCACCATCTGATCCAGCTCCCGGGCCATCACGCTGACCTGCGACTTCGTCAGCTTGGTCACCCCGAGTTGCTCGGCCAGCCGTTCCACCCGCCGGGTCGAGACGCCCAGCAGGTACGGGGTCGCCACCACCGAGGCCAGCGCCCGTTCGGCGCGCCGCTGCCGCTCCAGCAGTCGATCTTCCCTCACGGGTATCAAGGTGACGAATAGGTTTGAAACCCGTACACCACTCCCATGGCCGCTAACCAGCGAAGACATCGTCTTGCTGCCGAAACGATCGCTGTCGCAGGAGACCGACAAACGCTGTCACTTGTCACCGACAGCACCACATGTGGCGCCGTTCAGCAGATGCTCGAACCGATAGGCCTTGACGTGCCCGCTGTGATCGGCCAACTGCCGGGAATTCTTCCGCGGCACATCGGCCAGCAGGCTCCGGAACAGGTCAGGAAAGGCCGCGCGACTCAGGCCGGGTGAACATCGGCCCAGTAAGTGTGCGCTCATCCGCCATGGCCTCAGCGTGTCGACCGCAGCGCACCCGCACGTCGGTGGGTAAGGATGCGTGCGGACACGCAAGCCCGTACGGCCGAAAACCGTTTGCCCCGATTGGCGGGCTCAGGGGAATGTGGTGTCCATGAGGCTCTGACGGACAGCACCCCCTCTTTCGAGATGCCACGGCGCTCACTCGCCGCCGTGATGCCGCACGCCCATACCCCTGTTCAGCGAAGAGAGCGTCCTTGTCTCAGCACCCTTTCCCCACGGCCACGGTCACCGTGTTCGCCTCCCCCACCAGCTGGATCGAGTCCGATGCCGTCGCGCAATGCCATCAGGTGGCCGCCCTCGACGGCATGACGCACGTCGCCGCCATGCCAGACCTGCACCCCGGCAAGGGCGCCCCCATCGGCGCCGCCATGGCGTCGACCATCCTGTACCCGTTCCTGGTGGGCTCCGACATCGGTTGCGGGATCGCCGTGTTCCCCGTCAAGCTCAAGCGTGCCGTGCCCGAGAAGCTCGCCGCCCGGTTCCCCGACCTCGATCGCGCGCTCGACCCTGAGCAGGATGCCGACGACCCGGCCTGGGCGGTTGTGAAGGGCGATATTCCCGCCGGTCACGTCGAAGGTCTCGGGACGGTCGGCCGAGGTAACCACTTCGTCGAGCTGGCGCGAATCGGGACCGTCTTCGAGCCGGACCACGCGAGCCGACTCGGGCTCGCCGCCGATGACCTGGTTCTCATCGTCCACAGCGGTTCCCGAGGGTTGGGCGAACGGATCCTGCGCGCGCACACCGAGGTCCACGGCGCGGGCCCCGCTCCTGATCCCGATGCCTATATGGCAATGCATGACGACGCCGTACGCTGGGGATCACTCAACCGGCGGCTGCTGGCCGCCCGGGTCGCCCATGCCCTGGGGGCCGAGCCCACCGAGCCGATCATCGACCAATGCCACAACCTGGTCGAAATCCGCGACGGGATCTACCTGCACCGCAAGGGAGCGGCGCCGGGTGACGGCCGCGACGTGCTCATCGCCGGTACGCGCGGCACCCCTTCCTACCTCGTGGCCGCCCACGCCGGGCCGGGCGCCGGCCATTCCGTGGCGCACGGCGCCGGTCGCAAGATGTCCCGTGCCGACGCCCTGCGCCGCGGGCGGGCCAAGCACACGGTCGAAGAACTGCGCCGCACACCGGTGGGATCGCTGGTGGTGTGCGGCGACCGCCAGTTGCTCTTCGAGGAGGCGCCGACGGCGTACAAGCGCATCGAGCAAGTGATCGCCGACCTCGTCGAGCACGACCTGGCCACGCCCGTGGCCACCACGATCCCGCTGGTCACCTACAAGACGCCCGACCTCGGGTCGGCGCCCCAGAGGGCCGGCCGGGAGCAGCGCCGCAAGCGGGGGCGGCGGTGAGCGACCAGGCGGTGAGCGACCATCTGACAGTGAGCGTCCACCTGCTCCTGTCGGCCGGGCGCGGCCCACAGGAGTGTGCCTGGGCGCTGGCCCGGCTGCTGCACCGCCTGGAAGCCGACGCCACCCAGCAGAATCTGGAGACTCACCGGGCCCATATCGCTCCCGGTGACCGGCCCGGCACCTACCGATCGGTCCTCATCCGGATCGCGGGAGACGGCTCCGAGGCGTTCGCCGCCTCATGGACCGGAACTCTGTGCTGGCAGGCGCCCAGCCCCTACCGGGTCAACACCGGCCGGAAGAACTGGTACGTCATCTCCCAACCGTGCCAGGTCGACGCCCCGCGTACGACGTTCGCGGAAGGAGACGTCGACATCGTCGCCTGCCGCACCGGCGGCCCCGGCGGTCAACATCGCAACAAGGCCAGCACGGCAGTACGAGCGACCCACCGGCCCACGGGGCTCGTCGTCGTTGTCGACACCGAGCGGCAGTTCACCCTCAATCGCCGGATCGCCATGCGGCTGCTGCGGGAGCGCATAGAGCATGGCGACGAGGCGGCGGAGCGCGCCGTCATCGCCGCCCGGTGGCGTGTCCACGATGAGCTCGTACGCGGTAATCCCACCCGCGTCGAACGCCCGGAACCGTCGAAGCAGGACCTGATCCCGCAGGTGCGGACACGCCGGCGGCGGTGACAGTCCACCCCGGTCACGCCCACCGCTCTGGGTCAGGTGGAGATCGACAACCTCGGATCGACCAGGCGCTCGTTGCGCGGGTGGTGGATGTTGAGCTGCGGCCGCAACATCGCGAGCTGTCCTCTGAGTGAGAGCATTTCGGAGTCGTTCCACAGCTCCTTCGCGCCGAGCCCGGTGCAGTTGATGATCACCTTCTGCGTCAAGGACGTGAGCACGTCCGCGCTGTTGATGAATCTCCGATTCACGAACGTGACGCCGCGCGCCCTCAGGTCGCGTTCCAGCCTGGGTATGAAGATGGGCGGTTCGACGAGCAACGTCCGGTACCTGCATCCGGAAGTGTTGTGCCCCTCGAACGGCAGACGCCGCAGGTATTCGCGCTGCGGAAACAGCCCTGGCACGCGGTCGTGCACCACCTCGATACCTGAGGTGGCGTTGACGCTGTAGTTGTCACACTCGGAGACGCCGAAGCCCTTGCCGATGCAGGCCTTGAACATCGTGTAGGCGGTTCTGATGATGTATTGGAACCTGCCGGTCAAGGGCCGCGACGGGTTCCTGTGCGGCGCCGTGTGGGCCTCCATTCGCACTACTTCAGCGATCCCAGGGTGCCACCGAAGCCCCACGTCCTGCTCAACCAATGGGACTTCGTCAAGCTGGCCAACAGCCTCGGCGTCCGGTCCCACCCACTCCGTCGACACTGCGGCGGAGCTCGACCTGGCGCTCGCCACCGTGAAGACATCCACGGCCCCGGCGCTGATCGTCGCGAAGGTCAACCCGCGCGGCCTGCCGGCGCGGTTGCCCTGACCCGCGCGGCCGCTGGACAGGCTGCCGGCCCACCTATGAGCGGATCGTGAGCAGGCTCACCAGGAGGGTGGTCAGTTTCGCCAGGGACAGTTCGCGTCCCCGGGCCGTCAGGCGTTCGTACTCGTCCTGCGGGAGGGCTTCGCGTACGGCGGCGGCCTCGCGGGGGCCGTCCATCGGGTCCATCAACTCGGGGGAGAAGCCCACCCGGCGGCCGACCGCCGCCACACCGCCCATCAGCACGGCTGCCTGCTCGGCCTGCCCGGTCAGTACGAGGGCGTGGGCGGCGGTGTGGATGAGCACAAGCCTGGAGGTGACGTCCTGGTGACGGTCGAGCGCGTTCAGGATGCCGGCGGCGATCTCCAGAGCACGCCGGCCGTCACCACGATCGCACGCGGTCTTCATGGCGGCCCACGCGGCGGAGCCGGCCGCCCAGTCGTGGCCGCAGGAGTCAGCAGTCGTGATGGCTTCGGCCAGGATCGCGGCAGCGGCCGGAAGATCTCCTAGAACGCGGGCGAGCGTGCCCTGAACCATCAGCGCCTCGGCCACCAGCCAGTCCTCGCCGGCCCGCCGGGCGAGTTCGACCGCGCTGCGGGCGAGCGCCGGAGCGTCAACGGGCATTCCGGCGAGTACGCCGAAGTGCGTCTGGTAGACCCGCGCGGAAGCCTCGACCACCAGGTCACCGGCCTCCCGTGCCTCCTGCTCCGCCAGCACGACGGACTCGTACGCCCGCACCGGATTCCCGGCCAGATAGCTGAGCCCGCTGACGGCGAGCCGGGCCCTCCCCCGGACCGCCGGCTCGGCGTGCGGCGCCGCGGCGAAAGCCTTCGACATCCAGGACAGGCCTTCGGCGATGTGGCCCATGCGGTACCAGAACCAGTACAGGGCTCCGCCCAATCGCAGCGCGTAGTCGCCGTCACCGGCGGCCAGCGCGGAGGCGAAGGCGGCGCGGAACTCCGGCTGCTCCCGGGTCAGCCGGCCCAGCAGCACGGCCGCCTGAGGGCCGTGGAGCCTGCGCTCGGCGCTCTCCGCCTGGGCCAGGACCCAGGCACGGTGCCGTTGCTGGGTCCGCGCGAGGTCGTCCAGGTCGAGTTCGCGCAGCGCGTACTGACGCAGCGTCTCCAGCAACCGGTAGCGGCGTGGAGCGGTCCCGGGCTCGACACCGACCAGCGACTTGCGGACCAGGGCCGACAAGGGAGGCAGCACGGGAGTCTGGCCTCCGACCACGCCGGCGGCGTCGAGGTCGAACCCGGCGGCGAACACGCTCAGCCGGTGGAAGAGCCGCCGTTCTTCGGGTTCGAGCAGCCGGTGGCTCCAGGCGATCGTGGACTCCAGCGCACGATGCCGGGCGGGCAGGTCGAGAGGGCCGCCGACCAGGATGCCGAAGCGGTTTTCCAAGGCGTCGGCGATCTGGCCGATGGAGAGCATCCGGCATTGCGCGGCGGCCAGTTCGATGGCGAGCGGAATGCCGTCGAGGCCGGCGCAGAGCCCGGGGATCCGGTCGAGGTCGTCCACGTCGGGGGACCATGTGGACAGCTCGGCAGCTCGTTCCCGGAAGAGTTCGGCGCCATCGCCGTCAGGGTCGAGCGGCCGTACCTCGTAGACCGCCTCGCCCTCGACGCCCAGCGCTTCGCGGCTGGTGGCCAGCACTCGCAGGCCGCCGCAGCGGCTCAGCAGCACACCGGTCAGGGTGGTGACCGCGTCCAGCAGGTGTTCGCAGTTGTCGAGGACCAGCAGCAGCCGCCGTCCGGCGAGCACAGCCGACAGGTCTTCGGCCGAGGATGCCCCGGGGATGCCGACGGCGGTGCCGATCGTGGCGGGCAGCAGCTCGGGTGAGGTGAGGCCGGCCAGTTCGACCAGCCACGGCCCGTCGGTGCTGTCGGTACGGGCTCTGGCCGTCTCCAGCGCGAGGCGGGTCTTGCCCACTCCGCCCGGGCCGGTGAGGGTGACCAGCCGGTACTCGGTCAGCAGACGCTCCACGGTGGCGATGTCGTCTGTACGTCCGACGAGGCTGGACAAGGCGAACGGCAGGTTACCGGCGGGCGCCGCCGCCGGACGGTTGTCAGAGGCGACGGAGGCGGTGCGGGGCCCGGTAGCGGCGGGAGTGGCGCCGCCGACGTGAGCGCCGGCGGTTCCGGCGGAGCGGGCGGGCGGCGGGTCGAGCCGGGGGTCCTGGGCGAGCACCGCGGACTCCAGGTCGCATAACGCGGGTCCGGGGTCGATGCCCAGCTCGTCAGCGAGCCGTCGCCGTGCCGTGCGCAGCGCCGCCATCGCATCAGCTTGCCGCCCAGACCGGTACAGGGCGAGGACGAGCAGCTCCCAGCCGCGTTCGCGCAGCGGTTGCTCGGCCACCAGGGCCTCCAGCTCGCCGACCGCCGCGGCGTGCCTGCCCAGGTCGATGGTGGCGGCCAGCCGGTCCTCGTACGCGGCCGCACGCAGGTCCTCCAGCCGGGCCGCTTCCGTGAAGGCGAAACCGGCCCCGCCGAAGTCCGCGTAGGCGGGACCACGCCACAGCTCCAGCGCCTCGGTGAGCACTTCCACGGCGGGGCCCGGTCTGCCGCCGTCCAACGCCCGCCGCCCCGCCATGGCGAGGTCGGCGAAGCGCTCGGCGTCCACCGCGGCCGGATCCGTCCGCAGCGCGTACCCCATCCCCTCACGGACCAGCAGCCGGGGCGGAGCGCCGGCCGGGCGTTCCGGCTCCAGGGCCCGGCGCAGCTGGGAGATGTACGCGTGGAGGGTCGTCGGTGAGGAGGGTGGTGAGCCTTCCCACGCCTGGGACGTGATCCGCTCGGCGGAGACCATCCTGCCCCCGGCGATCAGCAGGACAGCGAGGATTGCCCGCTGTCGTAGACCCCCCAGGCCGACCGCCTGTCCCGCCAGCTCGGCCCGGAGCGGACCGAGCACCCCGAACCGCACGATATCGGGAGCGACCCCACCCATCGGCCTCCCTCTCGCACGTTATGAAGATCTCCTGCGAGAGTAATCGAAGGGCTGCGGCCCAGGAAGGGGCGGGAACGGGTGCCTGGTGCGGCTGTGGAGACGGTCAGCTCGAGCAGGTGGCCGTGACCGAGACGTACCGGCGGACGGCGTCTCCGTTCGTGGCCGTCACCGTGAGCATGTCGCGGCTGAAAGCATCGGAGTCCGTGTCCAGGCTGGTCGAGACCGACACTCCGGTGACGGCGGTGATCTTGATCGTCCCGGTCAGCATCGTGGGGGCGTACGAAGGGCACATGACCAGGAAGGATCTGGTGGCGCCGGGCTCGACCCAGACCGCGTTGCCCGCGCCGGCCGTCGCCGCCGAGGCCGGAGCCGCGATGGCCGTCAGCCCACCGGCCACGGCGGTCGCCAGGATGATGCCCGCGGTGATGTTCTTGAACATGATGATGTCCTTTCGGGTTTCGGATGCCGAGGCTCGGAATGAGCCCCGACTCAGGTTTCGGATGCCGAGGCTCGGGATGAGCCCCGACTCGGGTTTCGGATGCCGAGGCTCGGGATGAGCCGCGACTTCATTGACCGGCCGGGATCTGCTCCCGGGCCGGAAGTCGGAGGTGTCCCGGGCCGCCGCCGGACCGCGGCCGGAGCACGCGGGCCAGGACACCGGGCGACAACAGGAGCTGTGGAGGGGCCTGCAGGTTGGCGACGCTCAGGAAGGCGTGCCCGACCACCGGGTCCGCTGCCGCGGCCACGTGGAGGCGGGCGATGTAGCGGTTGAGCAGCTTCACGCGCAGCGGGCGTGGCGCCTCGACGGACGGGAACCGCAGATCACCACCGACCGACAGGTCCCAGGGCACGTCGATGATCCGCGCCGCCCGCTCGAAGAAGCGGCGGGCCAGGCCGTCGCGCCGGCCGTCCGCCAAGCACTCACGCAGGGCGACGGCCTCGCAGGCGGCCACCGTCATGCCCTGCCCGTAGCTGGGATTGAACTGGCACAGGGCATCGCCGAACACCACATAGCCCTCGGGGAAACGGCCCATCCGTTCGTAGCGGCGCCGGATGCTCACGGGAATGCGCATCCGCCGCGGCTCCCCCAGCGGTTCCAGGCGCTCCAGGAGGCGGTGCAGGTCCGGGACCGGAAGCCGGGCGGCGAACCCGTGGTACCCGTCCGGGTCGACGGGTGGGACGTCGTCGCCCATGCCGAACAGGGTGACGAGCCAGCGGTCTCCCTCGCCGCTGAGTGCGACCCCACCCCTGGGGACCGACGCGCTGTGCCCCACCACCATGGCGGCGAAGTCGGCGTCGCCCGGCCGCCGGCGGTACTCACGCGAGACGTACTGCAGCCCGGAGTCGACACGTTCCTCCGGCGCGGGCTCGTATCCCAGCCGGCGCAGCCACTCCGCGCCCCGGTTTCCCCGGCCCACGGCGTTCACCACGAGATCGGCCGCCATGTCCTCGGGCCGGTGCCCCGAACGCTGGAGGCGTACTCCGGTGACCGCGCCGTCCCCGCCGGCGATCGGCTCGACCACCTCGCAGCGTTCGTGGATCATCACGCCGGGAAGATTCGCGACGCGGGACCGCAGGTACCGTTCGAGTTCCGGCCGGCTCACCGTCAGGCCGCGCAGCCGCGAAGGCGCGGGGTGCAGCAGCCGGCCGTCGTTGTACCAGCGGACGTCGTCCTGGATGTCGCAGGCGGTGGCGCCCGCGGCGACCAGGTCCGCGGGCAGCCCGGGGAACAGCTCCTCGAGGATCTCGCAGCCCCGGGACAGCAGCCCGTGCGCGTGATGCCCCTGCGGCACACCCCGCCGGGGGACACCCTGGACGGGCAATGCGTCGCGGTCGATCACCGTGACCCGGTCGAACGTCTCGCGCAGCACCCTGGCCGCCAGGAGCCCGCCGATCCCCGCTCCCGCGACGACGGCGTGTCCGGTAGGCGGGTGTCCGATGCTTGTCATGGCGCCACCGCAGTACGGATCATCCGCTTGATCATGATTCACCTCGTTGTTCGGCCGCCCGGACCAGGCGGCGCCGCGTTCACAACAACGAGAGTGGGCCGGCCTGCTTCGAGGCCGGTGGGAACCGGCTTTCCCAGCGACTTCCAAGGCTCACTTGGAACGCCCCGATCAGCGAATGAGTGAGGTGAGCAGGGCGCTCGCGTCCCGCCGGGACATCGCGCGCCCGTGGGCCGCGTGACGTTCGTACTCCTGCGGCGGAAGTGCCCCGCGTACGGCGGCGGCCTCGCGCGGCCCGTCCAACGGGTCCATCAGCTCCGGGGAGACGCCGGCTCGCTTGCCAATGGCCTCCACGGCCCCCATGAGCACGGCCGCGTGCTCGGCCTGCCCGGTCAGCGCGAGGGCGCGGGCCGCGCTGTGCACCGTCACCAGCCAGAAGGAGATGTCTCCGTAACGGTCCATCGTGGCCAGGATGTCCGCCGCGATGGCCAGTGCCCGAGCGCCGTCCCCGCGGTCCGAGGCCGTCTTCATCTCGCACCAGGCCGCCCCGTCCGCCGCCCAGTCGTGGCCACTGGCGCGAGCGGCGCCGATGGCCTTCTGGAAGACGCTGTCGGCGCCCGGCAGATCCCCCAGCAGCCGCAGGACCATGCCCTGGATCATGAGCGTTTCCGCTTCCAGCCAGTCCAGGCCGCTGCGCCGGGCCACCTCGACGGCCTCGCGGGCGAGAGCCTCGGCGTCGAGCGCCGCCCCGGTCAGCAGCCCCAGGTAGGCGGCGTACGCGGTCGCGAGCGCCTCCGTCACCGGGTCGCCCGCCTGACGGGCCTCCCCCATCGCCGAACGGGCCGCCTGGTACGCCTGTGGCGGCTGTCCGGCCAGGTAGTGCAGTCCCACGACCGCGAACCGGGCACGCGCCCGCACATCCGCGCCGGCTCGCGGGGCCGCCGCGAACGCCTCGGACAGCCAGGCCAGGCCCTCCGCGACATGACCCATGCGGAACCAGAACCAGAACAGCGCGCCGCCCAGCCGTAGCGCGTACTCGCCGTCACCTGCCGCCAGCGACGAGGCGAACGCGGCCCGGAACTCAGCCTGATCGCGGGTCAGCCCGTTCAGCAACGCCGCTCCCTGCGGGCCGCGGAGATGACGTTCGGCGTTCTCGGCCCGGGCCAGAACCCAGGCGCGGTGGCGTTCCCGTGCCCGGGCCAGCTCATCGGCGGAGAGCGAGGCCAGGGCGTACTGGCGCAAGGTCTCCAGCATCCGGTAGCGGCGTGGCGCCGTGCCGGTTTCCGCGGTGACCAGCGATTTGCGGACCAACCCCAGCAGCGGCGCCAGGACGGGATCGACCCCTCCCACAGCGGCGGCCGCCTCCAGGTCGAAGCCGGCTTCGAACACGCCGAGCCGGTGGAAGAGCCGGCGTTCGGCCGGCTGCAGCAGTTGATCGCTCCAGGCGACCGTGTCCAGTAGCGTGCGATGACGATCCGGCCGTCCGGCTGATCCGTCCACCAGCAAGGTGAAGCGGTCCGCTACGGCATCGGCTATCTGGGCCACGGACAGCGCCCGGCTCTGCGCGGCGGCGAGTTCGATGGCCAGCGGGATGCCGTCGAGCCGTACGCACAGGGCGGCGATCCTTTCCCTGTCGCCCGGCTCGGCCGCCCAGCCGGGCGAGACGGCCGCCGCACGGCGCAGGAACAGGTCCGCGGCCTCCGTGGCGGCATCCAGCGGCGGTACTTCGTAGACCGTCTCACCCGAGATGCCCAGGGGTTCGCGGCTGGTGCACAGCATCCGTACGGTGCCGCAGCGGGTCAGCAGGGTGTGGACCAGCATGGCGGCGGGGACCAGCAGATGCTCGCAGTTGTCCAGGACGATCAGCATGTCACGGTCGGCGATCATCCCGGCCAGCTGATCGGGGGACGCCGCGGTGGGCAGCCCAAGGGCGGCGGCCATGGTCCCGGTGAGCAGTTCGGGTGCGTGCAGACCGGCCAGTTCCACGAGCCAGGGCCCGTCGGCGTCGGTACGGGCGCGTGCGACCTCCAAGGCCAGGCGGGTCTTGCCGACCCCGCCCGGGCCGGTGAGCGTGACCAGCCGGTGCCCGTCCAGCAGGGACGCGATGGCCGTGAGGTCGCCGCCGCGGCCGACGAAGCTGGACAGTGCGAACGGCAGATTGCCCGAAGGCTGCGCCGAAGCCGCGGCCGGAGGGTATGACATGCGGGTGGGCTCAGCCGGCACCGGGGCCAGCCGCGGGTCCTGGGCGAGTACGGCCGCCTCCAGGTCGCGCAGGCCGCGTCCCGGGTCGATGCCCAGTTCGTCGGCCAGCCTTCCGCGTACCGCTCGAAGGGTGGCGAGCGCGTCGGCCTGCCGTCCTGACCGGTATAAGGCGAGGACGAGCAGCTCCCAGCCGCGCTCCCGCAGCGGTTGCTCGGCGATCACCGCCTCCAGCTCGCCCACGGCGGCGGCGTGCTCCCCCGACGCGATGACGGCCGCGAGCCAGTCCTCGCGGATGGTGGCCCGCAGATCCTCCAGCCGGGTCGCGTCGGGCACCGCGAAGGCGGCTCCGCCGAAGTCGGCATAGGCCGGACCTCGCCACAGCGCGAGCGCCTGTCCGAGCAGGTCGGCGGCGAGTCTCGGCTCGCCACCGTCCAGCGCGCGCCGGCCACGAGCGGCCAGATCGGTGAAGCGCTCGGCGTCAACCGCGGCGGGTACTGCCCGAAGGGCGTATCCGGGCCCCTCACGCACCAGCAACCGGGCCGGGGCGCCGGGCGCTCTTTCCGGCTCCAGGGTCCTGCGCAGATCGGCGACGTATCCATGGAGTGTCGTCAGGGAGGGAGGTCGCGAACCCTCCCACACTTCGGACAGGATCCGCTCCGCCGAGACGCTCCTGCCCCGCGCGATCAGCAGCAGCGCCAGCACGGCCCGCTGGCGAGGTCCGCCAAGCCCTGCCGGGCGACCGCCGACCTCGGCCCGGAGCGGCCCGAGAACACCGAATCTCACGTCCTCGGCCACCACGCTCACCAGCAGACCTCCCGCCGCACCAAACGCGCTGTGAGAATATCTTCCGCATCCTGAAGCGCCGCAAAACTCGCGTGTCGGGCGGCTCCTGCGCTGCCTCGAACCACGTGACCGGAGGAGTTGATGCTGGGATGACGGCAGAGCGACCGATGCCCACACAGGACGACGTGCTCGGGTACTTCAACACGCTGTCGAACTGGGGACGGTGGGGCGACGACGACGAGCTCGGCACCCTGAACCACATCACCGACGACGTCCGGCTGGCGGCGGCTCGGGCCGTGCGCCACGGCAGGAGTGTGTCGTGCGCGTGGGAGGTCGCCGTACCGGAAGACATGGAGCGGTCGACGACGGCGTGCCCGTGCGCCGCCGACATGCCGGGTGCCGAGAACATGCCGGTGCCCGCATTCCACAACGACCGGCGCTGGGGCTTCTCGAACGAGCGGCTCGGCATCATGTTCCACGGCAACACCGTCACCCACATCGACTCGCCGTGTCACATCTTCTGGGACGGCACGATGTACAACGGGCGGTCGCACTCGCTGGTCGACGCCGCGACGGGATCGGCGTGGGCGGCCGTCACCGCGGCGGCGAACGGGATCATCACGCGTGGCGTCCTGCTGGACATCGCGAGGGTCCGCGATGTGCCGTGGCTGGAACCGGGTCAGGGTGTGTATCCCGACGACCTCGAGGAGGCCGAGCGTCGCCAGGGTGTGCGGGTGCGATCGGGCGATGCGGTACTCCTGCGGACCGGCTACGGCCGCGTCCGGCACGAGGCCGGTGCGGCCGGCGGTTTCACGCAGGCCGGCTGGCACGCGTCCTGCCTGCCGTGGCTGCATGAACGGGGAGTGGCGCTGATCGGCGCTGACACCCCCCAGGACGTTCAGCCGTCGGGGTACGAAGACGTGTTGATGCCGGTTCACGCCGTGAGCCTCGTCGCGATGGGTCTGTGGCTGCTCGACAACTGCGACCTGGAGGCGTGCGCGACGACGGCCGCCGAGCTCGGCCAGTGGGACTTCCACCTCGCGGTCGCGCCGGTCCGCTTCGCCGGTACGTCCGGCAGCCCAGTCAACCCGATCGCGACATTCTGACCCCGGTTCACGAGGGGGGCGATGCCACTGTCTGGCCGCCCCCTCCCCCGCTCAGCCGCGCTGACGCTCCTCCCGCTGTCGGAGCAGTTCCTCGACCGCGCTCGGCAGGGTCGTCTCGAAGTCGATCAGCTTCGCCCACGTCGGGGTCACGACGATCCGGACCATGCCGTCGTGGTAGAGCGAACGCACCTCCGCCTCCCACACAACCCGTTGCTCGGGCGTCATCTCATAGGTGCTGGTCTCCTGGAGATACTCGTCCGGGATGCCATCGACGAAGTCCAGCTCGGCCCGGCCCCGGATGAGCAAGATCTTGGGCGGGTGCACCTCGGTGTCGATCGTCAGGGCGACCATCGGGTTGTTGCGTAGGGCCAGGAGCTTCGGCGCGTTCTTCGCCGTGCACATGACGATCTCCGAGCCGTTCCAGGCGAACGCGATCGGGACATTACGGGGCGTGCCATCGTTGGCGACGTAGGCCAAGCGGGTCAGGTCGCGGGCCAGCAGTTCCTGGCTGATCGGTCGGTTCAGAACCTCGGTGACTTCGTTCGATCGCACGGTCATCTCTTTCATTGTCGTTTTCTTGGTCCGTCCAACGGATCGTTCTGGTTGGTCGCAGGTCGGCCGCGACGGGCTGTCAGCTGAGCTGCTCGCCCAGCGCGACGATGATCCCCTCGGGGCCGCGGACGTAGCAGAGCCGGTAGCTGTCCTCGTACTGGGCCAGCTCACCGATGAGTTCGGCGCCGTGAGTGCGCAGGCGGGCAACGACGTCCTCGATGTCGTCGACGGCGAACATGACACGATGCATGCCCAGCGTGTTGTGCGGCGGGTTGTGCGGTGTGGCGCCGATCGCCGCGGGGGTGAGGTATTTCGCCAGTTCCAGCCGGCCGTAGCCGTCTGGGGTCCGCATCATCGCGATGTCGCAGCGGACGCCGTCGAGTCCGACGGTGCGGTCCGCCCAGAGGCCCTCGATCTGCCCTTTGCCCTCCAACTCCATGCCGAGTTCTACGAAGAACGCAATGGCCGCCTCAAGGTTGTCGACGACAATGCCGACGTTGTCCATCCGCTGGAGCGTCATGGTGGTTCTCCTTCTTCGTTGCGCGGCCCGTTGTGGCCACTGGTGTACCTGGGACGGAGCCAGCACCACGTTCTCGACGCTGCGAAGCGTGCTGAGTTCTGGCTCCTGCTTCTGGACCCGGACGGCACCGATTTCACCTGTTACGCGGCGTGATCTAAGGAAGGCCTGCGCGATTCAACCGGCGTGGAGCCGTCAGCCGGGCTGGTCCGACGGAGCGACTGAACCGGATCCGACAGCCGCAGACCTGGGCTGAGGGCCGCGGTGACGGCGAGCGCCGCCACGGCCATCAGGCCCATCGCCGCGCCCGCGGGTACGTACTGCGCGATCAGGCCGGCCAGCGTGGCGCCGATCGCCTGCATCGCCTTCATTCCGCTGACGTGCAGGCCCAGTGCCTGGCCGCGGACGTCCTCGCCGGTCAGCGCGATCAGGCGCTCCTGCAGCAGCAGCGTGGAGGCGAAGCCGACCGAGGCCACCGCCGCGGCGCCGGCCAAGACCGGCGTGCCGAGCGGCAGCGCGAACAGCAGGTACGGAGCCGCGAGCAGGAACCGCAACGGGGTGACGAACCGCCCTCGCGCCCCCGGCGGCACGAACCGCCCGGCCGCCAGATCGCCGAACAGCATCCCCAGCGCCGCTGCCACGAACAATACGGCAGCCGCCCCCGGCGCGTACGGTACGAACAGCGCCTCGCAGCCCACCACCAGCCCGTTGGGCACCCACATCGACAGATAGACGGCCCGGCGGGCACGCGTGGACAGCAGGTGACGATTGACCCGCCAGGTGGCCGCGACGGACGGACGCCCGACCGACCGCGCCGGCCGGGCGCCGAGCCCGCACCGCAGCACCAGCGCGGCGACGAAAGCCAGCGCCGCACCGATGGCCAGCGTCATGCGCGGCGACACCACTGCCAGCAGGACGCCACCGACCGCGAACCCGGCGATCTGCATCGCGCCGACCGAGATGTTGAGCACCGAGCGGCCGAGCACGTACCCGTCCGGCGGCACGATGTCGCTGAGCAGCCCGTACCGGACGCCACTGCCGATCGAGTTGACCAGGC
Source organism: Nonomuraea sp. NPDC049750 (assembly GCF_040659625.1). Classification (NCBI taxonomy): domain Bacteria; kingdom Bacillati; phylum Actinomycetota; class Actinomycetes; order Streptosporangiales; family Streptosporangiaceae; genus Nonomuraea; species Nonomuraea sp. NPDC049750. The sequence continues at coordinate 346,471 of NZ_JBFANB010000007.1, forward strand.
CCAGCGCGAGGATGACCGCGAACATCGCCCACAACGGCATGCCCGGCGCGGCCAGCGCCGCGCTGGCCGCGCCGCCGGCGAGCGCGGTCAGTGTCAGCGCCGTACGCGGCCGCACCCGGTCGGCCACCGACAGCAGCAGGGTGGCGCCGGCCAACTCGGCGAACGACGGCCCGAACATGCCCAGCGCCGCCAGCAGCGCCGAGTCCGTACGGGCGTACACCAGCGTGGCGAGCGCCAGCCCGTTCAGCGTGGTCGAGGCCACCTGCGCGCACGAGGCCGCGAACAGCGGCGTGAACTCGGGCGTGCGGAACAGTTCCCGGTACGTGTACATATCGGCGACCCTCCAGGTGATCTCACCGCCGAGTCTGCCCATGAGGTGCCACATGCGTCTAATGCCACTATTGGCGAAAATCCATAGATACCCTTGATGAATGCTCGATATCGTCCGGCTGCGCGTCCTGGCCGCGGTCGCCGCCCACGGCTCGGTCACCGAAGCCGCCAAGGCCCTGCACTACTCGCAGCCTTCGATCAGCCACCACCTGGCGCGACTGGAGACGGCGACCGGCGCCAGGCTCATCCAGCGCGTGGGGCGCGGCATCCGGCTCACCCCCGAAGGAGAACTGCTCGCCCGCCGGGCCACGGAGATCGTCGGCCGGGTCGACGCCGCCGACGCCGAACTGGCCGCCCAGCTCGGGCTGCGCACCGGCCGGGTCCGAATCGTCGCCTTCAGCTCCGCCCTGAGCGTCCTGGTCCCCCCGGCGGCCGTGGCTCTGCGCGAGTCGTACCCGAACATCGAACTGCACCTCGGCGACGCCCATCCCACGGCCGCCCGCCGGATGCTGCGCGAGGGATCGGCTGACCTGGCCATCATGTTCTCGTACGAGGACACGATGCCGGACGACGGCATCCGCTACTCCTACCTGCTCGACGACCCGGTGTACCTGCTCAGCCGCGAGCCCGGGCAGACCCTCACCGACCACCGGGACTCGGCCTGGATCGCCGGGTGCCCGAACTGCCGCGGCGACCTCGTCCGGATCTGCGAGGACGCCGGGTTCACCCCCCGCATCGCCTACAGCAGCGACGACATCCTCGTCCAGCAGGCCTTCGTCGCCGCCGGGCTGGGCGTCACCACCATGCCGGGACTGGCTCTGCGCACCCACCACGCGGACGGAGTCAAGGCCACCGAGCTGGCCGCCGCGCGGCGCCGGATCCACCTGGCGGCGTTCGGCGAGCCACCCGACCCGCCCGCCACCACCGCCTTCATCACCGCCCTGCGCACCACTCTCGACGAGCGCCCCTTGAAGAAGGCTGTGAGCGACATCACGCGTTGACCGTGACATAAGGGTGTCGCGGCGTGGCGGCATGGTTGGCCGCATGAACGTACCCACAATTCATCTGCTCGGCCTGGATCTCGACGAGTTGGCTGAGACCCGTGCCGTCAATGACCGCATGGAGAAGCTGCTCGACGGCCAGGTGCCGCTGCATGTCCAGGACGACCCCGTGGCGGCTCGTGAGTTTCAGCGCGCGGGCGGAGGCGGGTTCCCCACCCTCGCGACGGTTCCCGAGGCGAGTTGGCGGACCGTGACCACCTCCGACGGCGGCCGGCTCCGGCTCCGGGCCTTCCTCCCTCCGGACGGGCGCACACCGGAGGGCGTGTTCCTGCACTTCCACGGCGGCGGCGGGGTGATCGGCTCGGCGGACGGGCAGGATCCGCGCCTTCGCGATGTGGCCGCCAACTGCGGTGTGGCGGTGCTCAGCGTCGAGTACCGGCTGGCCCCGGAGCATCCTTACCCGGCGGGCAACGACGACGCCGAGCAGGCGGCGCTCTGGCTGGTGGCGAACTCCGCCGCCGAGTTCGGCACGCGGCGGTTGCTCATCGGCGGCGAGTCGGGCGGCGCGCGGCTGGCCGTCACCACGCTTCTGCGGCTGCGTGACCGGTACGGCGTGGCACCCGCCGAGGCGTTCCTGGCCGCGCAGCTCTCCTTCGGCGGCTACGACGTGGGTCACGGCACACCCAGCGGCCGCGCGTCGGGCGATCGAAACCGGCTGATCAACAGGCCGATCCTGGAATGGTTCCGGAGCAAGCAGTTTCCGGGACTGTCGCCCGACAAACGACTCGACCCTGACATCTCACCCCTCTATGGCGACTTGCGTGGTCTGCCGCTCGCGCGGTTCACGGTGGGAACAGCCGATCCCCTGCTCGACGACACACTGTTCATGGCGGCCCGCTGGGCGGCGGCGGGCAACGCGGCCGAACTGGTGGTGGCGGAGGAGGGCTGGCACGGGTTCACCTTGCATCCCACGACGCTGGCCCAGCGGGAGTTGGCGGCCCAGGAGGAGTTCCTACGCAGATGTCTGGCCTAACCTGGTACGCGTCCGTGCCTGTGACCCGATGACGCGATGAACCGTACCGAACGCCTCTATGCCCTGGTAGACGAGCTGCGCGCGACCGCGCCCCGGCCGCGCACCGTGGGCTGGCTGGCGGACCGGTTCGGGGTGTCGCGGCGTACCATCCAGCGCGATCTACAGGCGCTGATGGAGGCCAGGGTGCCAGTACGTGCGGAGGCCGGGCCGCGCGGGGGCTGGTTCATCGACCGCGACACCGCTCTGCCGCCGATCAACCTCACCGCCGCGGAGGCGCTGGCGGTGGCCGCGGCGCTGGCCGGGGCCGAGCAGACGACGCCGTTCTCGGCCGCGGGGCCGGCCGCCATGCGCAAGCTAGCGGCCGCACTGAGCGAGTCCGCCGTGGAGGAAGTGCGCGCCCTGACCGAACGCATCCATGTGCTGCCCGCCCGCACCGCCTCAGGCGTACTTCCGGTGGTTGAGCAGGCGGTGGCCCGTCGGCGAGTGGTCTGGATCCGATACGCCGACTCGGCGGGGCGGGAAAGCGAGCGCGAGGTGGAGCCGGGCGGCCTGCTCACCGCCTCGGGCTCGTGGTATCTGATCGGCTGGTGCCGCAGCCGCCGAGCTGGACGAGGCTTCCGCCTGGATCGCATCCTTGCCGCCGAACTGCGGGACGAGCCCTGCCCAGCCCGTACGGTGCCATCCTTGGACCACACGCTGGCCGAACGCGTCCGGCGGGCCGAAACGCTACGGACCCTCAGCCGGAGTACGACGCCCTCGTGATCCAGGCCCTCGCCCGCCCGAAGACGACGGTGATGTTTCCGTAGCGGAGACTATTCGCAGCGTATGCGCGCGTTTATCGTTCGGAGCCTGGCGAAAGCGAACCAACAAACTGGGGGCTCCATGTCAGCGCGTTTACGACTGGCCGTGGTGACCATTCTCGCCGTCACATGGATCGGCGGAGGAGGCGCGAACGGAGCCGAGGCGGGGGTGAAAGCCGACGGCCTCCAGGAGGACATCGGGACGGCCGTCTACGCGGTCAATCGATTCTGGTCGGATCACTGGTCCGACTATTTCCCCGGCAGATATTCGCCGCCCCGCGTCCTGGGCTCCTACGACGGGCGCAGCCCGAACCGGCCCGCGTGCTCGGGATACAAGATGCTGCCCTACAACGCCTCCTACTGCACGACCCAGCATTTCATCGCCTGGGACATCAACCTGATGAGGATGAGCTACACCTACGGCGACGGGCTCGTCTACCAGGTCATCTCCCACGAATGGAGCCACTCCATCCAAAATCGTATGCCGCCCGGATATCTGGTGCCGCAGGTCGAACTGCAGGCGGACTGCATGGGAGGGGCGGCACTCGCGGGGGCGTCGAGGGACGGCACACTCACGTGGGAGCGGGGCGACAGCCGAGAGATCGCGGCGACGCTGCGGGGGCTGTCGGGTGACACGCCGTGGACGAACCCCCGCGATCACGGCAGCGCCACCGAACGGATCAACGCGTTCAACACCGGCGTCCGGTACGGCGTCAGGGCGTGCCTGGCCTAGCTTGTCCGCGGAACGACGCTTGTCCGCAGATCGACCTGGTGTTCGCCCCCGACGAGTACGCAGTAGTGCAGCACTCTGGTGACTACTTTGGTGACCATGTCCGCGCGACCCCTGTCCAGCCAGACGTATCCGGCCTGGGCCATCGCCCGCAGGGCGGGGTCGTCGGACGAGGCGACATGGTTGATGAGCCCGGCCGCCAGCACGTAGTAGCGCTGGTCGGTGTTGAGCGCGTCGCGCACTCCCGGGCTGGCGAACACGCCCAATGCGTGGCGACAGGCGTCGAGCTGCGGAACCGAGCCCGGCTTGATCGGCTGGTCGGCCGCCTCCATGACCGCCCGCTGCCAGGTCATGCGCGCCGCGGGGATGGCCCCGACGGTCAGCCGCCAGTTCAGCAGGGCGCCGTAGACGCCGGCCGCCAGGGCGAGCGTCATCACGATCGTCGCGCTCGCCACGACCGGGCGGTTGACGCTGCGACGCGGTTCTGAGACAGGCGGTCGCCTCCGGGCTCTGAGGAGGCTGCCGCACCCGGCGAGCAGAAGACCGGGGTAGATCGCGTACGTGTACGTGAGGGTGGCGTAGTTGCCGATCGTCACCTGGAGCGGTGCGCCCTGCGCGAAGCAGGCGCCCGCCCGCTCCCACCCGCATTCGGCTACGGCGACATGGCCGAGGATCACCAGGGCCATCGGAACGGCCGCCGTCAGAAGCATGATCCCCGCATGAGCCACGGCCCACGCTCCCGAGCCGCGACCGCCGACCAGGATCCCGGCCGCCAGCGCGGCCAGCGCCAGCAGGCCCACGGCCACGCCCATGGTCACGTAGACGGCCTCGAGGAACTGCCCCGTACCCCTCTGCCGGCTGGCCACGGTGAGCATGGGTTGCAGCGCGAAACCGCCTACCGCCATGAGGCAGCAGGCCACGGCGAACGGCAGGAATGCCCGTACGAGGTGGGCGGACAGGCGCTGGAGCGGGACGGGCGCGGCGTCGTCTAGATGAAGCCGCAGGCCGCTCCCCGGTGCCGGCCGCGCTCGCGTCCCGGCCGCCACTAGGTAGGCGCAGGCCAGCGCGATGGTGAGCACCAGTGGGGTATATCTGACCATCGTCACCAGCGTCACCACCAGCAGGTCCCACGTGACACCGGCCTGGACGACAGCGGCGATGCCATAGAACCAGAAACCCAGCCACGGACCGATCACCACCGCCGACACCACCACGGCCGCCAGGGTGATCGTCCGAGGGTGGGTGGAGCCGGCCAGCCAGGCCGAGGAGCAGGCCTTGGCCCAGGAGAGGAACGCCCTGATGATCAGCAGAAGCACGAGACAGTAGGTGAGTCCGATCAGCGGGTTCGCGAAGGCGAGGGTCCAGATCCACACCTCCGCGCGGATCATGGCCGCGTACTGGCCGGCGATGACGCCCACCGTGAAGCTGGCCGAGGCCCACCACAGACTCATCCGCGAACCATGTCCCGCGAGCCGCCCGGTGCTCGCCCTCCAGACGGCCACGACGAGGACGCCCGAGATGAGCAGCCCGAACATGAGCCCGGGCATGAAGTAGCGGGCCTCGATCACCCCCTCGGTGTCGAGCTGGGAATAGGAGTGGTAGACGGGTGCGAAACCCAGGCCCGCCAGCGAGCCCGCGCTGAACATCTCCCACTGGTCCAGGCGCAGGAGCCGGCCCGGCTCGTTCAGTACGTCCAGGCGATAGCGCCGGGCGGGATGGCTGGTGAAGAAGCGCAGCGGCCCCGGGTAGCGCCGGTTCGACGAGGCGGTCTCGATCGCCGCGGCCATCGTCTCCTGTCGTTCGGCGGTGTCGCCCGCCCTGACGTCCGCGTGATGCTCGCGGGCGCGAAGTACCGCGGTCCTGGCCAGCCACAGCACCAGGGTCATCACCGCCAGCCTGGCGCACTGCGTAAGCAGACCGCCGGGAACCCAGATCGCCGTGGCGACCAACGCGGGCACGCAGGCCGTCAGCAGGAACGACCACCAGATCGCCACCGTGAAGTGCGCGATACCGACGTCGCGGTTGCGAATGTGCGCCAGTTCGTGCCGCAGGACCGCCTCGGTAACAGCGGGCGTCGTCGCGTGCGCGAGGACCAGCCCCATGCTCAGCACCACCATGTGGCGTCGCGGCAGGCCGAGCGCGCGTCCGGTGACTTCTCCCCTTCCCGGATCCACCAGCAACCGGACGTTCTTGCCGGGAGCCTCCTCCTCGGCGATGGCGGTGAACGTACGTACCAGGTTCGCGTGGGCTTCGCCGTCACTCACCTCCGCGAGGGCCATGAGTCCGCGGCGGAAGGCCCACAGCGGGTGAAGCGCGTAGAGCAGCAGGGCGAACAGCGCGGGCACGACGAGCGACCCGATCGGCAGGAGTGCCTCGCCCGCCGTCACTGCCGCGGCGCACTCGCCGTACCTGTCCACAAGGAGGGTCGGTTCGACCGAGCCCACGCCGGAGCGCAGCGAGGACAGGCACTCCGCGTGCCGGACGTGCTCGGGCAGATAGGCGACGCGTAGCCGGAGCTCGAACAGGAACAGGGCGAGATAGAGGGAGCAGGCGATCGTCGCGGTGATCAGGATGAGGAACCGGGACGTAGTCGACGACGGCAGCGTGAACGGATTCAGCCTGCGGCCTGACACCATCTCCCCCGCCGTGGTCACCTCTCGCCCGACAAGTGGCCGAAGGTCGCCTGTCGCAGGCGGAGGGCGGTGGCCTTGTCCACGCCCAGCGCGAGCGCGATCTCCTCGACCGCTTGCGCGGTCTCCTTCACCTGAGCGGGGTCGAGAACGGGAACAACGGTCTCAGAGCCGGCGATCGGCGCCGGGCGCGAAGGGAAGAGCTTGTTCCGCACGCTCTTGGAGACCTGTTTCGAGGTACGTTCGACGGCCTGCGTGAGCGTGTTGGTCGCCGCGCCGGTCAGGACGGTCAGGACGATGGGCGTCAGGAGCGTCACCGCGTCCGCGAGCGAGAACCCGAGAAGGTCGTCACCGCCGCCGCGGAAGGCTCGCCGGGGGTTTCTCCGGGTGGCCTGGGCGATCGCCGGAAAGTATTCCGCCTCTTTGGGGGCGGCCTCGGCGACAATGGCGCGAGCGATGTCGTCGAAGCGACGAACGGCCCCGTTCTCCGATTCCAACGCCATATCCGTCCTTACCGAATGAATGGCCAGAGTCACCGCATGTTAACTACCGTTCCGGCAGGAACACCAGAAAGAAAAGTTCCGGCCGGCGTGGTACGTGTTGCGCGTCAAGTCCAAAAGTAATTCCGATTCGGGCGGAAATGATGCGCTATGTCCGGCTGGGCAGCCAAGGAGGGCCGCCCGCAAGACCTTTATGTGCTCGGGCAGTCGAACGCGCCCTTGGGCCCCCAGGTGGTCCTGAGGTCGTTGGTGTCGCGCTGCCCGCACTCCATCACGATGGATGGTCCCGTAGGCGTCGCGCGGAGCATCAGGAACCGCTTCTGGAGAGGCGCGGGAACCGCGGTCGCCCATGGATCCTTGACGAAACGGATGATCCCTGTCGCGCCCCGAAGCCCGGACTCTCCTCCGATGCGGTAGCGGAAATGGCTGGCCACTGATCCCCTCCCGCAGCCGGCCGGCCCGTTCTCCCGGCACACGGTGTTGATTCCCGACACCATGGTGACGAGACCGTCATAGGCGATCGGTCCTCGCCAGTTGTCGTACCAGGGATCATTGGTGGTCTTGTACAGGTCCAGGTAACGGTGGGTGTAGTCATCGCCGGCGCTGTTGGGCGGGCTGCTCGGCAGCGCGTGCGCGGAGTAGAAGAGCGTCACGCCGGCGAAGTCGGTGGGAAATCGCTCTTTGAGGACGGACGTGGTCGAGATGTCGCCACCGCTGACCACCGTGAACGACGCGGGGCAGGCGGCGCTGTCCTTGGCCGCGACGAGAAAGTCCCGCAGGCGCTCCCCCCTGCCGGACCAGAAGACCACGGTGCGATCGTCGGCACTTTGAGCCAGTTGCGCGCACGCCTTTTCGAGCAACTCCGAGTCGCTGGTCACGAACGTGCCCATGGGATGGACGGACGTCGCCGATCCCGGCGGCGGGAACCAGATGACGTGAGCCTTGTCCATGGGGAACTCGGTCACGAGGTCCTCTCCGAGCCGGAGGCTGTAGTTGTCAGTGGGGTCGCCGATGACCAGTGCTTTGTCAGCGGGGACACAGCGGCCGGATTCACCCGCCCGGATGATGTTGGCCTGTCGAGCGAACGCCGCGAACATGCGCGCCTGGTACGGGTTGTCGAAGGAGATCTGATGGTAGAGCGGATGGGCCTGCATATCTTCGGAGGTAGCGCCCATACCGAGGATGGGCAGCCCGCCGTCGCCAAGGGTCTTCAGGGCCTCGAGTGTCTGCTGTCTGCTCTCGCCAAGCCCGATGACACCAAGGACGGTCTCGGTTGACTGCCGCACCACCTGCTGAGCGATCTGAGGCGCTTGGGCGTAGTCCTTGCCGGCCTCCCGGATGTCGACGATGACGAAGACGTTGCCCGAGAGCTGATCCTTCGTTCGCGGATTGCCCTCGGCGAGTTCGTTCATCTTCCGTTGCGCCAGTCGGATGCCGTGCAGTTCTGGGATCACGCCGTTGTAGGCGACTCCGGCGTCGAAGGCGCCCGCGACACCGGAGCCCAGGTAGACGATTCTCTTGATCGTGTATCTCATGTCGGGGTTCTTACTGGCCAGGCCCCTGACTCGGGTGTTCTCGGCGTCGATCGCCTGCTTGTCGGCGTTGTAGAGACGGGTCGCCTCCTGAGAGGAGAGCAGGCCGACCGGCGTGGCCGCCGTCGCCGCATGACCAGCGGTCTCGCCGAGACAGGTCTCATCCCTGGACCAGGGCCAGAATTGGAAAAGCCGCGCGGCGCCGAAATAGCCGCCAACGGTGGGGATCACGATCTGCAGGACAGCGACGGCGACAACCAGGGCGGAGCTTCTCAGCCGCACCGGAATCTTGTACGCGCCGGCGAGCTTCTCCGCGGTGGCACCCGCCGCTATGTCCCTCGTCGTCACCTGAAGCTCGGTGTCTCCGTGCAGGATGAGACGGAGCGTGGCCTCGGCGAGATTCGGCGCACCCGCGGCCTGACCGGATCGAGCGAAAATCACGGTGATGTGTCGCGCCTTGGTGTCCTCTATCGCCTGCCGAACGAGATCAGCCAGCTCGTCGCCGTTCTTGATGAACACCATGAATCCGCTCTGCCGGCGTCGCCGCCAAGGAGACAGACGCGGGGTGAACGCCGCGTCCAGATCGCACAGGAGCGCGCGGAGGAGCACGCCTTCCTTCTTCTGCTCGTCGCTGCCGCGCATGATGGTCGCGGCCTGCTCGAAAAAATCCTCGTGGCTCGCCCCGGCGAATTTCGCGAACCAGTTGCGGCGCATGCGACGTCGCCATGCCCCGCCGAACCGCAGCTGTTCGAACCAGCCCGCGAACACGATGACGAAGCCGACCAATCGGATCCACCAAAGAACCGGATCAGGCGCGCCCGGAAGTTGGATGAACCGGCACAGGAAAGGGTGCAGCTTTCTGAAGGCGCAATCCTGCGGATCCATTCCGGCGCAGGCATCCGACTCAAGCGCCCTGAAGACGTTGTATTGGGGGAAGCGAAGCGTGCCCCACCCTCTCGGAGCTGTCAGCCCTGTCGCGATCTGCCGCGCCACACGAGCCCGCTCATCCACCACCGCGTGCGGCACCAGTGGTGTCTTGCCGAGCCGCAGCCGGTTTGTCAGGGCGTCGATGAGTACCGTGGGCGCCAAAGTGGCCGGACCGCCCGCGGCTCCCTCATGAATTCCTATGAGCAGGCGGCCCCGCCACTTCCTGCGGCGAAGCACCTTTGCGAAGACGGCTTTGGCGAAGTCGTCGAAGATCTGCTCCCGGCTGGTCATGTAGAGAAGTATTTTCCGGCAAGCGCCTGTGGCGGGTAAGAGAGGTCAAGCTGCAACACAGATGTAACGGGCACGGCCATTTCAAGATCGGCCCCTACCGTTAGAACAAGAGAGCGGCCAATAGCGATAAAGGCGGCCCTCAACTCGAATAGCCGCTATTACCCGAAATGTAGCTAAAGGTCACATGCCCGGCTTCGGCTGCGGACGGCCATCATCTGGGCCCGCCAGGCGCGGTGGAACAGGCCACCCTGGCCCCGACCCGGTCACGCAGGGGTGAAAATTTCACTGACCGGCCGAGTCAGCGCGGGTATCCGACCACATGAGGCGTTTGCCGACCGCTGAGGGCGCCTTTTTCCGAGGACCGATGTTGACAGTTCACGATCACCTTCCAGAAACTCGTTGGGAGCGCTCCCAATGTCCTTCCAGCGGATCATGCCATGGCACGGCATCGCGGCCGCCCTCCGCCGGGCCGGCTGCCGACATGCCATGAACCCGCTTGTCGATCTCTTTCTGAAAGGGATGCGCCATGGAGCTTCTGGCCAAGAATCAGGGACTGGTCCTGGCCCTGTACCGGTTCGTGGTGGGTCTGCTGTTCGCCTGCCACGGCGCCGCGACCCTCTTCAACGTGCTGGGCGGGCCGCACGGCCAGGCACCCGGCTTCGGGCAGTGGCCCGGGTGGTGGGCCGCGGTCATTGAACTGGCCGGCGGGATCTTCGTCCTGCTCGGGCTGGGCACCCGCACCGCCGCCATCGTCTGCTCCGGCACCATGGCGTACGCCTACTTCGTGGTCCACCAACCCCAGGCGTTGTTCCCGATCCAGAACGGCGGCGAACCGGCCGTCCTCTTCTGCTGGTCGTTCCTGATCATCGCCGTCTTCGGGCCAGGACGCTGGGCACTGGCCACGCTGCTGCCCTCGCGAACTCTGGAGTACGACAGCGGCAGATGACGGCCTGCCGATCCCTGAGCAGCCCCGGGTTGGTTGGAGGCTCCCAAAACGAAGGCTGGGAGCCATGCCCGCACTGGGGAAGTACCCCCCGAGAACTGCGTGATCGCGCCATCAAGATGGCCTGCGTGAGGAGACCGGAGGTAAGGCCGGCGTCTGCCGGCTCAGGGCCGTGCATGCCCAACTGAGCGCGGCGGAGGCCGCCATCGTTGGGGGGATGCGGTCTGCGGGCGTGTAGCTGAGCCACTGGTCAATGAGCCGGCTCAGGCACTCGGGTACGAGCGGGTTGTAGCGGTCAACGGGTTCGGGCCGGGTTCCGGCCCGCATCAGGTGGTGCACCTGCAGCGGATCGGTGCCGGCGTCGGTTTCGCGTCGCAGCGGGGCCAGGCCGGTCAGCAGCCAGTAGGCCAGGGCACCGACGCCGTACAGATCGGACAGACTGCTGGGGGCGGCGTCGGTGACGCCGAGTTGCTCGGGGCTGGCGAACCATTTGGTGCCGCCGGGCAGGACCGTCGACACGCTTTTGCCGGCCTGGTGCAGTTGTGACATTCCCCAGTCGATGATCTTGATGGTGGCGGGGCCGTCCAGGACGATGTTCTGCGGCTTGATGTCGAGGTGGATGATGTCGCTCAGGGCGGCGGCCTGCAACCCGGCCAGCACCTGGCCCAGGATCCGCAGGCTCCACCTCAGGGAGACGTCGGCGCCTGGCCTGCCGTGGAGGTGGAGGTTGAGGCTGCCTGGCTGGTAGAGGGGCGAGATGAGGTAGACCGCCTGGGATCTGGGATCCTGGCCGGCGTCGATGATCTGCCCGATGTGCCGGTGGTGCAGGCGCATGCTCCGTGCCTCCCGTAGGAAGGTGCGAAACCGCTGGGGGTCGTTGTGGGCCTGGTGGAACACCTTGGCCACGACGGTGGTGGCGGGGTCGGCGAGCTCGTAGGCCTGGTACAGGCTGGCCATGGCGCTGGCGTCGGCGTTCAAGGGCGCGTAGATCCGCCAGCGGTCGTTGAGCACCATGATCGGCGCGGGGCCGGCAGCGAGTGCGGGCGCCGGCTGCGTGACCTGGCCTGCCTGGGCCCGGCGCGGGGGCGGATGCCGGCATCGCACTCGTTCTAGCTTGGCCGCGGCGATGATCTGCTCGGCGTCGGTGCGGGCCTGGGCGAGGATCGCGGCGGCTTGGATCCGGGCTTCGCCCAGCACCTGATGGCGTAGCCGAACCAGCTCGGCCGTCGCCTCAACGGGAAGGCAAGGGCGCGGCCCGGCGGTCATCCTGGTGGCAGCGGCGGCGAGAACAGACATGTGCCGACGACGTCTCAGCGCGCTGCCGCGGAGCCGAACCCGGCCCTGCCTCGGCCCGGGGTGCCGTACATCGGGAAGCTGTGGTCCGGGCCGGTGAGGCGCAGCACTCTGGCCAGGTGCGAGCGGGGGGCGGCCAGGCCGAGGACGATGTCCAACTCGTCGCACAGGCGGACGACAGTGGCGGTGGCGGGGACGAGCCACAGACCTGTCCCGATGCGGGGATGGAGGGCCGTCATGAGGTGCTCCGATCCTGTAGGCGAAGACCGGCCGTCTGGTGCCAGCCGGTGAGCTGGAACAGGCGTCGCAGCTGCGGGGAGGGCGAGCGCAACGTCAGAGCATGGCCGTCGCGCATACCGGCGGCGGCGGCGACCAGGGCGCGCAGTCCGCCGACGTCGCAGAACACCAGGCCGCTCAGGTCGACGCAGAAGCCGCCGCCGCCCGCCAGCGCGGCCAGTGCCCCGGTCAGGGCCGGTAGGGTGGCGTGGTCGAGATCACCTTCGATCCGCAGGCCCACGGGATCGACCAGCGGCGTGATGCGCAAGAGCCGATCGGCGAGCGTGTCAGGGGTGCGTGCGCCGAGTGTGTCCGCGGTATTCATGCTGGCTCCTACGGGCGGGGAGTGCGGGATAAGGTGGCCGCGGGTGTGAGGCGGTCATGAACACGTTGCGGAGGGGCGGCGTGAGCGGAGCCGTCTGGTGCGATGGTCTGATCATCTGGCGGGCTCGACCAGGTGGAAAGCGGCAATCGGCACAAGGCTTATCATCAGCCGTGATCATTGGGGCGGATCGCGGTCGGAGCTCAAGGACGGCATGGTGAATGGCGTTGACTGCTCAACCTCCGCTGCCGCCGGATCAGAACGACGGCGTGGATCAGGCGCTGACCGACGTCTTGATGGCGATCGGTACCGCTTCGCGCGCCCTCGCCTTTCAGCACGCGATGCGCATGGCCTGTCGTGGTGACCGGCAGCGGCTGGCCGCCTGTCTGGAGACGATGACGCCTGGTCGGCTCGCCGAGGTGGCCGCCGCCTCCCGATTGCTGAGCGCCGCGGCCGAGCAGACGCTCGCCAGGAGGAACCCGTAGCGCTCGGGCAGTGTCCCGCCAAGACGTGTGATCAGGAGGCGTGGTCGCCGGGGCGGGGAAAGTGTCCGCCGGTCAGCGGTTCTGACGGCGTCGCCGGCTGGCCAGACGCCGGAGTTGGGTGATGCGAGCGGTGCCGAGCACAAGAGTGAGCAGGACCCCGCTGAGCATGGCGATCAGCATCGCGACCGCGAGCGGCAGCGTGCCGTGCAGGCCGAGGAAGGACACCTGCGTGGCGGTGGTGTTCTGCAGCATGAACACGATGAAGGCGACGGACACGAGCGTGGCGACCCACACACCCGCCCAGGCCACGCTGGTACGGGTGACGGGCACCGGCCTGGAGTTCTCGGCGCTTGAGCCCGGGCCCGCGGGGCGCTCGGCCGGCGCCGATAAGCTTTCGCCTTGAGGCACATCGGCTTCAGCCGTCTCAGCAGATGGCCCGGATCTGGTGCGGAAGCGGTGCAGGATGTCCATGACAACCCTTTCGGTGAGCCGGCCTGGCAGGCACCTCTAATGCGGCGGGATGTCGTCGTTTCCGGATACCTCGAATCTACGTCACTCACCCGGCACGCCAAGCGGGCGCTCACCAGAGCGGCCGGCCAGGCGGTCAACGCCGCCAGGTCCCGTTCCGGGCCTTCGGTCATGCGGGATGCGAATCCCGGGTACCCGGGACGCCGGCAGCTCCTTTGCCGCCCGCTCGATATTTGAAGGCCGGCATAAAAAATGCCCGCGCCATGACGCGAGAATATTCTCGCACGCCACAGCACAGGCTTAGCTTTCCGCGATGTTCAGTTGATGATCAGCTCTTGTCGCGAATCACATCGTAGTTGGAGAACTCGATCGGGCCCTCGCACAGTTTGGCCATGTGCGCGTTGAACCGGTCGGTTTCCGGCAGCTTGCTGTTGCTCTGGGCCTCCTCGTAGGAGGAGAACTCCACGATGGCCACGTAGTGATCGGGTCGATCGCGGCGCTTCGCCACGACCTCGCGCTTTACATAGTGCTTGCCCTTGGCCTGCGTCCGCCACTCGTTCATGAGCGACTCGACTTCGCCGGCACGCTTGGTATCGAATTCCAGAATCTGTACGAAGCTCATAAGAGCCTCCCTTTTCTTTGGCTTGCATTCCTCATTCAATACCCATCCGCAATAAATAGCAAGGGAAATTTCGCACAACTGAGCGAATTCCACTCTCGGCATAAGATGGCAGGAGGTTTCGCACCGCTGAATTCTCCGGCCGATTTCGCTGTCCGGCGGGCCTCGAAGTCGCGATCCGGCAGGTCAAGCCGATCCGGTGGCCTCTTGAAAGATCTCTCCGCCCCTGGCAGGGCAGACATGGCGCGGCCGACGTGCTCGCAGGTGGCTATCGCCGCAGCTGATGAGGCGAGCTGGGATTGCGTGTTTCCGCCGGACGGCTGAGCACTTTGACTGGTGAGTGACCAGCTGGCGCACCTTGCGTCGCTGTCACCGTGAGGGGGTCGCGATGACCCTGGACGCACAGGGCATGGACGCGACCGACCGTGCAGGCCTGAACGGTCAGGCGCCCCGCTGCGATCACATCGACCAGCTTCCCACCGTGCGGTATGGACCGCCCGAATGCAAGGAATGCCTGGCCCTCGGCCAGACCTGGACACGCCTGCTGGCGTGCCTGACCTGCGGTTGGGTGGCCTGTTCCGACGATTCGCAGGGCGGTCACGCCAAGGCCCACTACCAGGAGACCGACCATCCGGTGGCCGCCACTCTGGGGCCCAGGTCGACCTGGCGCTGGTGCTACGTGCACCGGCGGACGGTATAGATGAGGAGAAGGCTACTTCATGACTGTTTCCGAACGACCGGTTTCCGAACGACCGGTTTCTGAACGAGCGGTTTCTGAACGAGCGGTTTCCGAACGACCGGTGAAACGTCGGCAGGACTACGACGGCACCTCGCCGTTCCCCGGGGCCGGAGAGCACGTGCCGGCCGGGCGGGCGCAGACGGCACTGACCGCGTCGATCGTGATCGCGCCGTTCGCCGCGCTCGGCGCGGTGATCTACCTGGCGTGGGGGCAGGGGGTCGCGCTCACCGACATGCTTCTGGCCGCGGGCTTCTACGTGGTGACCGGGCTCGGGGTGACGGTCGGTTTCCACCGGCTGCTCACCCACGGCTCGTTCACCGCCCGGCCATGGCTGCGCGTGACGCTGGCGGTCGCGGGGTCGATGGGCTTCCAGGGCAACGTGATCGACTGGGTGGCGGTGCACCGCCGCCATCACGCCTTCACCGACCGACCGGGCGATCCCCATTCGCCCTACCGGTACGGGACCGGCCTGCGTGGGCAGCTTCGGGGGCTTGCCCACGCCCATCTGGGCTGGCTGTTCGCCGACGATCAGACTCCGGCCGAGCGTTACGCCCCGGACCTGCTGGCCGATCCTGCCATGACCCGGGTGGCCCGCGCCTTCCCCGCGCTGTGCGTGGTGTCGCTGGCACTGCCGTTCCTGGCCGGGTGGGCGATCACCGGCACCCTGTACGGCGGCCTGACCGCCTTCCTGTGGGCCGGGCTGATCCGCATCGCGTTGCTGCAGCACGTCACCTGGAGCGTCAACTCGCTGTGCCACCTCATCGGCAGCCGGCCGTTCAAGACCCGCAACCACGACCGGGCGACGAACCTGTGGCCGCTGGCCCTGCTGTCGTTCGGCGAGAGCTGGCACAACGGCCATCACAGCGAGCCGACCTGCGCCCGTCACGGTCTCGACCGGGGCCAGATCGACCTGTCCAGCGGGGTGATCCGCCTGTTCGAGCGGCTGGGCTGGGCAAGTGACGTGCACTGGCCCGACCCCGAACGCCTCCGGCACCGCCGTACCGGCCCGCTCTCACCGGCCGGAGACTGACCGATTCCCCGTCAATTCCGCTGCCGCCGAATCCCGGATACGCCCAGCGCTCATCGGTTCCGGTGATAACCGGCGCCGCCATTGCTCGTTTCCTCCCATCAGGCCGGGACGGACACTGGGCTTCCAAGCCGCCTGACCGCGGCACAGCAGTGAAGGAAGATCACGATGAGTCTGCGTTGGGAAATCAGCAACAAGGTCCAGGTCCTCAAGGGCAGGGTCAGGCAACTCTTCGGCCGCCTCACCGGCGACCGGCGCCAGCAGAGCGCGGGCAAGAGCGATCAGGTCGCAGGCAATCTGAAGCAGGCCGGCGGAAAGATCTGGGACGCCTTCAAACGCTGACCCTCCGCTTCGACAACCGCTCGGCGGCTACGGAGTCGAAGTCGGACGCCGGCGAGCTCCGCGATGACCCCGTCCACCCCCGTGCAAGCACGAAGATGGAGGTAGAACCGATGCGCGTAGCATCAGGAGCGCTGATCCTTTGGCTGATCGTCGGTGCCGTCGCCGCAGGCCAGCGCAACTACTACACGGGGCCGGTGGAGAACTGCAATCAGGTGGCCACTATCGCGGTGACGATCCTGGCCGGCCCCCTCAACTACTTCGGCATGAAGCCGCAGATCGCCTGCCAGACACCTCAGCCCAGCAAGTAGGGCCCGGCTCGCCTCCAGAAGTTCACCCGCCCACGAGGAACCTAGAGTGGGAGACGACAGTCCGCATCGGCGCCGCCTGGGCAGAGAGGGTGGCGAGCATGGAATTACGGCAGCTACGCTATTTCGTGACGCTGGCCGAGGAGCTGCATTTCGGCCGCGCGGCCGCCCGCGAGCACATCGTGCAGTCGGCACTGAGTCAGCAGATCCAGCGGCTCGAACGCGAGCTGGACGTGCGACTGCTGGACCGCAGCACCCACCACGTCGACCTGACCCCGGCCGGCGCGGCCTTCCTCGTCGAAGCGCGCCAGATCCTCGATCACGTCAGCCGAGCCGCGCAGGTCGCGCGCACCGCCGCCGCCTCGGCGCCCACGCTGCGCGTCGGCATCATCGACGCCGGCTACGACACCATGCCGCAGATCCTGCGCGAGCTCCAGCGCAACCATCCCGGCATCACGATCCACCAGGTCGAGGCGGGCACCCCAGAGCAGTACCGGCAACTGGCCGACGGCCGCCTGGACATCGCCATCGGACACGCCTCCCAGACCCCGGCCGAGGTGACCTCCAAGCTCATCAGGCTCGATCCGCTCGGCGTGCTGGTACCCGACGACCACCGCTTCGCCGACCTCGACGGCGTGCCCGTCGCCGCCCTCGCCGACGAGCTGCTACTGCTCGGCGAGGAATCGCAGACGCCGGAGCTCAATCAGTTCGTCCTCGCGCTGTGCCGCTCGGCCGGGTTGACGCCCACCCTCTACGAGGGCACCGTCGAAAGCTCCCGGGCCGCCGCCGACCTCGTACTCCAGCATCGCTGCGTGCACTGTGTCCCTTCCTCGTTCCGCTCCTCCAACCGGCCCGGCACCACCTGGCGGCCTTTGGCCGACCCCGCGACGCACTACCCCTGGTCGCTGCTGTGGCACGACGCCAACCCTTCCCCGCACATCGCCATCGTCATCGAGATCGCCCGGCGGCTGGCCGAACGGCTCGACTGGCTGGAGCCCGTCGCCCCGGCCGCCGAGCCGGCATCCGGCGAAGGTGCTCCGGCAGCCACCGGCCGCCGCAGCGGTGATCCGTTGTGACGCGCCGGGCTCAACCCTGGTCGCGCCGCACCCTGGTGATCGGTCCTGGAGATTAATCCTTCACATATCGCCGGTTTCTGCCCCATTACGCAGGGTGTTGGCTGGAAGTGTTCGACGGTCGGTGCCGCCAATCATGCGATGGCCGGCCTCCTGCTTCGACCGGTCCGGAAGACCGATCCCGCGCAGACATCGACGCACCGCCACAGGGAGTTCGGTCATGGGCATCATCGCTTGGATCATCCTCGGACTGGTCGCCGGACTGCTGGCCAGAATGCTGGTCCCCGGCAAAGACCAGCAAGGCTTGATCATCACCCTCGTACTCGGCGTCGCCGGCGCGCTGCTCGGCGGTTTCGTGGCCACCAAGGTGTTCCACGTCTCGGGCATCCAGGGATTCTTCAACCTGTCCACCTGGGTCTGCGCCATCGTCGGCGCGGCAGTCCTGCTGCTCGTCTACAACCTGATCACCGGCCGGCGCACTGGCCGTCGTTCGGGCCGCTGGGCCAGCCGACGATGACCCCGCCCAGCACGCCTCTCACCTCTCCCCCGTGCTCACACGCCTGCCGCAGCGGGGGTGACTGCCCAAGCGCGCAGGCCGAGGATGTCCACAGGGTGGCCGGGCCACGAGCCCGCAGGGCCTGGTAAGGCGATCTCAGCGAGACAGCGGCCGGGTGCAATGCAGCACAATCCAAGCATGGATCTTGCCGCCCTGGCCGCCGTCATCGGCCCGCCGCCCCCTGCCGCCTTTCCCGTCGACTGGCCCGGCGTTGAACAGTGGCTCGGTCTCCGGCTTCCCGACGACTACAAAGAGTTCGCCGAGAGGTACGGACCTGTGCTGGTCGGGGAGTGGATCTGGGTCGTGGTGCCCCATGACTCCTACCGCGGCGGCGCTTTCCGACAATACGACCAGCGGCAAGGGCTGCAACGCGCCATCCGTGCCGGCGACCCGCCGGCTCACCCATACGCCTTTCATCCCGAACCGGGCGGGCTCCTGGTCTGGGGTGAGTCGCGCGGAGGCGAGTACCACTTCTGGGACACCTCGGTCTCCGCCGACCCGAACGACTGGCCGACCAGGATCTTCACCCAGCATGGGCCGAATGAGACGTGGCGGCTGGTGGACGCACCCATGACGGAGGTGCTCGCCGCACGGGTGAGCGGCAGTCCGGATCTGGGAGAGGCCCTGCCCGCGGTGTCGCCTCCGTACGCCTGGGACTTCGCCCCGCTCGTGCTGAAGGACGCGCCTGAGCGGGCCTCCTTCCCGGGCACGCCGCTCGCGCTCGAGGTCGCCGGGCAGGCGGCGAGGGTCGAGGCGGTCACGGGCATGCCCGAGGACTATGCCGCGCTTGTCGGCGAGTACGGCGGTGGGAGGCTGGCCGGCGTACTGCGACTGCTTGCTCCGGGGGCGCCGAAGGGCTTCGACCTGGATGCGGAGGAGGCCGTGGTGAGCGAGCGGTTGCGCTCGCGGCGGGCCGCGGGCGAGCGGGTGGTCCCGTCACCGATCGCGCCCGAGCCGGGCGGGTTGCGGTTGTGGGGGGTGTTCGACGGAGGTGAGACGTGCTGGTGGCTTCCCGTCAGCGGTGAGTCGGACGAGTGGCCAGTGGTGCTGCTGGATGCCGACGGGCTGGGGTGGCAGCGGCTGCCGTACGGCGCGTCGGGGTTCCTCGACCGGTGGCTGGACGGGCGGCTGGACCTGCCCGTGCTGTCGCTGTCGGCGGTGCCGCGTCCGCGCGTGCTGTTCCCGCCGGGCGTCGACCCCGCACCTCCCGCCACGCCCGCAGAAGAGGGGCCGCGAGACGCGCTGGCGCAGTTGGCGACGATCATCGGCGAGCCGCGGACCGGTGGCCACACCTATGACTGGCCGCGGATCGAGCAGTCGCTCGGCGTACGGCTTCCGAGCGACTACAAGCGGTTGTTCGCGGCGTACGGGACGATCGGGATCAACGGCATCATGATCGGGCAGCCGGAGGACCTCCAGCCGCAGCACGAAGAGCAGGTCGAATATCTCGACTGGGACGAAGACGAGGCGATGCCCGTACATCCCGCGCCGGGAGGGCTGCTGTGGTGCGCGAACACCGAAGGCCGCGACTGCATCTGGTGGGACACCGGCGATCCGGACCCCGACCGGTGGACGATGGTCTGGGACGTCGAATTCGACCGGCACACCTTCCCCGGCACCCTCACGGAGCTAGTGATCGCCGACCTGACGAGCAGGCTGGCCGCATCGCTCACCGGCCTGAATCCGTCAGCTGACGGGCCCATGATGTGGTTCTGAGGGGCGAGAACGGATCGGTCGTCGAGTGTTCCACTATGACGGCTGATCGACCGACATACCAGCCATCCGGGCCTCGGTTTCCGCCGTGGATGATGATCGCCGTTCCACCGGTGGTCGCCTGTGCAGCAGGAGTGCGGTCAGGCCGCCCGCGACCAAGCCCCAGAACGCCGCGCCGATGCCCAGGATCGTCATCCCCGATGCTGTGACCACGAAAGTGACCACCGCCGCCTCCCGCCCCTCCGGCTCGGTCACCGCGCCCGCCAGCGACGAGCCGAGCGCCGGTAGCAACGCGAGTCCGGCCACCGCGATGACCAGTACGGGTGGGGACAGCAGCACCAGAGCCATGGCCAGGCCGGCGCCGAGGCCGAGCGTCAGCTGCCCGGCGCCGAGGGCCACCGTCGCGATCCACCGGCGACCGGGGTCAGGGTGGGTGTCCGGGCCGGCGGTCAGTGCCGCGGTGATCGCGGCCAGGTTGACGGCGTGACCGCCGAACGGTGCCGCCGCCGCGCTCGCCAGACCGGTCGCGACGAGGACCGGGCGCAGGGGCGGCTTGTACCCGTATGTCGCCATGACCGCCATACCGGGGACATTCTGCGCGGCCATGGTGACGAGAAACAGCGGGATGGCGATGCTCACCACTACGGACAGGTTCAGCGTCGGGGCGGTCAGCTCGACCACGGGCCGCAGCGACGCGCCGGACAGGCCGTTGCCGGGCCCGTGCACCGCGATGGCGATGACCGCCACGACGAGCGCGCCCGGAACGGCCCATTGCCGCAGGTACCGCAGTAACACCGCCCAGGTCAGGACGACGGGCACGGCCAGCAGCGGGATGTCGACGATGGCGCGGACCGGCGCGGTGCACAGGCTGAGGATGACGCCCGCCAGCATGGCACCGGCGATCGGACGCGGGATGGCGCCGATCGCCCGGGCCAGCCAGGGCGACAGGCCGGCGAGGACGATGAGCCCGGCGCAGACGATGAACGCGCCGACCGCGGCCGGGAAGCCGCCGGGCACGGGACCGGTCGCCACCAGCAGCGCCGCGCCAGGGGTGGACCAGGCGATGCTGATCGGCATGCGGTACCGCAGCCCGAGGACGACCGCCACCGCCCCGATGCCGCAGCACAGAGCGAGCAGCCCGGACGCGGCCTGCCCCGGCGTCGCCCCAACGGCACGCAGTCCGGCGAGCACGACGGTGAACGAACTGGCGTAGCCCACCACCGCACTGACCAGCCCCGCCATGACGGCCTGCACCCGCACGCCCACCACCCGCTCCATCGTTCCGTTTACGGAACGAACCATAGCCACGCGGCCAGAGCGGGACAAGTCCGGCGGCGGACTGCGAGGATTGCCGGGTGGACGACCGTGACACGGAAATCGGGAGCCGGTTGCGGCGACTGCGGGAGGCCCGCGGCATCTCCCTGTCGGCGCTGGCCCGCAGCGCCGGCATCGGCAAGGCCACCCTGTCCGGCCTGGAACTGGGCACCCGCAACCCGACGCTGGAGACGCTCTACGCGGTGGCCGGAGCCTTGGGCCTACCGTTGACGGCCCTGGTTCTGGAGCCCGGCGCACCGCCCGCGGAGGCCGTCCATGTGCCCGGCGCCGCCGTAACGGCCACGCTGCTGGAGGTCTTCGAGGAGCCGACCGCGACGTTCGAGTTGCTGCGCATGCGCGTCCGCCCCGGCGTCGTACAGCACTCGCCACCCCACGCCCCCGGCGTGACCGAACACATAACGGTCTACGCGGGCGTGCTGCGCGCCGGCCCGGCCGACGTCCCCCTGCTGGCCGCCCCGGGTGAGCACATCTCCTGGCAGGCCGACGTCCCACACATCTATTGCGCTGTCGGCCCAGACGAAGTCCTGGCCACCCTACTGATCCGCTCCCCCCGGCAGACCCCGTGACACGGCGGCGGCGAACCGGCCGGGAGGCCGCTGTCGGCTTCTACTGCTCGTCCTGGGGCAGGTGCGTCTTGGCGTCGTCGTAGGAGGCATCGGCGGCGGTCTGAGCAGGCCGATAGACCAGATACAACACCCCCGTCGCGAACGTCTCGGACCTGATCAGCTCCAGCGGGACCGTGGTGTCTCCCTCGTCGAACAGCCGCTCGCCCTTACGGACCGCGATCGGATGCACCAGCAGGTGCAGCTCGTCCAGCAGCCCCGCCTGCAGCAGCTGCCGGACCACCGACACCGAGCCGCTCACCGCGATCCGGCCACCCTCCTCGCTCTTCAGCGCCGTCACGGCCTCCACCAGATCGCCCTGAAGCAGCTCGGAGTTGCGCCAGGTGAACTCCAACGGCTGGCGCGACACCACGATCTTCCGCGCCTCGCCCAGCGTCTTGGCGAAGCCGGCGTCTTCGCCGCCCTCCGCCTCCCGCTCCGGCCACGCCCCGGCGAAGCTGTCATAGGTCTTGCGGCCCAGCAGCAGCGTGTCAGCCATCTGGCCGCCCACAGCCGCACCCATCTCGTCGTTGAAGTACGGAAAATGCCACTCCGCCGGCTCCTCAACAACGCCGTCGAGAGAGATGAAAAGACTCGCGGCGATCGTCCTCATGATGTTCCTCCTGGTAAGGACCGGTTTTCGATGTGCCTGTAGCCTCGCAGAGCCGACTTACGACTCTCTTAAGGTCTTCCTCCCGCCTGAGAAACCCTGTCCAGGAGGTGGTTCGTTGCCCGGATAGGTTGCCGACCAATCGGGAGTCTCCGTATGGAAGTCACCGGCATCATCTCCGGCCTCATCATCGGCATCGTCATCGGCGCGCTGGGACGGCTCGTCATCCCCGGACGCCAGCGCATCCCCATGTGGCTGACCATCGTGATCGGCGTCGTCGCGGCGCTCGTCGGCACCGCCTTCGCCGCCGCGCTCGGCGTGGCCGACACCCGCGGCATCGACTGGATCGAGCTCGGCATCCAGGTCGCCCTGGCCGCGCTGGGCGTCTCGCTGACGGTCGGCCTGTACGGCAAACGCGGAAAATAGGGAAGCTGGAGCGTCCCGGCCACGGGTTGTGCCCGTGGCCGTTCGCTTGCCAGGGAACCCAGGGAACCGCCGTCTAGGTCACCCCAAGCGTGGTGAGTTGCTAAATTCCCTACGCAATGAGGCATATGTTGCCTATGGGGGAGGTTGGATGCGCAGGTGGACTGCTCCATCCGTGATCGGCTGGACGCTCGCGTCGGTCGTCGTTCCGGGCGTCGCGCACTTTCTGGCGGGCCGTAAGCGTACCGGCATGATCATGATGGGCACCTTCGGCGTGCTGCTGATCGGTGCCGTGATCGCGCTGATCAACCGTAACGCGCTGGCCGGCCTGTTGCTCGATCCGACCTGGCTGGCCGTGATCACTGGCCTGTGCGTGGTCGGCGGGCTGGCCTGGGCCGGGGTGGTGATCAGCTCGTACATCGTGCTGCGACCCGCCAGGCTCGGCAAGTGGGGACAACTCGGTACGGCCACGGTCGCGGGCGTGCTGTCGGTGACCGTGGCGCTGCCTTTCGGGCTGGCCGCCACGACCGCTCGTACCTCTGACGACGCGATCGGCAGCGTCTTCAAGTCCTCACCGTCCAAGCCGATCGATCACAAGGATCCGTGGCGGGGACGCGATCGGCTCAACATCGCGCTGCTGGGCGGGGACGGCGCCGCCTCCCGCAAGGGCGTGAGCATCCGTACCGACAGCATCAACGTGGTCAGCATCGATGTCCACACCGGCAACTCCGTGGTCCTGGCACTGCCGCGCGAGTTGGAGAACGCGCCGTTCCCGCCGGGCTCCGCGCTGGCCAGGCGGTTCCCCCCGCCGAAGAACTTCTCGTTGCCGCCGGGCCAGGGCCGCGGTTCGGCCGACCTGCTCAACGGGGTCTGGGCGTACGCCGACATGCACCCCGAGGTCGTCGGCCGCTCCGCCGACCGCGCCCCGGAGGCCGTCAAGGGCACGCTCGGCCAGATCCTGGGCCTCAAGATCGACTACTACATGCTCGTCAACATGTGGGGCGTGGCACACCTGATCGACGCCCTCGGCGGCGTCACCATCAACGTCGAGCGGGACGTCTGCTACGGCGTGGGCCGCTCCGACGGCGGCGTGGTCAAGGCCGGCACCCGTACCCTCGACGGCAACGAGGCCCTGTGGTACGGCAGGGCCCGCGACCATCCGGGCAGCACCTGCGCCGGCGCCGACAACCACACCCGCATGCTCCGCCAGCAGTGCGTGATGAGCGCCATGCTCAAGCAGCTCAACCCGGGCAACGTGCTGTTGAAGTTCAACGCGTTGGCCAAGGCCGCCAAGCAGACCTTCCTCACCGACATCCCGCGCGATCTGCTGCAGGACCTGGTGCCGCTCGCTCAGCAGGTCAAGGGCGCCAAGGTGGCCAAGGTGAACTTCGTACCACCCAGGTACAACCCGGCCTATCCCGACTACCCGCGCATCCGCCGGGCGGTGAAGATCGCCATCGCCCGCGCCGGCAAGGTAGCCGCCCCCTCACCGACCAGTTCGCCCACCACCACGCGGTCACCACGCCAGCCCGCCCAGCAGCTGGACACGCTGGACTCGTCATGCGTGCCCGCCAAGGCGAAAACCTAGCGGCGCGACTCCTTTGTTAGCGAGATGCAAGCGGCGGGACAGAAGTAAGGGGAAAATTGTGGCGATTGGTACTTTTCGCACATCCCCTACCGCCACTGGCGAGAGGATGCCCAAAACGACGGGTTAGGTCATGGCCACACGACGAGAACGTCTGCGTTACCGGTTCGACAACAGCATGTCGAAGGGCACACCCGCCCTCATCGGCTGGCTCGCCCTCGTCACCGTCGTGATGGTCGTGATCTTCGCGGGCCTGTCCATAATCTTCGCCGACGACGACGTCCACGACAGCTGGTACCAAGCCCTCTGGGGCAGCCTCATGCGCGCCATGGACCCGGGCACGGTCGCGGGCGACAACGAGGGCAGCACGATGTTCACGATCCTCGGGTTCGCCATCACCATCGGCGGCCTGCTGATCGTCTCCAGCCTCGTCGGCGTGCTCACCACCGGCCTGGACAACAAGCTGACCGAGCTGCGCAAGGGCCGCTCCCGCATCGTCGAGTCCGGCCACACGGTGCTGGTCGGCTGGTCGGATCAGGTTTTCACGATCATCCCCGAGCTGGTCGAGGCCAACGCCAGCGAAGCCAAGTCCTGCATCGCCATCCTCGGCGACGGCGACAAGCTGGAGATGGAGGAGGAACTGCGCACGCGCGTCGGCGACACCGGCAAGACCCGCGTCGTCGTACGCAGTGGCAGCACCATAGAACCGACCGATCTCGACATGCTCAGCCTGGACACCGCCCGATCCGTCATCGTCCTCTCCCCGGCGGGTGAGGATCCGGACGCGCATGTCGTCAAGACGCTCCTCGGCTTGACCAACCGCAACTGGCGCCGCCGCCGCCCGCCGATCATCGCCTCGGTGACCGACTCCGGCAACCGCGTCGCGGCCGAACTGGCCGCCAACGGGCACGCGCAGGTGGTCGACGCCGACGACATCGCTTCCCGGCTCATCGTGCAGACCTGCCGCCAGTCGGGCCTGTCGGTGGTGGTCACCGATCTGCTGGACTTCGGCGGCGACGAGATCTACATGCGTACGGAGCCGAAGCTGACCGGTTTCCCGTACGGGGAGGCGCTGTTCGCGTACGAGACCGCCTCGCTGATCGGGATCCGGCGCGGCGACGGCTCGGTGGTCCTGAACCCGCCCATGGACACCCAGGTCATGGAGGGCGACCAGATGATCGTGATCGCCGAGGACGACTCCACCGTCCGGCTCGTCCGCAGCTTCCCGCCCGTCGTCCAGCAGGCGATCACCCTTCCCGTCCGCGAGGCCGCACCCCCGGAAAGCACGCTGATGCTCGGCTGGAACAGCCGCGCCCCGAAAATCGTCGCCGAGCTCGACCAGTACGTGGCCCCCGGCTCGATCCTGAACGTGGCCGCCGCCGTCGACGAATCCGAGTTCGCGTTCGAGCTCACCAACCTGGCCCTGAACGTCAAGGAGTGCGACACCACTGACCGGATCACGCTGGAGTCGCTGGAGCCGGGCATGTTCGACCACATCATCGTGCTGGCCGACGACCGGCTGGAGTCGCAGTACGCGGATTCACGCACGCTGGTGACGCTGCTGCACCTGCGCGACCTGGCCTCCCGTACCGGGCAGCGCTTCCCGATCGTCAGCGAGATGAACGACGACCGCAACCGCCGCCTGGCCCAGGTGACCAAGGCCGACGACTTCGTGGTCGGCACCAAGCTGATCAGCCTGCTGATGACCCAGCTGTCGGAGAATCCGCACCTGGGCGCGGTGTTCCGCTATCTCTTCGACGCCGACGGCTCGGAGATCTATCTCAAGCCCGCGACCGACTACGTCCACCCCGGGATGACGGTCAGCTTCGCCACCGTCATCGCCGCCGCCCGGGCCCGCGGCGAGACCGCCATCGGCTACCGGCTGGCGGTCGAGTCCTCCGCCCCGCCCAACTTCGGCGTGGTGCTCAACCCCGGCAAATCCGACCCGGTCACGCTCGGCCCCCGCGACCTGGTCATCGTCCTCGCCGAAGACTGACCTGCTGGGAAACAACCCGACGGCCGAGGCGCTGCATGGGGCCTTCGATGAAGCGGTGGCTGAGCCAGCCGGCCGGCATGAGCAGGCTCAGGAAGACCACGCTGATCCCGATCTGCAGCGGCAGCGGCGACCAGCGCATCTCACCGGCCAACTCCATGACGATCAGCAGCAGCGGCAGGTGGACCAGGTAGAGGGAGTAACTGATCGTGCCGAGCCAGGTGAGCACGGCGGGGAGGGGGCGAGCACGCAAGGCCATGCCACCGGCGAAGGTGAGGGCGGCGAGCAGGACGGTCAGCCCCCACACGTCCGGCCGCACCCACCACCAGCCGGCGTTGAGCGCCCAGAGCGGCGTCGCGGCCACGACCATCGCGGTGACGATCACGGGCCAGAGCGGTGCCTGCCCGCGTTCCCAGCGACGGATCGCCGTACCGGCGAACATCACCGCCAGGATCGCCAGCCCGAACCAGGGGACACGGCTGCTCAGCAGCACCAACGCCAGCGCCATCAAACCCAAAGCGCAGGCCGCGACCGTACGCCCGCGCCCGGAGATAACGCAGCCCAGCCCCACCACGAAGAGGCCGGACGACACCCAGGCCAGCCAGCCGCCCGACAGCGGCGGCCCGGTCAGGACCAGCCCAGCGACGGCGGCGATCAGCGCTAACGCGGCCGGAAGCAGGTTCCGTCCGTCGCGTACGCCGGTCACGAACAGGGCCGCGGCCAGCAGATAGAACACCATCTCGTACGACAGCGTCCACATCGTGTTCAGCACACCGGCCACACCCACCGTGTCCAGCAGCATCGTCAGGTGCGCGGCCACCGAGGACAGGTCCCTGGGCACCTCCGGCCGTACCGGGATCCACCAGGCCAGAGCGAGGACCAGGGCGATGACCGCCAGGTAGAGCGGATAGAGGCGGAAGAACCGGCCGATCCAGAAGGCCCGCACGTCGCCGTGCCGTTCCAGCGAGGACGGGATGATGTAGCCGCTGACCAGGAAGAACACCAGCACGCCGTAGACGCCGAGGTTGAAGGAGGTAGGCCGCAGCCACGGCATCGCCCAGGTCGTCAGATGCTCCCCCACCACGGCCAGCGCGCCGATGCCGCGCAACGCGTCCAGCCAGGCGAACCGGGACGGAACCTGTCGCACGTCAGCACGAGCGGCTTGAGGGAGAGCGGGGAGCATATGGCCCAACGTATCGGAATCGTGATCCTTCGGACGCCGAGTCTGGCCCGCCAGTCAGCGGGGCTGCCATGGGAGGACGATCTTGCGTATCGAATTCGCCAAGGCGGGGGAAACACTATCCCTCCACGTGCCTTTACATCCCTTTCTGTCGTGTTTGTCGGGTTGATGAGGGAAGCAACTGGGGTGCGGCCTCGAACAAGGGAGCCAGGCCCCACGACACCGCCGCGGCACACGGAAGTCAGAGCTCAAGGGGGATTTCGATGACCTATCACCAAGCACGCCATGTGACCGGCTGGGTCGGCTGGATCTGGTTCGGCGGGATGATGATGGTCCTGGCCGGGCTGTTCAACATCATCACCGGTCTCGCCGCCGTCTTCGCCAACCGGGTATACGTGCAGACGCCCGCCCGGCTCCTGCTTTTCGACGTCACCGGCTGGGGCTGGCTCCATCTCCTCTTCGGCGTGCTCGTGCTGGCCACAGGCATCGCCGTCACCCTGGGCCAGGATTGGGCCAGAGTGGTCGGCATCGTTCTGGTGATGCTGAACGCCCTCACGCAACTGACCTGGATCGCCGTGAACCCCTGGTGGTCACTCGCCGTCATCGCGGTCGACGTGCTCGTGCTGTACGCGCTCATCGTCCACGGCCGCGAAGCCAAGCTCGATTAGCCACCCGTTAGGGGAGAGGGCCGAGGGTGAGGTGTCGGCCGTCAACCTGGGATTCGATCGTGCCGGTCATGGCATTGGGCTGGATCAGTACGTTGTCCGCCTTGAGGTATCCGCTGTGCCGTCCGGACACCGCCAGGTCGGCGCTGTAGCGGGAGGTCGTCCCGTAGAGGCCGGGCTTTCCGTGGTCGCTGCGCTCGACGCCATTGATCACGAATCCCGGCTCGTCGGAGTAATTGGTGTAGGTCACCTCCAGCAGATACTCGAATCGCGGTATCGGCGAGGGCCGGCGCGTGATGTCGATGCTCCCGGAGATCTTCCCGGCGTGGTGGGTCACCTGGCGAGGGTCGGGCGGCACATAGCCGGCGATCGGTGACGCCCAGGACGGGGACGGCGTCGAGCGGATGGGGCCGCGCCCAGCGGGCGGACGTTCCGGGAGGTGGGCCACGACGACCCTGGTCTGTGTGCCGCGCACCTGTTGCTGCCAGAACAGCACGGCCGTGCCGTCGGGCTTCCACCTGAAGTTGGGTTTGGCGTCCCAGCCTGCGGCGATGGCGCCGGGGGCGAGCGGCTGTCCACGGGTGTCATGTTCGTCGACGAGCCACGGTTCGGCGATCTGCGGGTTGCGGGTGGTGAACACCGCGAACGGCAGCGCGGGGACGCCCTCTTCGATGAACGGCGGCCGGCGGATCTGCGAGAAGGTTTCGAGCAGCCCAGTGGTACGGGCGCTGCCGACGGTCATCCATCGCCGGCCTTTGTAGGAGTACGGCGAGATGTCGACGTCCTCGTCCCAGTCCAACGCCGAGGTCACCCGGCTCTCGCGCCCGGAGCGCAGGTCGACCTTGACGACGTCTGGATTGCCCGCCTCGTACGCGTTGAGGAATCGCGCGAACGTCACCGCCTGCCCGTCGGGCGTGAAGCCCTTCAGTTCGCCGTCCGTCGCGACGACCCGGGCGTCCTCCACATGGTAGGCGTCGCCGCGACGAGCCAGCCTGCCGACAACACCGACCCCCGTGGGCCGTCCTGACGCCGTACGGCGGATCTGGGTGAGCGCCACGTGCCGGCCATCCGGCGCCAGCCGGAACTCCCGCTGGTCCTGCTCGACGTTCGGATCCCCGGCGGCCGGCGGCACGATCGGCACGACCGTTGCCCGGCGGCAGTCGATCACCGATGGGGCGCATTCCACCACCCCGTGATCCGCCGGCGCGTCAGGCGTTTGGGCACCGATGCGGACCAGCACCCGTCGGCCGTCGGGGAACGCGATCGGCTTGAGCAGGTCGAGGCCGTGCCATGCCTGGCAGGTCAGGCAGCGTAGCCGGGTGCCGTTCTCGGTGAAGGACACGAGTTGGGTGCCCTGGAAGCCGGTGGACGTCGCCGACGCGACGATGCGCGAGCCGTCCGCGGTGTAGCCGGGGAAGCGGACACTGGTGATCGAGGCGGGCAACGAAGCGACCGTCGACACGACCTTCTCCGGTTTGGGAGCAGGTACGAGAAGGAGAGCCCCAAGGCCGAGCGCGATGAGCTTATGCGTGGGCATCGTGGCACTCCTTCCGGTCCCCGGAGCAGGCCGTCCCGATCTTGACCGAGACGGAGCGCCATCCCTTTGTCGCGTCCGGGCCGAAGTCGGTCTGCTGGACGGTGTGGCTCGGGCCGAGATCGATCGAGAACGCCAGGCGTCCGTGCCGATCGGCCTTGACCACCAGGGTCCGGTCTCCGATCTTGATCGGGTACCTGCTGCCCTTCCGGTGATTCGGCGGCGTCACCACGTCGAGACGGCCGCTGCCGGTGGCGGTGAGGGCATCGCGGCGTACGGCCAGGTAGCTGAATTCGCGGACCTTGCGATGGGCCGCGAACGTCCATCCCCAGGCTGTGAATGACGCACGAGCATTGGAGACCTGGAAGGGCGACGGCGTGCTCATGCGTGGCCGCAGCAGCGGTTCGAGCCACGAGACGAAGTCCCGCAGGTCCCGCTGCCAGTACGGCGGGGAGTGCGAGCCCGGCAGGAAACGTGCGTTCACGTCCTTGATGCCAGACTTCTCCAGCGCCGCGAGGAAATGCTGCGCCATCTGATGGGCCCCGGCCTCGACGAGCAGGCGCGTCTGCCATTGCTGACGCTGGGCCGGATCATCCGGCGGCTTCGGCGAGTCGTAGGGCCCGGGAGTGCCAGTGCCGGAACGTACGAAAAGGTGTGTTCCCCGCAGATTGCCGGCGAGGTCGGTGGGATTGTTGTCGCGCCACACGACCTGCTGCTCGTCGGGATTGCCCCGGACGCAGTTCTGCTGCCGCCCCGCGCCGACCGTGTTGTCCAGCGAGCCGGAGAACGATCCCGCGTAGCCGAACGTCCCGGGGAACGCCGCGGCGTACTTGATCGCACCGCCGCCGCCCATCGAGATGCCGGCGATGGCACGACCCGCGGCGTTCGCCTGAGTGGGGAGGGTCCGGTCGATGAACGGGACCAGCTCGCGAACGTGATAACTCTCCCAGGCCGGCACCGGGCCGGAAGTCCCCTGGGTGAGGCCGAACCAGTCGGTGTAGCCGCCGTTGCGGTTCTTGCCGTCCGGGCCCTGATCGGAGCCGTCCGGCATGACCACGATGATCGGCAGGTCGCCTATGACGGAGCGGATCTGGTCCCGCTCGGTCCAGTTCTTGCGGTTGCCGCCCGCGCCGTGCAGCAGGTAGAGGGTCGGATAGCTGGTACGTCCCGTGGCGTCGAACCGCTCGGGGAGCAGCACGTCGACGCGCTGCTCACCCCGCATCGCCCGGGAACGCAGCGTATAGGTGACCAGGCGCCCGTCAGCCGACCGGCCGACCTGGCTGACGCCCGGCCGGATGGGGGTGTCGCGTACGACGCAGACCGGCCAAGAGGGTCCAGCGGGTGCGGCGAGGCCCGTACCGAGGAGCACGGCGGCCATTGCTAGAGGAATCATGAAACGCCATGGTCGTCCAGGATTCCGCCGTTCCCTGGATGTTTTCCTGACGGTTCCCTGACGATCACTACGGGGTTGGGAAGCCCGTCGTTAGCATGCGGATGGCGACGGCATGGCCTGGAGGGGATCGGATCCATGGGCACCACGCGCTATGCAGCAGGCGACGCGAGGGACACGGCGGGCGCTCGGGTGCTGGTGGTCGACGATGACCCGCACATCGCCGAACTGCTCGTCACCACCCTGCGCCTCGCGGGCTTCCAGGTCGCCTCGGCCGGCAGCGGAGCCCAGGCCCTTGAGGCGGCGACCGCGTTCCGGCCGGCGGTCGCCATTCTCGACGTGATGCTGCCCGACATCGACGGCTTCGATGTCATTCGCCGCCTGCGACGCGGCGGCCACACCTTCGCGGTGCTGTTCCTGACCGCTCGTGACGGTGCGGAGAACAAGATCGAAGGGCTCAATCTCGGGGGTGATGACTACATCACCAAGCCGTTCAGCATCGGGGAGGTCCTGGCGAGACTGCACGCGGTGCTCCGGCGGGCGCAGGGTGCGGACGAGCGGGCCGTGCTGCGCTACGCCGATCTCGAGATGGACCAGGACGCCCACCGGGTACGGCGCGGCGAACGCCTGGTCGAGCTCTCGCCCACCGAGTACCGGATGCTGCACTACCTGCTGGTCAACGCCGGCCGTGTGGTGTCCAAGGCGCAGATCCTGGATCAGGTCTGGCAGTACGACTTCGGGGGTGATGCCGGGGTGGTCGAGAAGTTCGTCTCCAACCTCCGCCGCAAGATCGACGTCGGGGAGCCGCGGTTGCTGCACACGGTCCGCGGTTTCGGCTACACGCTGAGGCTGCCGCCGGACGACGCCAGGTGAATCTGATCCCGCGTACAGTGCGCGGCCGGCTGCTGGCCGGCATCACGCTGCTGGTGTCGCTCGGGCTCCTCGGGTCGGCTCTCGCCGCGTACGTCATGCTGAGCTCGTTCTTCGAATCCCGAGCCGAGCGGCAGCTGACCGCCATCACCGCGCGCGTGGACCAGAGCCTGTCCCGCCAACGAGACCTCCTGAGCGTCGAGCGGGCGCTGCGCCAGCTCGACGGAGACCGCATCGAGGCGGTGTTCGTGGACACCAGCGGGAACGCCGTCGTACAGCGGAGCAAGGGCGCTTTCGCCCGCGTGCTGGACGCCGCGACGATCGCCCGGCTGCGCGGCTCCCCTGGGAAGATCATGAGGCTTGAAGCCGCAGGAAATCCCTACCGCGCCCGCTACCACCGCCTGAACGCGACAGTCGGCACCGAAGGCGTCATTGTCGCCCTCTCCCTGCACAACGATGAGGACACCCTTGACCGGCTCGCCCTCAGCGAGGCGATCGTGACCTCGGTCGCCCTGCTCGCCCTGGTCGGCCTGGCCCTCGCCGTACTGCACGTGGGACTCAGACCGCTGCAGACCATGGCGGCCACCGCGACCGCCATCGCCCAAGGCGACCGGACCCGGCGCATCCCCGCCGGCGTCCCGCACACCGAAACCGGCCGGCTCGCGACCGCACTCAACCGCGCGTTCGATGAGCAACACCAGGCCGAGGAACGGCTGCGCCGTTTCGTCGCGGACGTCTCCCACGAACTGCGTACGCCCCTCACGACCATCAACGGCTGGGCCGAGCTGTACTTCCACAACGATCTGCCGGCGACGACCGTGACGACCGCGATGAGCCGGATCGCCGAGGAAGCCGCAGGCATGCGCAACCTGGTGGAAGAACTGCTCCTCCTGGCCCGCCTCGACCAGCAACGGCCCCTGGAGACGGCGCCCCTCCGCCTGGTGGAGCTGGTCGAGGCCATCGTCGACGACGCCCGGCTGATCGACCCCGATCGCCCCATCACCCTGTCGGCGCCGTCCGACGATCCGCTGGTCATCACCGGCGACGCCGAGCGGCTGCGCCGGCTCGTCCGCAACCTCCTCGGCAACGCGCTCCAGCACACTCCGCCCGGTACGGCGGTCCGCGTCACGCTGTTCACGCTGCCAAAGAACAGCGCTGTGCGACTCGTGGTGGCCGACGATGGCGCAGGCATCGACCCCGGCCTGCGCCCTCACCTCTTCGAGCGGTTCTCTCAGGGCGATCCGGTACGCCGCCAGGGCAGCGGACTCGGCCTCTCCATCGCCCGCGCGATAGCCGAGGCACACCAGGGAACCATCGAGCTACGCAGCCCGGCCCAGAGCACGGGCTGCGAGTTCGTCGTGACCCTCCCCTCGATGAAAGGCTAGGCGGCGCCGGTGGCGAAGACAGGCACGCGAATGTCGGTCATGATCTTCCTTTACGGTTGCCCGAAGCCTGCCGCTCGTACGCAACGACCCGGGTGCTGAGCATGCTCAATCGGAGGTTGTTGACCAGCGTGAAGGCGACCAGGCAGCCGGCGACGAGCCCGATCGTGCCGTAGCCGGGGCGGTCATGAGTCAGCGAGCCCACGGTGGCGAGCCCGCCGATGACGACGACGATCCAGCCAAGCCGCAGCCCGGCCGCGATGCCCTCAGTGCCTCCGTGCCGCACCAGCTGCCCGCACCGGAGAAACTGGATGCCGAGCAGCGTAGGTATCCCGGCGAGGAAGCAGCCGATGACCATCACAGTGGCGATCGATCCGCCGCTGCTGCCGTTGTCGTGCGGGATCCGATAGGCGAAGACCAGGATCGCGACGGCCGCGAGGAACCACAGCACGCTGTAGGCCATAACGAGCACGGCGACGCTGCGGAAGTTGCGCCGTATCGCGGGATCCGCCATCGCCGGTGAGCGCCGGAAATCTGTTGACGTCCAGTTCGCGATCACATGACGGACCAGCAGGCCCGCCGGCACTCCGGCGAAAACGAGTCCGACGACGAACAGCGGAAGTCCCGCCCGTACGTCACCGTCCACGAGGTTGCCCAGCCCGATCGCGAGCGTCAGCACACCCGCGGCGACGACGAAACGCAGAAGCCGGAGACTCACGCGACCCTCCAGTCACCCTCGAAAGCCCCTATAACCGGCTGTCCGGTCATCCTCGGGTCCTGGCCACCTCGGCCGCCACGGCGCGGAACGCGACGATGGCCTCTTCCTGGTCAACAGCGCTTCCCGCGATGGACGACTTGACGATGACGACGCCCTGCTCGGGTGAGACGTAGATGTACTGGCCGCCGAGCCCGACCGCCATGAAATCTCCGCCGTCGCCGCCGAGCCACCAGTGCAGGCCATAGTTCGGGTTGACCGAGGACGGTTTGGTGGACGCCTTCACCCAGGAGGCCGGTACGACCTGGTGGCCCTTCGCCTTGCCGCCGTGCAGGTAGAGCAGGCCGAAGCGGGCGAAGTCGCGGTCGGTGGCGTAGTAGCAGCAGTAGCCCAGGCTGTCGCCGTGCGAGTCGTTGCCGACGGTCGCCGTGGACTCCATGCCGGCGGGCTGCCAGATCTTGCGCTCGACGTAGTCGTAGTACGGCATTCCTGTGGTTTTGGTGACGAGCCGGGCCAGGACGAAGGAGTTCATGCTGGTGTACTCGAACCGGCTGCCCGGCTCCCAGCCGCGCTTCTGGAGGGCGGCCATCTTGCTGATCGAGTAGCCCTTGTTGGCCGCGGCCATCAGGCGTGGCGCGTCGGTGGCCTCGTCCCAGTCGATGCCGGATGACATCTGCAGCAGCTCGCGAATGGACACCCCGGCGTAGCCGGAGTCCTTCAGCTCGGGCAGATATTTGTCCACGGAGTCGTCGATCGATCCGATGTGCTTCTCTTTGAGCGCGATGCCGACGGCGGTCGCGGTGAACGACTTGGCCATCGACCAGGACTGGAAGCGGGTGTCACGGTTCGCGCCGGTGTAGCGCTCCGCGACGACGTCCTGGCCGTCCAGGGCGAGGAAGCCGTTGGTTTTCGTACGGGTGAGGAAGTCGTCCAAGGTGTGCTCTTCGCCCTGGTAGGTGTAGGTCACCGAGAGTTCTCTGAGGGCGGTACGCAGCTTGACCGGGTGCGTCGATGGCTGCATGACGTCAGTGGTCTCGGCCAAGGCCGCTGACGGCATGAACAGCGTGACCGCAGCCGCGACCGCGACCGCGTAATGGGTGATGCGCATGTCATCTCCTCCGAAGGGTTAGTTCGGAGGGATGGTGGCGTGCTTTTCTGGCATTTCTCTGGCAAGAAGCTATTCCAGCCAGGACCGCCCGGATCGCGGAGCTTCCCGCTCGGTCACCGGCAGCCGTACCTCGGCCCGCGTACCCGGACCGTCAAGGGAGGCGCCCAGCCAGGCGGTGCCGCCGTGCAGGGCCGCCTGCTGCCGTACCAACGTGAGACCGAGCCCCGAGCCCGGGCTGCCGGGGCGACGGTGGAAGCGGGCGAACACCGCCTCGCGGCACTCGGGCTCGATCCCCGGCCCCGTGTCCTGGACGGCGAGGACGATCTCATCCCCACGCTCCAGGGTGATCGTGATCGAGGTGCGGCCGGACGCGTCCGTACCGTGCACGGCGGCATTGTCGAGGAGGTTGTCGGCGACCAGGCGCAAGCCCTCCGCCCAGCCGCGTACCCGGACGGCGTCCGGCACGCGCGCGGTGATCGTGGCGTGCGGGTGGCGGCGCCGGGCGTCCTCGATCGCGTCGTTGACGATGCCGGCCAGGTCGGTCTCGGCGAAGGCGGAGGCGTCGAGCAGCTCGCCGCGCGCGAGCCGGCGCAGCATGGTGATGAGCCGCTGGAGGCGGCCGTGTTCGGCGGCCAGGTCGGCGACGGTCTCGGCGCGATCCGCCGCATCCAGCCCGGGGTGGTCCAGCAGGGTGAGGTTGGTGCCCATGCTGGTGAGCGGAGTGCGCAGCTCATGCGCGGCGGTGGCGGCGAACGCGCGCGCGGTCTCCAGAGCCTCGCCGGTACGGGCCACGGCCGCGTCACGCCGGTCGAGGAGGTCGTTCAGGAGGTGGGCCAGCTCATCGATCTCGGTGACGCCGGCCGTGGTCGCCAGTCGCGTACCGGAAGAGGAGGGCGCGTCGATCGCACGTGCCTGCCCGCCCAGCCTCGACAGCGGCCGCACCGCGAACCTGCCGAGTACGAGCCCCGCGACCACGCCCACACCGACCGCGACCAACGTGACCGAGCCCAGCCGGTTACGCAGGGCGGCGATCTGGCCGGTGAGGCGCTCATCCGGCTCGAACAGGATCAGCCGCGCCCTCCCCCGCGGCCCCAGCTCGGCGGCGACGAATCGCCACTGCCGATCCCCCTCGACGTAGTCGCCGGGACCGGCACCGGCCGGGAGCGTGCCGGGCACGTCCCCGATGACCAGCGGTTTCTCGTCATCCACCACCACCGTCGCCCCGCCCGGGCCGGTGGCCGCGGCCAGCAGCCGCCGCTGCAGGAAGTCGGGCGGCACGGCACGCAGCACATCGGTTCGCCAGGCGTACGTCCTCGCCATCGGGGCCAGTGTCCGCAACCGCGCCGCGAGCTGATCATCCCGCTGGGTGCGCAAATCCTGTGAGACGAGCATCAGCACGACCAGCCCGGCCAGCGCCACCAGCAGCGGGACGGCAACGGCCAGGCAGAGCGCGAAGCGCGTGGACAGCTTCATGGCTCTCTCTCGCGGTTTCATGGCTTTATGGCTCGCGCAGCACGAACCCGACGCCGCGTACGGTGTGCAGCATGCGCGGCTCGCCGCCCGCCTCCAGCTTGCGCCGCAAGTAGCCGACGAACGTGTCCACCGCGTTGTCGCTCACCTCGAAGTCGTAGCCCCAGACCCGCTCCAGCAGCACGGCACGGGTCAGCACGATCCCGGCGTTCCGCGCCAGCACCTCCAGCAGGTCGAACTCGCGCCGCGTCATCTCGACCGCTTGGCCGCGCAAGGTAACCCCACGGGCATCCGGCTCGATGACCAGCGGCCCGATGCGTACCGTCGTGCCGGTGGCGGCGCGCCCGGCACGGCGGAGCAGTGCGCGCAGGCGCAACACCAGCTCGCCCAGGTCGAACGGCTTGATCACGTAATCGTCGGCACCCGCCGCCAGCCCGGCCTTGCGGTCGGCCACCTCGTCCATCGCCGACAACATCAGCACCGGCACCTGCGACCCGGCCTCCCGTAATCGACCGCACACCTCGATGCCCGACATTCCCGGCATGGACACGTCCAGGACAATGGCATCGGGCTGCCCGACCGCCCGCTCCAACGCCTGCCGCCCTGACTCGGCGGTGTCCACGACGAACCCCTCCAGCCGCAACCCGCGACGCAGCGACCGCAGGATGGCGTGATCGTCGTCCACAACCAGGATCCGGTACGTGGTCACCCGCCGCAGACTACAGATGTTGCCCCGCCGGGTCGTCCCGGCGGGGTGGGGTGGTTAGAAGTACGGGGTCCAGCCGGGGCCCATCTCGATGGCACTCGAGAAGTTGTTGCTGCCCTTGCCGTTCCAGAGGTAGAGGGTGCCGGTGCCTTCGCGGACGGAAGCGATGTCGGTGTTTCCGTCCTTGTTGACGTCGCCCAGCGTCATCAAGGGAGCAATCGTCAATACTTGTGGATCAAGATCTTTTAAGCGGCGATGGGCGACTCCTCCTCGGAGGGCGCTTCGTCCGGCCGCTCGACGAGCTTGC